>CAZINR010000018.1:0-20878 GCA_964540655.1 uncultured archaeon | reverse complement strand
AAACAATAAACTGTTAACTTTTGAAAGGATACCTATAAAAAGCTTACGTTTAACATGACCGAAGCAAAAAGAAAAATACGGCTGCAAGACCTTCGTCCGCCTGCGAAATCCGATGAGGAGGACGACATCGAGTGGCTGTGCCGCTCCCTGAGCCTGTTCACCAAGAAGGACTCTGAGAAGTCCGCCTACAAGATTTTCAGGATACTGGTCAAATCCTCGATAGAGGGCGAGCCCAAGACTTCGACTGAGATAGCCGACCAACTTAACCTCGCGCGCGGAACCGTGCTTTTCCACATGAAGAAGTTCTACAGCTCAGGCCTTGTTGCGCGCGCCCCTGGCAGGCGCTACGTCCTCCGCCAGCCGTCTCTTGAGGAGACCATCGAGGACATGATGCGCGACTCTGAGAGGATATTCGAGAAGATGCGCAGGATAGCCTCGGAGATTGACAGGGAGCTGGGCTTCGAGAAGCGTTGGTAGTTTTATTCAGTTCCCGGCTAAAGATACATGAAACGTCTTCTGATAGACAAGAAGGGCAAGCGCCAGCTGGTCGAGGAGGGCAAGGACCTCCACACCCACGGCGGCGTCATCAAACAGCCGGAGTTGAAGCAGGTCAATTACTCCGGGACCGTACAGACCCACAAGGGGAAGAAATTCTTCGTGCTGAAACCATCCATAATCGACTTCATAGAGAAGATGCCCAAACGCGCGCAGATAGTATATCCCAAAGATGCGGCTATGATAATCGGACTGACCGGCCTTTCCAGCGGAGCCCGGGTCGTCGAGGCCGGGACCGGCGTGGCCGGTTTGACCTTAATGCTCGCGAACGCGGTCCGGCCGGAGGGCAGGGTCTACTCCTATGAAATCAGAGAGGAGCACCAGAAAGAAGCCCGCGCGCACCTTGAGGAAGCGGGACTGGACATGGTCGTGGAGCTCAAATCAAAGGACATCTACGAGGGCATGGATGAGAGGGAAGTCGATGCCGTGATACTCGACCTCCCGGAGCCCTGGAAGGCGGCGGAGCATGCCGCGCGCGCATTGAGGTTCGGAGGCTATTTGGTCTCCTATTCGCCATCCATAGAGCAGGTCAAGCGCTTCGCCACGCAGCTGCCGAAGCAATTCCAAGAGGCCAACACCATCGAGACAATCCTCCGCGACTGGGAGGTCAGCGACCAGCGCTGCCGACCGAAGACGAGGATGATTGGCCATACCGGGTTCATAACGATTGCGAGGAAGCTTCAAGAATAACTTTACAATCCCTTCGACCCATAATGTTTCCACTTAAACTTATGCCCTTCTGATTCCAACTCACGAATCCTTGTGGTGATTGCAGGGTTTTCTAACCAACTCTCGGTGATATTCTCCAACCATATCATGTCAAAAGGTCTTCTTACGCCTTCTGCAGACATGGCATGCCTGAGCGATTCCCCCAACATCTCATCCTTTAGGACATCCTTTGTCTTCAGAAAGAGCCTGCCCCTCATGGCCACAAGGCTTTTGGGGTTATTGGCTACTAATTCCTCAACACCCAAACAACCACCACTCGCCTTGAAGAGAGGCATCCCTGGCCGTATCGCATCAAAGGGATGGACTTTACAAACCAAGGGCTTGTTGTCATGTATGGTGCATCTTTTCCCCTGCAGGGCGGCGCAGAGTTCGCCCTTCAGATCAATAGTTCCAGGATCTCTCAATACCCCTCTTCTGCGCGCGGCCTCTCTGACCTCATGCTCATGCGGCTGTATGTGTATGCCGCGGCTTCCAACAGTGCCGGGTCTGCAGCATATCGCGCCACACCTGACGCAGACATGCTCCTTTGGATTTTCTCTCCCTTTGTTTGCCTTTGGCATTTTTTGCCCATACCTTATTAATTAGATATGAAAAAGATTCTCCTGGACACGAACTTCTTTCTGGTCCCTTTCCAACTGGGGGTGAACATAATGTCCGAGCTGGACCGCGTGATGCAGGAGCCCTACCAGATGATGACCATCAAGCCGGTCAAGGAAGAGTTGGAGAAGCTTGCGCGCACCGGCAAGGGCGACGACAAGAGCGCGGCCCGGCTGGCAGTGCACCTTGCGCGCAACATAGACGTCGAAGAAGCGCCCGGCAAGGGCGATGACGCCATACTCGACTACACCAGGAGCCGCGAAGATGTTATAGTCGCCACCAACGACTCCGATTTGCGGAAACGGCTCAGGAAGGCCAAAGTCAAAACAATCTTCGTCAGGAACCGAAGTGTCCTGGAGACGGAATGAAGGGCGCATTTGCGGAATCATCAGGCTCCTGTGAAATTCGTACCATAAGCTTTTTATCCTGCGCACATTAAATTCCCAATCCTAAATACAATAATCTAGGTGAGAATATGAATCTTTTCTGGTTGACTCCAATCGGCATGTTTCTGGCCCTGGGGTTCGCGGCCTATCTGGCCATGCGGGTCCTCAGGGAGGATGAAGGGACGGTGAAGATACGCGAGATATCCGCCGCCATACACTCCGGCGCGAAGGCTTACCTGTCGCAGCAGTATAAGACTCTGGCGATATTCTTCGCGGCGGTTTTCGTGATACTGCTTGCGCTGGCACTCGCAGACGACAAGATAATGAGCATATACGTACCCTTCGCCTTTTTGAGCGGCGGCATGCTCTCCGCCTTGGCGGGTTATGTCGGCATGACTATAGCGACAAAATCCAACGGGCGGACGGCCAACGCGGCCGAGAAATCGCTCAATTCCGGCCTCAGAGTAGCCTTCTCCGCGGGCGCGGTGATGGGCTTGTCCGTCGTGGGGCTGGCCCTCTTGCAGGTTCTGCTCTGGTACGCCATACTCTCATCCCAGGGGATGCCCATAGAGCAGATGGCCTCGGTGATGCTGTCATTCGGCATGGGCGCCTCTTCCATGGCGCTGTTCGCCAGAGTGGGCGGCGGGATATACACCAAGGCTGCTGACGTGGGCGCCGACCTGGTCGGAAAGGTCGAAGCCGGAATACCGGAAGACGACCCGAGGAATCCGGGGGTAATAGCCGACAATGTGGGCGACAATGTGGGCGACGTCGCCGGCATGGGCGCCGACCTTTACGAGTCTTATCTCGGCTCCCTCATAGCTGCGATGTCCCTTGCCGCGGTCGCCTTCATAGGCTCCGACCTGCTCTTCAACGCGGTGACCCTGCCGCTGGTGATAGCATCGGTCGGCATCATCTGCTCGGTGATAGGGACCTTCTTCATAAAGGCCAGCGAGGACGCTTCGCAGAGCTCTCTCCTATGGGCTCTGAGAAGAGGAATATGGGGTGCTGCCGTGCTCACGGCAATAGTATCCTTCTTAGTAGTTCAGCAGACTCTGGGCGACGCCAACATCGGCGTGTTCTTCGCGGTGCTGTCGGGCCTTGTAGCCGGGATCATAATCGGGTTCTCCACAGAATACTACACCTCTGCCGAGTACGGGCCTACCAAGGCCCTGGCTGAGGAGTCCAAGACCGGGCCGGCCACGATAATAATCGGCGGGCTGGCCGCCGGCATGAAGTCGACATGGGTCCCGGTGATAACCGTCTGCGGCGGCATAATGGCTGCCTTCCTGCTCGCCGGCGGCTCGGCTAACGTCGCGATGGGACTGTACGGCATCGGCATAGCCGCGGTGGGCATGCTGTCCACACTCGGCATAACGCTGGCCACCGACGCGTACGGCCCGGTAGCCGACAACGCCGGAGGCATAGCGGAGATGGCCGGGTTGGGTGAGAAGGTCAGGAAGAAGACGGACGCCCTCGACTCACTGGGCAACACCACGGCCGCCACAGGCAAGGGCTTCGCCATAGGCTCGGCGGCCCTGACGGCCCTGGCCCTTCTTGTCGCGTTCCAGAACGAGATAGGCCGGGTGGCCGGAGAGATGGGGAAGACCGTAGTCTTGGACCTCTCACTGACCAACCCCATGGTGATAATAGGCTTGTTCATCGGCGGCATGCTCCCATTCCTGTTCTCGTCCATGACGATGAGCGCAGTCGGGCGCGCAGCAGGCGGGATAGTCGAGGAAGTGCGGCGCCAGTTCAGAGAGATCAAGGGGCTGATGGAGGGCAAGGCGAAACCAGACTACAAGACCTGCGTCGAGATAGCCACCAAATCCGCCCAGCGCGAGATGGTGCTTCCCTCCCTGTTGGCGATAATCGCTCCCATAGCAGTCGGTTTGCTGCTCGGACCGGCTTCCGTGGTCGCCCTTCTGGCGGGGGCCCTGGTAACGGGCTTCGTGATGGCGGTCTTCATGGCCAACGCGGGCGGCGCATGGGACAACGCCAAGAAATACATCGAGGCGGGCGCCCTCGGCGGCAAGGGCAGCAGCAACCACAAGGCGGCGGTCGTCGGCGACACGGTCGGAGACCCGTTCAAGGACACCTCCGGGCCGAGTCTGAACATACTCATCAAGCTGATGAGCATGGTGTCGATTGTCTTCGTGGGCGTGTTCATCGCCGTTGCGTAGCTCGCCTGCGCCTTTTATCTTCCAAAATGGACCCGAAAGTCAAAGATGGCGACACGGTCGAGGTGGATTATGTGGGCAGGTTCGAGGACGGGGAAGTTTTCGACTCTTCCGAGGGCAGGGAGCCCCTGATGTTCACAGTGGGCTCTGGGCAGGTCATCCCCGGCTTCGACAGGGCGGTTATCGGCATGAAGATGGGCGAGACCAAGGAAGTGACCCCCCCGGAGGAGGCATACGGCAGGAGCGGCCCCCATCCCATGGCCGGGAAGACTCTGGTCTTCGAGATAACCGTGGTGGGCATAAACCCGCCTGCATGAGCACTTTCTCACCACTTCTTTATTTTTAAACGATTTACGTCTAATTAATCGCTTATTCTTCCTAGAATAAACCATCATAAAATGTACTACAAGATTGAACTGCGCGATTCGGTGAGGGTCCCCCCGAACATGTTCGGCCTGGATCCCGTGAAGAGCATGAAGGAGATACTCGACAAGGAGTATGTGGGCCGCATAGACTCCGACATGGGGATAATAGTGGCGGCGATAGACGTCAAGGAGATAGGCGACAGCTACCTTGTCCCGGGTGACGGCGGCGCCTATTACGACACCAAGTTCACCATGCTGACATACAAGCCCAAGCTACAGGAGATTGTCGAAGGCGAGTTCAAGGAAATAGCCGAGTTCGGCGCTTTCATCTCGATAGGCCCCATAGACGGGCTGGTGCACGTCTCCCAGATAATGGAGGACTTCGTCAACTACAACGAGAAGGAGCAGCAGTTCAACGGCAAGGAGTCCAAGCGGAACCTCAAACTGGGCGACAAGGTGCGCGCGAGGGTGGTCACGATCAGCAAGAAGTCCACCCTGCTGGACACGAAGATAGGCCTCACCATGAGGCAACCCGGCCTGGGCACGCCCGAGTGGCTGGAGGCCGACTCCAAAAAGACAACGAAGAAAACCAAACCGGCCGGAAAATCTAAAAAGGAGAATAAGAAATAATGGACCTTGCATGCACGAAATGCGGGAGGGTTTACCACGAGGCTCAGAGGTGCCCGTCCTGCGGCATAGACCTCACCCGCGACTGGAGCGGGAAGGTCGCCATAACCGATCCCGAGAAGAGCAGAATCGCCGACGAGATGGATGTCAAACTCAAGGGCATCTACGCGCTTAAGATATGATCAGCATAGACCAGAACCTCCGTCTTCCCGACTCGCTCAGAAGCGAACTGAAGAAGCCGTTCGGCGAGGTCTTGGAATGCTCCAAGATCGCCGAGGAGCTAAAATCCGGCGGGAGCGAAAAGCCGCTGATATCGGTCGGTGATTCCGTTTCCACATGCCTGATAGAAAACGGCGTATCCCCCAATTTGATAATATGGGACAGGAAGGTGGAGCGCCATCCGTCCGGCAGCGATTCCGAGCATATGCTGGAAAATTACGCAACCCCGACGAATATCGAGAACCCCCCCGCCACGATAACTCGGGAAGCCTGGGATGCCATAAACGCCTCACTGGGCGAAGAGCGCGCATCAATACTAGTCGACGGCGAAGAGGACCTCTTGACAATCCCCGTGGTTCTCAACGCCCCGGACGGTTCGAGGGTCGTCTACGGCCACCCGCCCGACAAGGGGGCCATTTTAATAGTCGTCGGTCCAAAAATAAGGGCCGTTTTCAGAGACATACTTTCACGTTTCAAAAAATGAACATCGAGATTACGAGCGAGAAGAAGAACCCCCTCCTAGGCAGAAGGGAGATCCAGTTCGAGATACAGGGAAGATTGACTCCTGCCCGGGCCGACCTCAAATCCGAACTCGCCAAGAAGCTGAAGGCCAAGGATGACATGGTGGTCATAGACGTCGTCGAACAGCGAACTGGCTACAACGTGGTCACCGGCAGGGCCAAGGCATATGACGACGGGAAGGTGATGGAAAAAGTCGAGCTCGCCTACAGGAGCGAGAGGGACGCAAAAGAGAAGAAAGAAGGTGAAGAGGCCCCTGCGGAGAAAGCTCCGGCGGAGCAGAAACAAGAGCCGAAGCCTGAAGAGAAAAAGGAAGAAAAACCCGAAGAAAAGACGGCAGAGGATAAGAAACCGAAGGCAGATGCCGGAGAGGAATCCTCGGAGAAGCCGCCCGAAGAAGACGAGGGGGGCAAATCAGAATAAAGATGGCAGAAAAAGTAAAGGAAAAGAAGGTCCAGAAGAAGCACGAAGCCTATGAGGTCGAGGGAGACACCCTTAAGAGGAAGAGCCGGATGTGCCCAAAATGCGGCCCGGGCATCTTCATGGCCGAGCACAAGGACAGGTACAGCTGCGGCAAATGCGGATATATGGAGAAGAAACCCTCCGAGAAAAAGCAGCAGTAGAGCAAGTAATCAATCGTAATAATATTCGCCTCTGGACCGCTGCTCCTTGTCTTTCTGAGACCCGGGCTTGTTGGCTCTGGGTCTTCGAGTTTCCTCATCCCGGCGGAAGGTCACGCCCATGTCTTTCAGAAAACTGTTCATGCCCTCTCTCAGACCCATAGGCTTTCCTGCCTTGCCGCTGACGCTGGGCTCTCCAGAGAAGACCATGATGTTGTCGGAGATGTAATCTATGAATCCGATGTCGTGGTCGATGACCATGGCGCTCTTCTTCTCATTCTCCATCTTCTTGCGTATTATCTTAGCCACCCTCAGCCTCTGCTCCACGTCTAGATAAGCCGAAGGTTCATCCAAGAAGTATATGTCAGCCCCTCTAGACAGGCATTCGGCTATCGCCACCCTCTGGAGCTCCCCCCCGCTCAACTCCTTCACGTTGTGGTCCAGCAGCCCCTCCAGCTCCAGGGGCTCGAGCACGTCGGTCTTGTAATGCGACTTGTAGAGGTCTTTGCTAACCGCAGTCAGGACCTCTCTCACACTCTTATCCACAGGCTTGAGGTACTGGGGTTTGTACGAAAGCTTCAGATTCAGCTCCACCTCTTCAGCGTCGTTTTCCTCTTCACCAACCAGCACCCTCATCATAGTCGTCTTGCCCGTCGCATTGGGTCCCACTATCCCCACGACCGACCCCTTATAGAGCTCCCCTGGCCCGACCTCCAACCCGAAACCTTCATATTTTTTCTCGATTTTGGGGTATGTGCAGAGAAGGTCTTCGCTTTTGAACTTGTCGGTGCCCGTCTCCTCGAAGATTATCTCCTCGGCCCTCATCCTCACATTCTCACTCTTCAGATTCCCCTTCAAATACTCATTTATGCCGACTCGCGTCTTCTTCAGCTGGGACAATATACCAAAAGCGGTCTTTTCGCCGAATGCGATATGGACATAGTCTGAGAGGTAATCCAATACTATCAAGTCGTGCTCGACTACTATAGCCGATTTCCCCGATTCGGCCAGCTCGCGTATCCTCCTAGCCACTTTGAGTCGCTGAGAGATGTCAAGATAGGACGTGGGTTCGTCGAAGAAATAGAGGCCCACATCCCTCAACAGCGCTATCGCGATAGCCACCCTCTGGAGCTCCCCCCCGCTCAAATCCTTGACGTTCCTATCTATAATCATTTCCAACTCCAGCTCTTCGGCCATGCCTGACCAGCTCTTCGAGACCTTCTCCAAGAGCTCTTTTACAGTGCCGCCCATCTTGGCAAGACCGTCCACGTATTGTGGCTTGTAGACCGCCTTTTCCTCACCGGAAGACAAAGCTTCCAGATAATTCTGCACCTCGTTGCCCCTGTATCTTTTTATGACTTCACCCCATGATAGCTCCCCTTCCAGTTCTCCAAGATTGGGCTTTATCTGACCGCTCAGTATCTTCACGGCCGTGCTTTTCCCTATCCCGTTGACACCGATTATCCCCACGACGTTCCCCTCTTTCGGCACCGGCAGGCCATAAAGCCGGAAGCCGTTCCTGCCGTACTGGTGTGTCAGGACGCCCGTCTCCTCCGGAGTGTTGGTCACGATTATGGCATCGAACGGGCACTTGCTCACGCAGATGCCGCAGCCCACGCATAGGTCCTCCTGTATCACAGGCTTTCCAGTGTCCTCATCGACGATTATGGTCTCGTCACCGCTCCTCACCCTGGGGCACATCCTCTGGCAGAGAAGACCGCACACCTTCGGCCTGCACCTGCCCTTGTCGATTACGGCTATGCGCATCTTCTAACGACTTATTTATATGTTGCCTTGCTAAAATCCCGTAAATTTGAGCTAACATGCATAAAGCCTTTCTCTTTGACATGGACGGCACCCTAGTAGACACCTTCGACCTAATCTACGAGTCGTTCAATGCCGCCTTGAAACAGAACGATAAATCAGCCCTGACAAAGAGGGATTTCGACAAAAAACTCTTCGGAAAGCCCGTGGATTCTACCATATCGCGCCTTTTGGGAATAAGCTCCGAGAAGGACCATCGCAAGGTCCTGAAGGATTTCGAGAAGCATTGGCTCCGCAACCTGGAGAAGGTCGAGGTTTTTAAGAATGTACCTCTAACTTTAGAGCGTCTGAAATCGGAGGGATGCAAACTGGGGGTTGTGAGCACGTCTCCGCGCGATGTAATATCCGAGACGCTTCGCCAGACGGGCATATATGATTATTTCGATGTCCTCATAGGTGAAGAGGACGCCAAGAGGAAGAAGCCGCATCACGAGCCGGTTACGAACGCCTTGAGGATACTCAAGGTGTCGCCGGACAATTCGGTCTTCGTCGGCGACACGGTTTACGACGTTGAAGCGGGCAAATCGGCGGGGTGCCATACGGTGTTCCTCCTGAATGACTATAACAAGGACGTCCTGAAGCGAACGACCCCCGACCGGGTCATAAAAGACGTCTCGGAACTCATAGAAAATGGCAGAAGCTGAGAAAGACGACGAGAGATCGCCCGGAGAGGATGTTTTCAAACTCATCGAGGACTCTCCGCATGTCACCATAGCGGCTGCCTTAGTTGTGTTCTTGCTGATAAGCCTCCTGATTCGGCATGATGTCACCACCGTACTCTTCAACATAGTGGTTATCGGCTCCGCAGGCCTTTTGACCTATCTCTCATTCTCCAACCTGCAAAGTATCCAGAAAGACAAGTGGAACATACTGCCCGCCCTAATAGGTCTGGCGCTGCTGGCCGTCGCGCTGCAATCGCCGGGTGACGTTCTGCTCATAATACTCCTGACCTCGTATATGGTGCTGGCAGTAGTGCTGGCCGGCAAGCTCATAAAGCTGCAGACTGCCATAATCATCGGGATCGCCCTGACTGCAATCATATTCAGGGTCTATCCGGCGCTCCCCGGTTCCGGCGCTACGCCCGGGCATCTGATATCCATGGACGACCCATACTACCACTTCAAGCAGGCCGACAGGTTGTATACGCTCGGCGACGTGCCGGAAAAGGACCTGACAATATACCCCCCTGAAGGACGCCCGGCTCCACAGAAATTCCCCTATTATTATAATGTCTATCTGGCGCTCATGACTGGCAACCCGATACGAGACGTAATATTGCTTTACCCCATTCTGATTTCGGCTTTCGGAGCTGTGATAATGTACTTTTTCTTAAAGGAGCTCACCAATGACTGGAAGAGCGGCATGCTGGGTGGCTTCTTCTTTGCGACGATGCCCGTCCTGCTCACCAAGTCGGCAGCGGGAGCAGTAGAAGAAGATGTGATGGGAATGGTCCTGGGAATATTCTCCCTCTATTTGCTGGCCAAGGCGATAAAAGCCTCCGGCCGGGATAACATAAAATACGGCTTGCTTGCTGGGATAGCATTTTTCATAACTTCTATTAGCTGGAAAGGCGAGATATTCCTTTATGCGATACCCTTCACTGCACTGGGATTATACGCATTGATTAGCATACCCTTCAAATACGATATCTGGGATACCACCCGCGCCGCCCTGATAGCTGGAGCCATACCCATCCTAGGCGAGATGACCCTCATAAATCCAGGGCGGATTAACTTAAGCCAGGTGGGACCATACGGGGCCCTTCTCTTCCTCGGGTTTTTAGCGGAACTGATTCGACTGAAGGTCTGGAAAGGCGAAGATTCCAAGACAGTATTGGAGAAGAAATATTTCACACAAATAGCGGTCATAGTGATTATAGGCTCGATTATCGCCATAGGCGTCCTAGGCGTCGACAGGTTCTTGAGCGTCCCCCAGTCTACCCTGGGGAGGATAACCGGGACATCTATAAACAACTTCCTAGTTGACAAGACGATATCCGAGCAGGCCGCCCTCTCCAGAGGCGATCTTTTAACCAGACTCGGTGTAGGATACACACGATACAACATAGCAGAGCCGCTTACGGTGATAATGGCAGTACTGATCCCCCCCCTCCTAGTCTACTATTTTTTCAAGGACTTGGATCGCATGTTCGAAGTCCTGAGGGCTTACATAATTTGTTTAGTGTTCTTCTTAATCGCGATGGAATTCGTCTGGGTAGAGGCTAGACTGGCATTCTCACAATCCTTAGGGTTCCTGCTGTTAGGCTCTATGGCCGGCTTGATCCTCCCCGCGACTTGGAAAGAGATGGGCAGCTGGAAGGTGATAACCCTCTTGGTAATCATAATACTCATCCCATTTACCACGTTCTACCCCCACGAGGGCTCATCTGCCTGGAAGCAGATCAAGCGACCCTCCTCTGTTGATCCGAACTGGTTTGAGGGGGTGAAATGGCTGGACGAGAACATAGACCCGGGCCAATTCTCCGGCGACCAGTACATCAACGGCGATTATGTGCTTACTTGGTGGGACTACGGGCACTTCATCACAGCTCTTTCCAGGGCCACTGTCATAGCAGATCCTCTTCAGGCCGATGAGAGCTATATAATGCGCATAGCCAGGTTCTTCTACAATACTACCTCCGAGGCCGAAGGTATGAAATGGCTCATGGAACAGCCCTGGAACCAGAAGGACCCGGACGGCGGGTATAAAGTCAAGTATATAATCCTGGATTACTCCCTGATAGGGAAAGCAGGGGCGTTGTCCTTCCTGGGGACCAACTATTATCAGTACCCTAACGGAAACACCGCCGTCGACGGCGTCTGCGAGGTCGGAGAGCTGTGCCAGAATGTAGAGAATGGATTGGCGGCGGAGAAAACGGATGAAGGTTATGTCTGCTCCGAGGGTGTTGTGTGCGAACGCGACCAACTGGCAAGATTGGAGCAGAGGATGTGCTGTGAGCCGAATCCGACACAGTGCTGCGAGATGTCCCTTGATTGGCGTGTAGTCAAAGACAGGGATGGTTCGGCCAAACTTCTTAGGGCTCCTGGAACGCCTGTTTATGGGCAGTACGAGCTCGTGCGCGGGAGTGGTGCTATATGCCGGCCCGAGTTCTCGACATCACTGGAACCCACAATCTTCGTGGACGACGGCGAGAGGAAGACCGCGGTCAGGAGATACCTTTACACGGGCTTCAGCGGGCTCAGGTATGGAGATGGGAACGATTATCCCGCCTTCCTGCTCTTGGAGTACGCCGACGGAAGTCAGGATATCAAATTCATAACGGCCAATTGCGATATCAGCGACTATACCGAGGTCATGGCGTCCGGCAAAGACCGTTTGCAGAACATGGGATACGGAATCAGATTGTCCGAGAACGTGGTCGCACCACAGATATTCATTCACATCCCCGACCGGTGGATGGACAGCATGTTCACGCAGCTTTATCTCTTTGATGCCAAGGACATGGATTACTTCACTTTGATATTAAACGAAGACACCAGAAAGTTCTACCCAGGTGTCAAGATATATAGCGTTACCTATCCTGATGAGGTGCCTGAGGTCTCCGAAGAAGAGACATCTGAAGGGCCTGAAGAAGAGCCGTCGATGAGCCAGCTCGGAGCCGGGCCGGGGGACAAGGTCGAAGTGGACTACACCGGGCGCTTTGAAAACGGGACGGTTTTCGACACTTCCGCCCAGAGGGGGCCACTAGGGTTCACCATAGGGGCCGGAGAGGTGATAAAGGGCTTCGACAACGCGGTAATCGGCATGCAGTTGGGCGAGACGAAGACTGTGACAGTGCCTCCAAGCGAGGGGTATGGGGAAGAGGACGAGCATCCGCTCGCCGGAAAGACATTGGTGTTCGACATAAAGCTGGTCAGCTTGAACGGAGAGGCTTTCGAGGAGGAGGGCAGCGAAGAGGCGGAGAGCAACGAGACCCAATCGGAACTCAACATGACGTTCGACGGATACGACCCATCTTTGACCTCCGAATACAGCCTTAAGAACTTCCCCACAGTGGTCTGGAATTGCGGTTACAAGAAGGTGGGCATGCTGACAGATTCCGGATTGGAGAGTGACTCCCTAAAGAGGCTTACCTGTATTATGAACAAGGCCCAGCCGTCTGAAGTCTGCGAACCTCTGGGGGTTACATACGACGAGAGCGGAGTCAAATTAGCGTCCAATGTCCAAGAAGTCCTCAATCTTTTGAACGAGCTGGAGGGCACCGAGCCCTGCATTCCGGGAGAGAACCAGTCCATCCTGCAGGTCTTCTACCCCAGGACGTGCGCAGACTGCGAGACGCAGAAACCGCTGCTGGACGAGCTCGACGAGGAGTTCGGAGAATATGCTGGGGTGGAATACTACTGCGTGGGCGATGAAACGTATTGCCAGTCCAATCTGGCATCATAAAAGTCCGCTTTGGATTTTTACCCTTTCTACTGAAAAATCTACAAAATGCTCCTTATTCTAGTGGTGTCAGTGGTCGCTTTTCTTGTGACCTTTATCTCAATCCCCATCTTCATAAGGAAGTTCCTCGATGCGGGAATAACCGGCAGGGATTTGCATAAGGACGGCAAGCCCGAGGTCGCGGAGATGGGCGGAATAGCCATAGTGGCGGGCTTTGTGGCAGGCGTCCTGGCTGCCATAGCCATAACCACTCTGATGCAGAGCAGTCTGTCCTTTGACAAAACATTCATCGACTTCTCCAACCTGACCGAGATATTCGCGGCCATAGCCACAATACTCACGATAACCATAATCGGTATACTCGACGACCTGATAAGGATACGGCAGAGCATCAAGGCGGCTCTCCCAATCTTTGCTTCTCTCCCTTTAGTAGCAGTGGCCGCTGGCAACCCGTATGTGACCATCCCCCTCATGGGGCAGCTTTACCTGCCGATAATCTACCCTCTGATACTGATACCGTTGGCAGTGACTGTAGTCTCCAACCTTACGAACATGCTTGCCGGGTTCAACGGCCTTGAAGCTGGAATGGGTCTTATGGCGTGCCTGTCCCTGGGAGCCATAGCGTTTTCCAGGGGGCGCCTAGACGCGGCCGTCCTCCTTTTGTCCATGTCCGGAGCCCTCTTGGCTTTCGTTCTGTTCAACAAATATCCCGCCAGGATACTGCCGGGCGATGTCGGTACCCTGAGCATAGGAAGCTGCATAGTCGCCTCCCTTATAATAGGCAATTTCGAGACTGTGGGCCTGGTTCTAATGGTGCCCTACATGGCCGATTTCGTCTTGAAGGCAAAGAACGGCTTCCCGAAGGAGATGCACATAACCGAGCTCAAGGATGGCAAGCTGACCGCGCCGAAGGCTGTGGGCCTGCCCAGCTTGATCATGAGGCTGACCGGCGGGATAAGCGAGAACTGCCTCGTCATGGTGCTGGTATCCGTCGAGGCGCTTTTCGGTTTCATAGCGGTGCTGATATGGTAGCTCTGATAACGGGTGGTGCCGGATTCATAGGCTCGAACCTTTTGGAAGCAGTGGAAGAAGCGATAGTCTTGGACGACCTTTCCACTGCAAACAAATACAGCAAAGAGTTCGTGGAGGATTCAGGCGCGAGGTTTGTGAAGGGCAGCGTCAACGACAGGGAGCTGCTCAGGGACCTCCTGCAGGACATCGAAACGGTCTATCACCAGGCCGCTATACCCAGCGTGCCCCGAAGCGTCAAAGACCCTCTGAAAAGCAACCGCGCCAATGCGGGAGGCACGCTCACGCTGCTGACCGCTTGCAGAGACTCTGGGGTTAAGAACGTGGTCTATGCTTCATCCTCATCGGTTTACGGGGACGCACCCACGCTGCCAAAGGCCGAGACTATGCAGCCGAATCCCAAGAGCCCCTACGCCGTCTCAAAGCTGGCGGGCGAGCACTACATGCGCGTCTTCGGGGAACTCTACGGCATGAAGACCGCTTCACTCCGCTATTTCAACGTCTTCGGTCCGCGGCAGAATCCGGACTCGGAATATTCGGCTGTCATACCCAAGTTCGTCAAGGCGGCACTGGCCGGCGACCCCCTCATGATATACGGTGATGGACTGCAGACTAGGGACTTCACCTATGTCAAAGACGTGGTCGAGGCGAACAAGAAGGCTGTTGGAAAATCGGGGACCTTTAACATCGCAGGTGGCAAACAAATCACGATAGGGGAACTCGCCGACAGGATAGTGGAGCTGACTGGCTCCAGCTCCGAGGTAAAGCGCATGGACGAGCGGAAAGGCGATGTCAAGCACTCCCTCGCCAACATATCAAAAGCAACCAAGGAGCTGGGATGGCGGCCCGAATACACCCTCGATCAGGGCCTGAAAGAATATATCGATTACTACTCAAAACTAAAGGCATGATCAAGACCATATGCATAGTCGGACTTGGGTACGTGGGCCTGCCGACAGCCCTGGCCTTCGCGGAGGCCGGGTATGACGTCATCGGCGCCGACATAAAAAGAGACTTGATTGCCAAGCTGAAGGACGGCAAATCCTCAATACCCGAGATAATCGACGATGCGCGCATCCAGGACCTGCTCAGCTCTGGAAAGATTAGCTTCACGATGGACACTCCCCAGGCGGTGAGGGGTTCGGACGCGATATTGATTACAGTGCCGACGCCCGTAACTCCCGACAAGAAGCCGGATTTGCGCGCAGTCAGGGGGGCTGCCAAGTCCGTGGCAGAGGGCATGGGCAAGGGGAAGCTTGTAGTCCTTGAGAGCACAGTCTACCCTGGCGCTACCGAGGAGATAGTCCAGAAGGAGATTGAAGATAAGACGGACCTCAAAGCGGGCAGGGATTTCGGCCTGGCGTACTGCCCGGAGAGGTACAACCCAGGCGACGAGCAGCATACTATCGGGAACATAAAGCGCGTGGTCGGAGCGATAAGCAAGGAATGGCTGGACATGGCGACCGAGATGTACTCGGAGATAACCGACGAGGAAGTCCTCAAGGTAAGCAGCATCAAGACTGCGGAGGCTGCCAAGGTCATCGAGAACACCCAGCGGGACCTCAACATAGGCCTTATGAACGAGCTGGCGCTGATATTCGACAAGATGGATATCGACACCCGGGAGGTCATAAAGGCCGCGGCGACCAAATGGAACTTCCATGTCTACTGGCCGGGGCCGGGCGTGGGAGGGCACTGCCTGCCTGTCGACCCCTATTACCTGGTTCACAAGTCGCGCGAGATGGGATACAACCCCAAGATAATAACCGCTGGCAGGGAGGTCAATGACTATATGGCCACGCACGTCGTCAACCTTGCGGAGCGTATGCTTGAAGACCTGAAAGGAAAGAAAATCTCAGTGCTTGGAGCTTCTTACAAGGGCAATGTCGGCGATGCGCGCGAGACCCCCGCGAGGAGGATATGTGCCGAACTCACCCGCAGGGGGGCCGAAGTGTCAGTGTGTGACCCATTGGTCAGTGAGAAGGATGTTGCTGACTGGGGGGCGGACTTTACAGATTTCAATTCGTGCATAAAGAGCAGCGACGGTATAATAATACACTCTGATCACGACCAGTTCCGGAATCTGGACCTGGGCCATTGTGCAGGAAAGATGCGGACCAAAACAATCGTCGACACCCGGGGCTTGGTGGGTCGCAAGGAAGCTACAGAGAAGGGCTTCCGCCTCGAGACCATCTAACCCTTATCCCTGATATTTATCGTCTTCGAAACGTACTCGCTGCTGATGTTGCAGCCCTCGCACAGCGGGAACTGCCCTTTCAGCATCTTCTTTCTGGTTTTCTGGTACGCTTTGCTCTTCCACGCCTTGGCGACACCCCCCTCATCGAAGACGTTGGCGAACACATGGTCGCCGTTGAAGTCGTAGCAGCAGGTGGTCATGTCCCCATTCCAGTAGATAGTAGGCTGCCAGATCTTGTAGCAGTATGTAGGGTCGTTTTTGATTTTCAGCTCGCCAGCGGAGACATTATACCTTGAGAACTCTTCAGAACTCGGCAGGTACTCCTTTGCCAGCTTCTCCCTCTTCTCCTTTGACCTGAAGCTGCCAAGCGAGACGGTCTTCAGGCTGAGAACGTCTACGTCCAGCCACTTCGCAAGCTCTACCATCTGCGGAATCTCGTTCTCATTGTGCTTCATCACTATGAACTGCAGAGCAGTGTCCACATCCAGCCCCATCTCATCCCTAAGAGACGTGAACCTCTTAATGTTGCCCTTCACCTCTTCAAAATCACCCTTTCTCCTGTACTTGCTATAACTGTCTGCCGTGGCCCCGTCCAAGGAGAGTATCAGGAGACCGGTCCCGTTCTCCAGGAGCCCCCTCGCCATCTTCTCGTCTAGGAGGGTGCAGTTGGTGCTGATTGTGGTGTGGATGCCCTTCTTGGTCAATCCCCCGACCATCTTGGGCAAATTCTTGTTGAGCAGGGGCTCACCAGCGTGGTACAAGTACACCTTTTTGATGCTTTCTGGGAGCGTTTTCAGGATGAACTCGAAATCCGGATAAGACAGGGTACCCCTTTTTCTGGTGAGCGTGTTGTTCGGGCAGAGGGGGCATGCCAAGTTACAGACATTGGTTGGCTCTATGACTGCAGTGGCGGGAGATCTGAGGCGCAGCGCCCAGTCAGGAGCGTATTGCAGATTCGGACCTATGATGCGGGATACCACCCTTCTGATGGAGCTAGAAGACATGACCTCTATTTTGAGTTTCGCTGATTAAAAATGACGCCCATAGGCTATAGGACTAAGCGGTTTTTTACCTGTGCTAATCTAATAACCCTATGCGGATTCTCTTCGTTTCTACCGACTTCCCCTACAAGGCAAGAGGCGGTGCCGTGACGCAAGGTGGCGGGGGTGCGTGCATAGCGCAGCTTGCCGAGGGCCTTTCCCAAAACGGCTTTGAGATAGAGGTCGTGACCCGCTCGGAGCCGGATATGAGCGGCGAGCTGTACGGCTTCCCAATCCACAGGACCAATTTCTACAACCTGGGTTTTCGGGAGAGCAAGATAACACACTATCTCCCCGCCACAAAGGAGTGCAAGAGGCTACTATCGGGGAAGGGCTTCGACATAATACACACTCACAACCCCACGGCTGGCTTGACAGGATGCAAGGTCTCGAAGAAGTTCGACCTCCCTCACGTCATGACCCTCCACGGACCATGGGCCAGTGTCCGCCAGCGCTTTTACACGCGCGCATTGGCGAGGTTAATAGAGGGCAAGGTCGTGAAATGCTCAGATGTGGTCACATGCGACTCCTACGCCCTGGGGGAAGAGGTCTTGGAAAGATACAATCCCCCCAAGGAGAAGGTAATCGCGATATCCAATGCCGTGGACACTAGGATATTCAACCCAGACATCTCAAAGGGGGACGCCCGGGCCGTACTCGATTTAGAAACCAAAGAGCCCATAGTTTTCTACACGGGTAGGTTCGTCGAGGAGAAGGGTCTTCCCTACCTTCTGGAGGCATTCAAGGACGTCAAGGGCGCGCACTTACTGCTCTTGGGTGGTGGCTTCGACGAGCACCTAGTCAGGGACTGGCTTGCGCGCAATGAGGGTATTAGAGCCAGAATAAGCGTAATACCCTACTTGCCCTACGCAAAGATGCCTGCAGCCTACAACGCCTGCGACATCTTTGTCCTCCCGACGCTTGCGGAGGGGATGAGCCGCTCCATAATGGAGGCCATGGCCTGCGGGAAGCCTGTTATAGCGACGAATGTCGGCGGGAACCCCGAGCTCGTTTCGAAGGAAACTGGCCTCTTGGTGGGGCCGAAGAGCCCGAAGGCGCTTGCTTACAACATCCAGAAGCTCTTGGACAGCCCGGTCACATGCGCGCGGATGGGCAAGAAGGCAAGGGAGTTTGCGATTGGGAACCTGGGGGTGGATAGGCGCATCAGCGCGTTCATCAAGCTGTATGAGCGCATGGTGGAAAAATGAAGATATTGATGGTCATATACATGTTCCCCCCTGTCACGGGAGGAGGCGAGCAGGGCGCGTTCGGGCTTGCCAGGACGCTTGCCAAGATGGGTCATGACATCCATGTGGCCACCACCCAATTCAAGGGCCTGAAGCGCTTCGAGGAGATGGACGGCGTCAAGGTGCATCGCATAATTCGCAACCCTTTCCTGGGCCCGTACAAGAGCCCCCAGGGAAAGAGCAAGCTGCTCTCCTCCATGGCAATGGTTCACTTCATGCTGGCATCACAATTCCCCCTTGCGAGGCTTGTCAGAAAGGAGGGCTTCGACGTCATCAACGCTCACTTCGCGATGCCTGCCGGCGCTCCCGCCATGAAGGTCTCAAAGCTGACTTCTACCCCATTAGTCACGACCCTTGTCGGCGGGGACCTGTACACTCCCGAGGAGCCGCTCTTCATGTCGCTTTTCAGGACTATTTTGAGCCCGGGCTATCGATATATCTTTTCACACTCTGCACTCACTGCGATAAGCACGGACACCATAAAGCGCGCGCGGGCGCTGGGCTGCAATGAGAAAGTCGTCTTGACTCCCTATGGGATAGACACAAAGAAGTTCTCAAGAAAGCCGCCTGATAAAAAGCTGGTCAAGAAGCTAGGAACTGGGGGCAAGACAGTCTTGATTTCCGTTTCCAGGCTCTCCAGGAGGAAGGGTTTGGACTACCTATTGCGCGCGGTGGCGGCACTGGGCGACGGCGTCAAACTGATTATGGTCGGTGATGGCGTTGAGCGGGAGAGCCTTACCAAGCTCTCTGATGAGCTGGGTATCAGAGACCGGGTAGTCTTTGTCGGCAAGGTCCCAAACGAGAAGCTCCTGGACTATTATAACCTCGCGGACATATTCGTCCTCCCATCCCTCCACGAGGGCATGGGCATAGTGTTCTTGGAAGCCATGGCATGTGGCCTTCCGGTGGTGACCACCAACATCGGCGGGATGGTGGACTTTGTCAAGGACGGCAAGACAGGCCTGCTGGTGGACCCGAAGAACGCAGAACAGCTCTCCGATGCCCTGTCTAAGCTCATAACAGACAAGAAGCTTAGGGGGAGAATCGCAAAGAGCGGCGAGCGGCTGGTGCGGACGGAGTACACATGGGGGGAGGCCGCGAAGCGCTATTTGGAGGTGTTTAACAAGGCCGTAAAGTGACCTTTTATCTACAAACCCTATAAAAAAACGATGATTCTGATTACTGGTGGTGCTGGATTCATAGGCAGCAACCTGGCCGACCATTTCCTTGCCAAGGGCGAGGACGTGACGGTATACGACAACTTCTCCAGGAAGGGTGTCGAGAGGAACGCCGAGTGGTTGGCCTCCAAGCACAAGAGTGTCAACATAATCAGGGGCGACACCAGGGACTTCGACCCCTTAAAGAAGGCGGCCAAGGACGCCGACGCCATATACCACACGGCCGGACAGGTCGCCGTGACCACCTCAGTTCAGGACCCGCGGGAGGACTTCGAGATAAACGCCCTTGGCACACTCAACGTCTTGGAAGCCGCGCGCGCCGCCAAGACGGACCCCACAGTCATCTTCACCTCCACGAACAAAGTCTACGGCGGCATGGAGGATGTCAACGTCGTCGAAAAGGAATCGCGCTACGATTATGACGGCCTGCCCTACGGTGCCACAGAGTCGCAGCCGCTGGACTTCCACTCGCCCTACGGCTGCTCCAAGGGGGCCGCCGACCAGTACGTGCGCGACTATGCGCGCATCTATGGCCTGAAAAATGTGGTCTTCCGCATGTCATGCATCTACGGAACTCGCCAGTTCGGGACTGAAGACCAGGGATGGGTCGCATATTTCACGCTCGCGTCCGTCTTCGATTGGCCACTTACGATATACGGAGACGGCAAGCAGATAAGGGATCTACTCTTCGTCTCCGACCTGGTCAACGCCTTCGACCTGGCCACCCAGAACATCTCCAAGACCAAAGGCGACATCTTCAACATGGGTGGCGGGCCTGATAATACAATCTCCCTTTTAGAGCTTTTGGATCATCTGGAGACGCTGACCGGGCAGAAAAAGGAAGTCCCCTTCGCCGATTGGAGACCGGGTGACCAGAAGGTGTACTACAGCGACATAAGGAAAGCCAAGGAGACGTTCGGCTGGGAGCCGAAAGTTGGCAAGAAAGAGGGTGTAGAGAAGCTGTTCCAGTGGATACGCGAGAACGAAGGCTTTTGGAAATAACCTCCAAATGAAAATCCTGATAACTACACCCATCCTCCCGCCGGAAATCGGCGGTCCGGCTACATATGTCATGGAGCTGGCCTTGCGCGCCAAGAACCTCGGTCATGACGTCCGGATATTAACCCTCACCGACTCAAAGCCCGATAGGATGGGGAACATC
>CAZINR010000017.1:0-23016 GCA_964540655.1 uncultured archaeon | reverse complement strand
GAAGACGTTTACTGGTGCACCGCCGACCCCGGCTGGGTTACCGGGACGTCTTATGGTATATTCGCCCCCTACCTCCACGGAGTGACAAACGTCCTCAAGGGAGGGAGGTTTGATGTGGACAAATGGTACAAGTGCCTGCAGGACCATGAGGTCACCATATGGTACAGCGCTCCGACCGCGTTCAGACTCTTGATGGCCAGGGGTGAGGGCAAGGAGAAGGACTATGACCTCTCGAAGGTAAGGGGAATCTATTCAGTCGGCGAGCCTCTGAACCCCGAGGTCATCTGGTGGGGCCTTGAGGCTTATGACCTCCCCATCCACGACAACTGGTGGATGACGGAGACGGGCCACCAGCTGATTTGCAACTATCCCTCAATGCCGATAAAGCCCGGCTCTATGGGCAAGCCGATACCGGGTGTTGACGCCACCATACTGGACGACAACGGCAAGGAGGCCGGCCCGAATGTCATCGGCAATCTCGTGATAAAGAAGGGCTGGCCGGGCATGATGAGGAAGATATGGAAGAACCCCGAAAAATACAGGAGCTACTTCGAGTTCGACCCCTGGTACATGTCGGGCGACAGCGCCTACAAAGATGACGATGGCTACTTTTTCTTCGAGGGCAGGATCGACGACGTCATAAAGACCAGCGGAGAGAGGGTCGGGCCATTCGAGGTCGAGTCCGCCCTTATCGAGCACCCGGCCGTGGCAGAGGCGGGGGTCATCGGCAAGCCGGATCCCATCCGGGGGCAGATAATCAAGGCCTTCGTGACTCTGAATCCGGGCGTCGATGAGAGTGAGGAGCTCAAGAAGGAGATAATGGACTTCGTCAAGACGCACCTGGCCGCGCACGCCAAGCCCAGGGAGATAGAGTTCGTGGACAAGCTCCCCAAGACGCGAAGCGGGAAGATTATGAGACGCGTTTTGAAGGCGAAAGAGCTGGGCCTCCCGACCGGGGACCTTTCGACCATAGCGGACGACTAAGTCCGCTTTTTTAATTCTTTTCCTCTTTTTCTTGTTCTTTCCCCTTGCGTTAGCCCAGGCTAGGCCCTGTAAAAGAATAAAGAAAGAGCGCCGCTTCTTACAGCGGCAGCACGGTCCTCCCGTAGACCTCGTTCAAAACCTGTCCGGCTGCGGCGTATATTGCGGAGAACCCGCACAGTATGCCCTCGAAGCCCGCGATTACGGTTATAGCCGCGATGCCCGTGGCGTCGCCGATTGCCAGCAGGAAGAACAGCATGGTCAATGTCAGGAAAACCACTTGCAGCGACCGGTTCAGCTTTAGCGTCCCCACGAACATGAAGGCAGTGAAGATGCCCCACATCGCCAAATACGCGGCCATGGCGCCCTTGGAGACGGCTACCGACAGCCCCAATTGTGGGAGCACCAGTATGGCCACGAGCGACAGCCAAAAAAGCCCGTAGGACAGAAAGGCAGTCGTCCCGAAGGTGTTGCCGTTCTTGAATTCCATGGCCCCCGCGAATATCTGGGCGAGGCCCCCGTAGAATATCCCCATGGCCATGACTATGCCCAAGGAGTCCATTCCGAGGAGTCCCGCGTTGTGGATGTTCAGCAGGACGGTCGTCAGTCCGAAACCCAGCAAACCAAGAGGCGCCGGGTTGGCAGTTCCTTCAACCATTTTGCGTAATTTGGAGGTAAGGGAATAAATACTTGTGGGTCTCCGGCGCCCTTAGCGGCGAGGCCCCCTCCGAGTGCCGGGTTTGGGCATGCTCGCTCTTCCGCTCCTTCTTAAATGGGCTTCGAGTATCTGCTCGGCTCTTTGCTCTGCGGCTCTTGCGGCTTTCAGCAGTTCGATGTGGCCTTCCCCCTCTACCATTAAATTGTTCAGGTCGAAACCGGAATTCTCTATGCTCTCCCTGTGCTCCTGCGCTTCCCGCAGGTTCCTCCGGAGCAGTTGCAGCTTCTTGTCATTCTCCATAGCAGTCCTTTAAGGCAGAAACAAATATAAATGGAACTATGCGAACCGTCCCCTTTATTAATAATATGATATTAATACAATATGCTCGAATCCGTCATCTCGCCCGGCACGGCGGAGAGGAAGCCCTGGGACATGGCGATACTCGGCTTCGTGATTACGAGCGTCGCCATTCTGCTTGGATACTATCTCTCTATCTTCCTGGGGGCGCCCAGCTCGATGATAGTCCTGGCAGTCATAGTCATGGCCCTGGCGCCGATCATGCATCGCATAATAGTCATCGAGGAATGGGAGGAAGAGGCCTGCTGCCTCGGCTCGCCGACGGGGTTCATAACCCGGCACCTTGACGTCATAGGCATGTATTCCTTCCTTTTCATCGGACTGATGGCAGCCTTCTCCTTCTGGTATCTGGCCCTCCCCTATGAGGCCGCCGGGGCCCCGGAAAGTGGCGAGATATTCGGGATACAGGAAAGCGCCATAACCGGGCTTCAGCAGCAGATAACCCGGGAGGGCGCCCACATATCCGGCGCGGCCGTGTCGCAGGCCATATCCGCCCAGGATAAATTCACCAGGCTCTATTCGAACAACATGAAGGTGATGCTCTTCTGCTTCCTGGCGTCTTTCCTCTTCGGCGCCGGGGCGATATGGCTGATAGCCTGGAACGCATCCACCATCGGCGTCTTCATAGGCGGGATAATCAAGACCAATCTGGCCGGAATGTCCCCCATACAAGCATATCTCATGGGCTTTCCTTACTATTCTCTCAGCATCGCCCTCTGGGCGATACCGGAGATACTTGCTTATCTGACCGCCGGGATAGCCGGGGGCATAATCTCGGTCGCAATCGCCCGACACCACTTCAGGACCGAGCGCTTCTGGATGACAGTATTCGACGCCCTGCTCTTCATGATAATCTCAGCGTTCCTGGTATTCTTCGGCGCATACATAGAGCACTTTTTTGTTGCCTGAGTTTCAAAATAGCTGGTCTTGAGAATGGGAAAGGTACTGATAGTCGACAACGGCGGGCAGTACGTCCACCGGATATGGCGCAGCCTCAGGGAGATAGGAGTCGAATCCGAGATAGTCAGGCCGGAGGATGTCCAAGTAAAGCTGTTTTCGGTTCCCGGTATTCAGTCCTCTGAGTGCCCGGTTCTCGGTCCACAGTCCCCTGGGGACCCAAGACCCAAGACCCAAGACCGCATAATCGGCCTCATACTCAGCGGAGGCCCCACTTCCGTCTACGAGGACGACCTGGGCCTGTCAAAGGAGCTCCTTAACTTGACTATACCCATCTTAGGCATATGCTGGGGGCATCAGTTCATCGCCCACAGCCTCGGCGGAAAGGTCAAGTACGGCGACAAGGGCGAGTACGGGCACAGCATAGTCAAAGTGGATGAGGCGGATGCCATACTCAAAGGGATGCCTGCGGAGTTCCAGGCATGGGTCTCCCACAGGGACGAGGTGGTCGAGGTCCCGCCCGGGTTCAAGAGCCTGGCCCATTCCGACACCTGCGCTATCGAGGCCATGCGGCATAAGGAGAAGCCGGTATTCGGCGTGCAGTTCCACCCCGAGGTTTTTCATACCCAAGACGGTAAAATAGTGCTAAAAAATTTCGTAGAGGTTTGCAAGGACGATGACTGAATCTGACGAGAACAAGGAGCTTATGGACCTTCTGGACAAGCTCAAGTCGATGAAGCCGGAAGAAGACTCCGGCAAGGCCAAGGACTCAGGGGATAAACCCGCCAAAGACCCCAAGAAGGAGGGCAAATCCGGGAAGAAGGCCGATAAGCCCAAGGAGACGGAAAAGGAGCAGCCCCCCGAGGAAACCCCCTCGGCCGTGACAGAGGAGATATGCGCTAAGATACGGGAGGTCGAGAAGGACATAAAGGCCAAAGAGGACAAGATAAACGTCGATTTGGAGAAGCTGGAGTCTCTCGTCCAGTCACTTGGCGACCGCGAGCAGGAGCTCATGGAGAAGGAGGAGGAGCTCATGGAGAAGGACAAGAAACTGACCTCCGAGTTGGCTAACATGAAAAAGGTGCGTGAAGAGCTCGAAAAACTCCTAAAGTAAGCATGAAAAGGTGTTTTTATAGGACAACCGTCTAGAATATACGCCAACCGGAGAATTTCCACTAAAAAAACCACAACCTGAAAAAAGGCCTAAAAACGCAAACCTTTTTATAGGTCGTGGAGTTAACATACACGAAAATTTGAGAGAAGCGAAGACCTCATTGGCAGGGAGCATTCCCAGTTTTGTGGCTATGCCAGACGGCTCCACAAAATACATCAAGAATCAGTTTTTTAGCGGCGAATTGCCGTTGTTATCTACATAAACACATTGGTGAAAAAATGAAGACCACAACAATTGGAAGGATCGGTGCTATTGTAGCCGGTGCTGCAATGTTGGGTACTGCTGTTGCCAGCGCTCTTGCGGGAGCGCAGGCGGCCGTTCCGAGTAACTTAGACAAGGGCTTCTTCCTTGACTCGACCATGAGCCCCAAGGTTCAGGTCGTGGTCGGTGAGAAGGCCCAGGCTTCGGACGGCGCTGCAGCAGGACAAATTGCAGCCATAATCGGCAACATGGCATACCAGACCGCCACAACCACCGAGACTGGTGGTACGATGGAGGTCGAGGGTGGCACGACCACGTGTACGCCCTCTTCAGCCGAGTGTGACCCGGGCAATGCTCAAGGCCAGGTCAAGCTCAGCTGGGATGCTGTAGGAATGGTAGGTGAGTTGCAGCAGAAGCAGATGGAGTGCGACATCTACAACGATTCAGACGGTCTCTTGATGACCGACCTGGACGACGGTGGAGACAGCGGCTCTTTCTGTGACTCCGATGGGAGCGCTTCGGAAATATACACGCCGGAGAGCACTGTTGGAACCACCTTAGTGGGAGCTTGCGAGACGGGAGCCGGCGCGGACATAACAATCCTGAAGTCAGGAGAGTTCGCGAACGAAATCTGCACAGTCTGTTACAACTACTGTGACATAGCACTGGGATGTGCGCCCCACCTCATGTCTGAGTGGGTCAACATAACCTGTGCTTACATGGCACTAGGGTATGACTGTGACAACGAGGCTTTAGTAATGGTAGTAGAGGACAACGCAATCCGGTACAACGTCTTCACTGACGACATACTGACCAAGGACATCCTTGACGAGGACGGCGACCTCATAGGCCAGTCATACCTCGGAAAGATAATCCTAGGGCAGAACGAGTATTATGTCGAAGACGTCACGGACGACTCGATAACGATAGTCTGTGGTGAGACCGGAACGACCACGACCTCGACCCCGATGATGTACATGCCTCCGGCGGAAGGGAGTGCTTGCGACGCTGCTGACAGCGGAGACGAGTACTCAATCAAGCTGGTCGGTGCTCAGACCATCGAGGAGAAGGGAGTAGTCGACGTGACCCTTGAAGTGACCAAGCCTGACGGAACCACCGAGCAGGTGACCTCCGGAATCTCCGGAACACCGGTCGTTGGCGACATCAAGGTGAAGTTGCAGAGGGGAACAGCCGCGTCCAACGTCATAACCGGTGAGCAGTCGTTCTCAGCAGACCTGCTTGTCTGGTACGTACCGTCCGAGTACACGTTCGAGGATGATGAGCGCTACACGGAAGAGGGCGTCGAAGACAGCGACGGAATCTGGGAGCTGGATTTCAACGGCGGAAACACACTCTACGTCTACGACGTCGGCCCGAACGGGGACGACCTGGAAGACGATGAGGAGTTGACCGACGGTGTTCCGCTACCGGACGACATCGAAGAGAACGAGCAGTGGGACGACTGTTACGACGAAGTCGACGAGGACGACAACGACACCGAGGTCATCAGATACCTGGAGTTCTCCTTGCAGAGGGAGGATGAGACTGAGCTGCCTGAAGACGAGATGATACAGCTTCCGTTCAACGATGGAATGTATCTCTTGAGCGACTTGCAGTTCGGATACATGGGTCTGATGAACGAGGACTTCCTGCCGGACGACTTGGTCGAGACCACGACCATCGACATCGAAGTAGACGACATCTCGGTGATGAACGACTCTGATGAAGATGAGAATCTCTACAGAGCGGTGACCGTGGATTTCGTGGACCAGTGGGGCGACCAGATGGACAACGTCAGAATCGACGAAGGACCGTTCGAGGAAGGCGACATGTTCATCGACTGCGACAGAGTGTATAGAATCGACTCTCTGGAGTACTCAGACGGTGAGGACGAGGCCATCATCGAATATTCGGTGAAGGACGGCGCCGACTGGACCGAGTATGAGAAGGAGAGCGACGAAGACGCTGGAGATGCCTGCAACGTTTCGACGGACCTCGATGAGGCCACCTATGAGTCGGTTGCAGTGCAATCCCAGGTACAGGGATTCGTAGACAACTGGACAGCGTTAGG
The DNA here is from genome assembly GCA_964540655.1 of uncultured archaeon. Lineage (GTDB taxonomy): Archaea > Altiarchaeota > Altiarchaeia > JAFGQM01 > JAFGQM01 > CAZQBY01. The sequence goes on along the minus strand of CAZINR010000017.1, from coordinate 16,677 downwards.
CTGGCACGAGGATAGCTGCGGAGATTCCAACAGCGAGTGGATAGTAAAGAACAACAGCGAGACCAACGAGAACGATTGGGAGCTGTGGGTCGACAAGAACGCCGACGAGGTTATGGAGCTTGCAAGGACGTGCAGCGCCGTGACTGCTTGCAGCGACTGCAGCAGCAGCCAGGGCGTACAGACCGAGTTCAAGAACGATGTCTGGTTCTGCGCCTACGAGGACAACATAATCCTCGACGGAGCTACCGACACAGGAGGCGAGGACGAGGTCGTCATAGGACTGAACGACACCTCTTCGATAGACCTCTACGAGTCGGGCTGCAGCGCTTGTACAGACCTGTACGACGACAACGATTGTGAGGACTTCGGCAACGGACAAGAAGACGGCTCTCTGATTTCATTCGCCGGTGCTCAGATAACCACCGACGGTGTGCAGATCGAGGAGCCCGAGGACTCTGACGACGACACTGATGTGCTCTCTCAGGTGACTATGGTAATCCCGGAGGATGAGTTGAGACCAACCATCTTCTTCGGAATCCAGAGCACCCTGAACACGTCTTCCGTTACAATAACGGAAGCGGACGAGGGCACTGAGGTCAACATCGGCGGTGTCGATGTTATGGTCGAGGAGTTCGGAGTCTCCATAAGCGGAGGCGGAATAGTCGTCGGTGAGGAAGTGGAAGTGAGCTGTCCATCACAGACAGTCACATGCCCGGACGTCACCGTCGAGACCCAAGGACCGGCCGACTTGGCATACAAGCTGGTCGTAGTTGAGGGCGGTCAGACCGCTACCAACTTGGTTCTGATGGGTGGTCCATCCGTCAACAGCTTGACGAAGGACCTGGTCTCTGTCGACGAACTCTGTCCGAACAACGAGGTAATCAAACTGAGCGGAACAAGGCTCGTAGTAGCTGGTTGTGAGGCCGCTGATACAATGGCCGCTGCCCAGCAGCTACAGACCTGGCTCGAGACGAACCTCGCATAAACCCAAAAGTCCCCTTAACGGGGACTCTTTTTTTCCTTTTTATTTTTCTTTTTCTAATCCCTGCTTCTAATATCCCGTTTAATTAGCTCTAGCTTATCATGGCCGAACGCAAGAAGAGAAACGGCATCGATGTCCCGGAGGGATGGGAGGTCGTCGAAGAAGACGAAGAGGCCGGCAATAAAAGAGAGTTCCATCTTAGCAACAACATGCTATGGGTGCTCTTTCTTGTCCTGATAGTAGCATTCGCAGCTGTTGCATTCCTGATCAGGGCCCCGCCCAAGGAGATGGAGACCGCCTACGTAAATGGCATAAAGATTACCGCGCCTCTGGACCCGTTGCTTGCGATAAAGAACCTCGTCAACCTCCACATAGAGGGCAAGAGGCTTGACGAGACCGAGGACTCGCACAACGCTCTGAATGAGATACTGGTTGTCATGGGGCAGTCGAACCGCCCCGCCTCCGGCAGCGCCTACACACTCTTCGCTGGAATAACCGACAAGACCGAGATATCCATAAGGGACAGGATTGTGCGCATCGAGGGCCGCGACCGCCCGGAGTTCTGGAAGGCCATATGGACCTTCAATTCCATAGTAGGGGGGCTGGAGATAGACTCCGACATCGACATGTTTGAGGTGCAGGACCTGCTGAAAGGGCGGGAGGAAGTCTACCTGGTGCAGGACATGGAGGACACATGCTCCAATTACGGCCACATAATAAGCGCCGAGGGCGACATATTGCCGCCCTTGGGCTTTAAGCAGGCTCAGACAGGGTTCGACTTGAAGCACTATCAGAAAGAGGGCGACGTGTGCACGTCTTTCGCCAATGAGAGCGAAAGCGGGGACTGCCCTGTCCCTGGAGAAGACGTCTTCGTGATAACCATGTCGAGGGGCGAAAGCAGCCTGCTTGAGATAAAAAAGGACGAAATACTGTTCCAGTACTCGGACTGCACGACAGTCGACCGCATCTCGGTGATACTGGGTGATATGCTCTATCCGAGAATAATCTCGTCCATGGCGACTGTTAAAATGCCGACAGAGCTCTGATTCTAATGAAGAACAGTTTAGTGGACCGGAAGGTTGTAGACCGCATGTACGCCGGCGGCACACTCTACTCGACATTCGGCCAGTACTGGAGAGAGAAATACGGCTACAAGGTTTTCAAAATCCCCCTCAACGCGCAGTTCACTTGCCCCAACTGGGACGGAAGGATAAGCGACGAAGGCTGCATATTCTGCCCCTCTTTCGCCCGCCAGTTCACCTACGAGAGCTTCAGGGACGTCATGGACAAGGATGTCGAAGAGCAGGTGAAGCACCAGATCAGGCATTACAAGGACATGGGGGCGGGGGAGAAGGGGCTTGTTTACATAGCCTTCGGGACGAACACATATAAGCCGGTGAAGGAACTCAAGAAGCTGTTCGACGCTTGCCTGAAGCACAAGGACGTCGTGGGGCTGTCCATCGGGACAAGGCCCGACTGCCTGCCTGATGAGGTATTCGACCTGCTGGGAAGCTACGTCAAAAAAGGGAAGCACGTATGGCTTGAGATTGGAACGCAGACAGTGCATTATCACACCCTTGAGCGCATCCAGAGGCGGCACGGATTCGCCGAGAGCATCAGGGTGGTCCAGAAGGCTCATAAACGGGGGATACCTGTCATATTCTTCCTGATACAGGGCCTCCCCTACGAAACGCCCGCAGAGACCGCAGAGACCGCCAGGATAGTCTCCGCGCTGGGGGTGGACGCGGTGAAGCTCTACCCGCTCGTAGTCATGAAAAAGACCGCTCTTGCGAAGCAGTTCAAAGAAGGCGACTACCGCCCGCTCGGCATGAGTGAGTATGTCGGTCTAACAGCCGATTTCCTTGAGAACTTGAGCAGATACGTGCTGGTCCAGAGGCTCTCCAAGGACTGCGGGCTCGAGAGCAAGCTGGCCCCGGACTGGAACACATACAGGCTCGTGATAGGCCCCCGCATAGAGAAGGAATTGAACAGGCGCGGGACCAGGCAGGGGGACAAGTTCAATTTGACTTTATCTGCTGACGAGTTGGTGCCTTTGAAGCCCAGCGAAACCAAAATCGTGCGCAGGAACAAGCAGAAGGAGAACAAGTCCGTCAGATTTTGATTTGAAGGCGCATAAGTGCCCTTACTTCTCGACGTCCTGCAGGAACAGCAGGTCGTCCGTCTTTATGACCCCGCCCTTCTTCAACTCGGAAAGCAGGTCGCTCTCCTTGGCCTTCTGCTCTTTTTTGAGCTTTTCGGATTTTACTTTCCTCTCATGCGTCCTTTTTATTCCGAGTCGCTTCTCTTCGGCCCTCAGCTCGTTTAGCACGTCGACGAACTTCTGGTGGGCCCCATCAATCTCTTTCTTCAGCGTGATGAACTCCTCTTCCGCCTTCTTGGCCTTTTCCCTCTTGCCATCCACCTTCTTGTAGATCTCATGCATCTCTTTATGGGCTTTCTCCCCGCTGTCCGAGGACTCTAGCAGCTTCTGGTGGTACGAGTCGGCCTTTTTTCTGATATTCTTCAACTCTTTCTCGAGCTTGACTATTTCCTTCTCGGCCGGCTTGAGATCTTCGTATTCACGCAGCCTGGCCGCCAAATCCTCGAGCCTTCGGACCATGGCGGCCTCCTTGTCCTTGGACACGGGGGAGGTCTGCATCTTCCAGTCCAGCTTCTCGTAATCCGATTTGAGCTTCTCGTAATCTCTTCGGGATATGCTGGAGCCGGTCTTCTTCTTGAGGTCGGTCAGCTCCTTGTTCTTTTCGGCTATCTCCGAGTTGGCATCGTCCCTCTTCTTCTTGTACTCGGCGACCTTCTTGTTGGCATTATCTCTCGAGTCCTTGAACTTCTTGGCCTCTTTCAGCAGCTTGTCTATCTCGTTGTAGAGGCCCATGACACTGTCCCTCTTGGACTTAAGCTTTGCGTTGAGGTCGTCCCTCGCCTTCTTAGCCTCCTGCACCTTGGTGCGCAGCTCCTCTAGTTTCTTTTTGTCGTCAGAAGCCATTCCACTGGTTAGAACCTCAAAATATAAAATTATTTGCTGTTATTTTTTCTCCACAATCACCGCCGTCCCATAGGCTATGAACTCCACGATGTCGGATTTGAACGTTAGTGCCGTAAGGTTGATGCCCACCACGCCGTTGGCGCCCATTTTTTTGGCGGCCTGTATGAGGCGGTCCACACTCGATTTTCGGGCTTTCATGGCCATGTTCTGCAGCTCCGGGACGTCTCCTCCCCTGAAGCTGCGGAAGAGCGCTACGATGCTGGCGCTTGCCCCCCTCGACTTGACTTCGCTGCCCCATGCCATGCCCAGGGCCTTCTTCAGCTTATACCCCTCGGGCACGTCTGTGGTGCAAAGGAGAAAATCGCCTTCTTTAGCCATGTCGCTTTTATTTTGAAAGGTTGTAAATAAAAGGCGATGGAGCTTGAAACGCCGTGGGTGGAGAAATACAGGCCGAAGAAGATAGCAGATGTCGCGGGCCATGAGGAGATAAAGAAGAGGCTGCAGGCCTACTCGAAGCAGGGGTCTATGCCTCATCTTCTCTTCGCGGGGCCGGCAGGGACGGGAAAGACCACTTCTGCGCTCGCCCTGGCCAGCGAGCTCTTCAAGGGCCAGATGGACGGCAATTTCCTGGAGCTTAACGCCTCCGATGACAGGGGCATAGACGTCGTCAGGAACAAGATAAAGGATTTCGCCAGGACCATGAGCCTGGCGGAGGTGCCCTTCAAGATTATCTTCCTGGACGAGGCCGACGCTCTCACATCCGACGCGCAGAACGCCCTCAGGAGGACCATGGAGCGCTACACGCGCACATGCCGCTTTATACTTAGCTGCAATTACTCCAGCAAGATAATCTCCCCCGTGCAGTCCAGGTGCGCGCTTTTCCGCTTCACGAGGATAGGCGACGACATAATGAGGCGACAGCTTAAGAAGATTGCCGAAGCGGAGGATATCAAACACGACGGCGAAGGCCTTGACGCTATACTATACGTCTCTGACGGCGACATGCGGCAGGCCATAAACGTCCTCCAGTCGGTCGCGGCCGTGGCCAAGTCCGTGACCAAGGAAGAGGTGTTCAACATAGCCTCCCGGGCCAAGCCGGAGCTGGTCAGGAAGCTCATGGAAGTGGCCATGGACGGCAAGTTCACCGATGCCAGGGGCATGCTGGATGACCTCCTGATAAAGCGCTCCATATCGGGAGAGGAGATTCTGCTCCAGATGCACCGCGAAATCGAGAATCTGGACGTACCGAACGAGAAGAAGCTGGCGCTGGTTAATCTGATAGGCGAGTACAACTTCCGTTTGGTCGAAGGCGCGAACGAGAAGATACAGCTTGATGCCCTGGCGGCGCAGATGGGGCTGGTTTGAAAGCAGTGCGGCGTTGGTGAGCTAGTCCATGTAACCCTTCATCAGAAGCCTGCCCTGGAGCGACAGGCCGACCTCGACCCTGCCCTTGCTTTCCTTGGTCTCGACCAGTGCCATGTCCTTTAGCCCCTCCGACTTGGGGTTGCCGTTTATGTGGTAGGAGACCAGAGGCAGGCTCATGCCGCACTTCTTGCTCAGCTCTTCCAGAGACGAGCAGCAGTCCGGGTTCTTGTAAAGCGTCTCCAGGATCTTCATCTTCCGGTCGGTTATGAACTTGTAATAGGAAAATTTAAGCACGGGCAGCATGGAGACTGCTCCGTCGATGACGGAGAATGCCTTGATGCCGTTGACGAAGGCGGCCGAGGTCATCGCGCAGCGGCTTATCTTGTCCCCGGTGGAGACGTTTATGAGGATGTCCTTGTCCTCGTTCGCCTTTTTTATGGTGTGGACCACCCTGAACGTGTCCTCCCACACGTTGCCCTCTATCCGGACCGTGTCGACAGGTATCTTGAATTTTCCTAACTCCTTTTCAGTCTCTTTCGCGGCATCCTCCCTGCCCGGATAGCTTATAAGCATGACTTTGTCGGTGGAGAACTCCCTAACCGCTATGAAAAGGTCCCCCATGCTCTCCCCCACTGCGGCTAAGATGACAGACATCCTATTTAAAGAAGATTTTAATTTTAAAGCAATATGTTTAAAGCCAGAACAATAAAAAACACAAAAGGAGGCGATTTGAAAATGACTGGACCAGGATGCTGCGGATGCGGCCCGGGATGCTGCTGTTGAACCCGGCCTTCTGTTTTTTTCTTTATTGTTTTTTATCGACACCTTTTTATCTTACATCTCAAAAATTACCCTAGTGAATAATAAAATGAACGTGACTGTGTACTCTACGCCGACTTGCCCCTACTGCAAGATGGCAAAGGAGTTCTTGGACGAGAAGGGAGTGGCTTATGAGGACGTGAACGTGGCGGACGACAAGAAGAAGGCGCAGGAGATGATAGACAAGTCGGGGCAGATGGGCGTCCCGGTTATCGACATCGACGGCGATATGGTGGTAGGGTTCGACAGGGCCGCCATCGAGAAAAAACTGGCCGGATGATATATGACCTCCTCATCGTGGGAGCCGGTCCAGCCGGCCTCAGCGCTGCCGTGTATGCGGCCAGGTTCAGGCTGAAGACCGCAATACTGGCTTCGGAAGTGGGCGGGATAGTGGTCAACGCCCCCCTTCTGGAGAACTGGCCGGGCATCAAAAGCATCAGCGGTGCGGAGTTCATGGAGAGGATGGTGGAGCATGTGAAGGGCTTCGGGGTCGAGATTATGCAGACCGAAGTCAGGGAGATAAAAACAAAGGGCAAGAACTTCATGATAAAGACGGATGACGCCGAGTTGGAATCCAGGACCGTGCTGCTGGCCACCGGCACGGAGCACCGCAAGCTGGGGGTCTCCGGCGAGGAGGAGTTCCACGGCAAGGGCGTCAGCTTTTGTGCCGTGTGCGACGCGGCCTTCTTCCGCGACAAGATAGTCGCCGTGATCGGCGGGAGCGACTCCGCCGCCAAAGAGGCCCTGCTCCTTAGTGAGTACGCCAAACAAGTCTACATAATCTACAGAAGGGAGAGGATACGCGCTGAGCCCATAAACGCCGAGAGGGTGGAGAAGAAGGGCAATATAGAGGTGATTGGAAGCACCAACGTCATGGAAATAAAAGGCGATAAGTTCGTGGAGTCGGTGACTCTGGATAAGGCCTACGATGGAAGCAGGAATCTTCCGGTCGACGGGGTTTTCGTCGAGATAGGCTATGAGCCGAGGAGCGAGCTGGCGAAGGGCCTGGGGCTGAAGCTGGACAAAGAGGGCCAGATAATCGCCGACAGGCATTCTAGGACATCCGTTCCCGGCGCATATGCCGCGGGGGACGTTACTTCGGACGGATTCAAGCAGGTCATAACGGCGGCCGCCCAGGGCGTGATGGCCGCCAACAGCGCTTATCAGTACATAAACGGCAAATACAACGCCATAGAGACGAAATAGCATGAACTATTGGGGATTGGCCTTGGTTGCGGCCTTGGCATTTTGCTCCACGGCAGATGCGACCATATCCTGCCCCTGCACCGCGCAGGGCGCCGAGGGCACCATAATCGACTTCGACTGCAGCATAGGCGAGGCGGTGAACCTGAGCTTCTACACGGAAGCGGAGCCCGCACTGGGCCAGGAGTTCGAGTTCTGGGCAGTCAAAGAGATTGGGAGCGACTCCGTCCCGGCCAAGAACCTCGACGTCCATGTGATTCTGGGCTCTGAGGAACTGCTAAGCCTCACATCCGATGAAAACGGATATCTAAGCTTTACAATCGAGGAGGCCGGAAGCTATGAGATATCGGGCGGTGACGCTATTTTGAGCTTTGAAATCGAAGATGAAGAGCCTCAGGAGCCTCCGTTCAACGGCACCGATGACACTGTCGTGGCCGACGGCAACCCAAGCGGCGGAGCCGATGCTTCTAGCAGTCGGCCTCCCAGCGAGCCAGAGCCGCAGGCAGAGCAGGGAAAGCCGCCCAATACCGCCATTAAAGCCGCCCAGGATGCTGGCCTCCCTTATCTTCCCGTAGCAGCGGCCATTCTCTTTGCGATAGCTTTAATCGCTTTGCTGATTAAAAAGAACAAGATAAACATCTGAAGTAACAATCTGAATGCTTCCCACGGCCAAGGAATTCAGGCATCTCAGGAAAAAAGCGGGATTGACGCAGAAGGAGCTAGCCGACAAGGCAGGGCTCAGCCAGTCCCTGATAGCGCGCATAGAGAAGGGCGACATCGACACAAAACTGAGCACGGCCGGGAAGATACTCTCCGTAATAAGAAAATCGGAAGCCGAGAAGGCGAAATCGCTGGAGCTCAGGGACTACATGGTGTCGCCGGTGATATACGCGAAGGCGTCGGACCCGATAAAGAGGGTCATAGCCATGATGGATGAGGACGGCATATCGCAGATGCCCGTCATGGACGGTGGGAAGCAGGTCGGCTCCGTCACGGACACCCACCTGGTCCAGATACTGGCTCGCAAGGGCGCGCGCTCCGCCCGCAGGAAGATATCCTCCGTGATGTCAAAGCCGTTTCCAGAGCTGGATATAGACTCCCCCATGGACAAGGTCATAGCGTCTCTTACGAAGAACGCGGCCGTCCTGATAAAGAACGGGCCCCATATAGCCGGAATCGTGACAAAGGCGGACGCTCTCCAGCTGATGGTCTAGAGGGATCTCGGGTTAGTTTTTCCCTCCCCTCTCATTCGGTCTCTCTGAAGTCTTTCCCTGGATGCAGGGCTATCCACTATCTCAGGAGGGTGAAAGTCTATCTCGGTTACGTTTGTGAGCGCTTTGTTCCTTTGCCTCCCTCTCCCAAAGCGGACCTCTCTGGGTTCAATCCTATCATGTATCGGTTCTCGTGTACCCGGTCGTATCGCCCTGTGAGTGAGCATGACACCCTTTTCCGTCCTGCGGCCGAAATGGCTGCGAACTTCGTCTCCCTCTCGAATATGAAGGGTCACTGGTCTTCCAAGCGGAATTGCATAGGGGGATGCGGGGGTATCTGTCTTACTTATAAATCTTCTGGAGAGAACTGGCCGCCCCAACATGGGATGTTGACTTTTGGGTTCGGGTCTTCTTCTAGGCATTTTACAATCACCTTAAATTATCTCCCTAAAGGCATATAAATCCCGACTTATTCTTGTCCCTGAAAAACAATCAAAAATCGTATGTTTTCGGGGGGTTCAATTCCCGCCGGCAGCCCGAAAAAGGCATTGATTTTTATAGTTGCTCACATAATATCCACCCAATATGTTGGTGTTACTGGAACCGAACACCCCAACATGTTGTGGTCTGACACCAAATCGAAAAATCGAGCGATTGAGATGAAATGTCCTTTCTGTGGGTTCTCGGAGACAAAGGTCGTGGACAAGCGCGACTCGGCTGACCTCGACGTCACCCGTCGAAGGAGGGAGTGCCTCAAATGCCATGAGAGGTTCACAACATACGAGCGTCCCGACGTGTCACAGATAATCGTGGTGAAGAAGGACGGGCACACCGAGGCCTTCGACAGGGTCAAGGTCCTGCGAGGCATAGTCCGGGCATGCGAGAAGCGCCCCATCTCTGTCAGCGTGATGGAGAAGATGGCGGATGACGTCGAGTCAGAGCTCCGAAAGGACACCAGCAGAGAGGTTTACAGCAAGAAGATAGGCCAGCTCATAATGAAGCGCCTGAAGAAACTGGACAAGGTGGCATACCTGAGGTTCGCCTCGGTATACCGCGAATTCGAGGACGTGGACGACTTTGAGAAGGAAGTGAGCAAGTTGGTTAAAAGGCAGATGAGCAACTGAAAATGATACAGACGACCGTTAAGAAGATAAGGAAAAGGGACGGAAGAGTGGTCAAGTTCGACCAAGAGAAGATAGCGAACGCCATATTCAAGGCTGCCGAGTCGGTCGGCGGCAGCGATAATGAGCTCGCTGAGAAGCTCTCGGACAAGGTCGCGGCCCTACTGGAGGAGAAGTACGACGGCCACACGATACCCAACGTCGAAGAGGTGCAGGATTTCGTGGAGAAGGTGCTTATAGAATCGGGCCATGCAAGGACTGCCAAAGCCTACATCCTATACCGGCAGAAGAGGGCCGAGATAAGGCAGGCGAAGTCGCTTTTGGGCGTGGAAGACGACATAAAGCTCACCATAAACGCAGTTAAGGTGCTGGAGAAGCGGTATTTGAAGAAGGACTTGGAGGGCAACGTTGTCGAGACTCCGAAGGAGATGTTCAAGCGCGTAGCCAAGAACATAGCAAAGGCAGACGCAAATTACAAGGCCTCCGATGCCGAAGTCAAAAAGACGGAGAAGGAGTTCTATGGGCTCATGACTTCTTTGGAGTTCATGCCCAATTCTCCGACTCTGATGAACGCCGGGAGAGACCTCCAGCAGCTTTCCGCCTGCTTCGTCCTTCCCATTGAAGACGACATGGAGAGCATATTCGAGACTCTGAAATCCACTGCACTCATACATAAGAGCGGAGGGGGGACTGGCTTCTCGTTCTCCCGCCTGAGGCCGTCGGGCTCGAGGGTCAAATCCACAAGCGGTGTGGCCTCCGGGCCGATATCGTTCATGAAAGTGTTCAACACCGCTACCGAGGTCATAAAGCAGGGCGGGACCCGAAGGGGGGCCAACATGGCGATCCTCAGGGTGGACCATCCCGACATACTGGATTTCATAGTGGCCAAGGAGAGGGAAGGGTCGCTGAACAACTTCAACATCTCGGTCGCCCTGACAGAGAAATTCATGGAGGCGGTCGAAAAGGACGAGGAATATGAGCTGATAGACCCCAGAAGCAAGGAAACGGTCAATACACTCAATGCGCGCCGGGTCTTCGACTTGATAGTCACCATGGCCTGGAAGAACGGAGAGCCGGGCATAGTGTTCATTGACAGGATAAACAAAGACAATCCCACTCCGGAGATTGGAGAGATAGAGAGCACTAACCCTTGCATAGTCGGCGATGCCCTTGTCTCGACAGAGCACGGTTTGATGAGGATGGGCGACTTGGCTGCCAGGTTCGATGAGGGGGGCCTTGGCGTCCTCACAGACAACCGGGTAATGAGCTGTAAACTGGGCGACATGCGGGCGGCACAGTCAGGCACTACGACACAGATTATCTCCCAAGCGTTCAAGACTGGAGAGAAGGACACAGTAACCTTGACAACCAGGGCAGGCTACAGTCTGACGCTCACCGCAGACCATAAGGTTATGACGACAACCGGATGGGTCAAGGCCGGAGACCTCATCCCTTCTGAGCACCGCATCCTTCTGCAATCTTCTGAAGGCAATTTCAACAATAGCAGGGAACTGCCCTTTGATGTCCGGAACAGTTATGTCGGGAAAAACGGCAGAGAGTATTCTTTCAACCTGCCGAGCGAATGGTCCTATGAGTTGGGTCTGGCATTGGGTTGGCTGGTAGGCGATGGCTGGCTGAGGTCAGGAGACAAGAACTGCAGAGTTGGCTTCACTTTCTCTGAAGAGGACAAACCGGTCATGAGCATCCTCAAACCGGTCTTGAATTCATGGTATGGGAAAGAAGTAAGGGAAATCAAGCGGGAGAACGGAGTTTACCACCTATCCTACCACAGCAAGTTCTTCGTGGACTTCTTTGAGAAGCTTGGGGCCAAGGCATCAAAAGCCGATGACAAATGCATACCTGAATCCCTTCTCACCGCGCCAAGGGAGGCGGTCGTGGGCTTCTTGAAGGGCCTGTTCACCGCCGATGGCACCGTCGGCCTGGACGAGGCAAGAAGTTCGGTCTATATACGGCTCTCTGCGAAATCCAAGGATATGATGAAGGATTTGCAGCTATTGTTGATGAACCTGGGCATATTCTCCAGGATATATGAAAGGTCGCGACCTGCCAGAAAGGCTTTCCCTTATTTGACTGTCAATGGGAAATCCACGATTTACACTACAGACGGGGTGCTGTATGAGCTCAACATCAGCAGGGACAACATACCCAGATTCCTGGAGAAAGTGGGATTTGTTGCGGGCAAGCAAAGAGGTAAGGTCAGCATTATTTCCAAGAGGGATTTCTACAATCAGCCCTTTGAGGACGAGATAGTCTCGGTAGTCCCAAGCGGCAAGAGAACGGTCTACGATTTGACTGAGCCGGTGACGCACTCATTCATAGCGAACGGCATGGTAATATCGAATTGCGGAGAACAGCCCCTCTTGCCGTATGAATCCTGCAACCTAGGATCTGTAAACCTCTCCAAGATGGTCTCTTATCACGATGGTGAGGCTAAGATAGATTATCCCAAGCTGAGGAAGACGGTCCGGAGCGCGGTCCATTTCCTGGACAATGTCATAGACATGAACAACTATCCGCTTGACAGCATCGCAGAGATGACTCGCGCCAACCGCAAGATAGGACTTGGCGTCATGGGCTTCGCCGACATGCTGATAATGCTGGGGATGCCCTACGACTCGAAAGAGGGGGTCCGGATAGGCGAGGAGATTATGAAATTCATACATGATGAGGGCGTTCTCATGTCACAGGAACTGGCATCCAAGCGTGGGCCTTTCCCCAACTTCAAGAAAAGCGTCTTCAAAAGCGAGAAGCCGCGCAGGAATGCCACTGTTACCACAATCGCGCCGACCGGAACAATAAGCATAATATCCGGCTGCTCGAGTGGCGTGGAGCCGCTGTTCGCCGTGTCATACGTCAGACGGAACATACTGGACCAGGGCGACGAGCTGATAGAGGTTAATCCTCTTTTTGAGAAGATGGCCAAGGAGAAAGAGTTCTACACGGACACGCTCATGAGGGACATAGCTGCGAAGGGGACGATACAGTATTCCGGCAAGATACCCGAAGACGTCAAAAAGGTGTTCGTAACGGCCCATGACATAAAGCCTGAGGACCATATCAGGATGCAGGCGGCATTCCAGAAGCACACCGACAACGCAGTGAGCAAGACCGTTAATTTCCCCACGCATGCTACCGCACAGGACGTGGAGGGGGCCTACATCCTAGCTTATAAGCTCGGCTGCAAGGGCGTCACGATATACAGGGACCAGAGCAGGAAAGAGCAGGTTCTCAACATAGCGGGGCAGCAGAAGCAGGGGTGCGAGAAGTGCGCGGACTGAGGTCATAAAACATGAAGGGTCTTGTGCAGGTTTATACCGGAAACGGGAAGGGGAAAACCACCACGGCACTAGGGCTTGGTCTTCGGGCCACGGGCCACGGCCTGAAGGTCTGCGTTATACAGTTCCTCAAGGGGGCCCATTATCTCGGAGAGCTGGAGTCTGCGCGCAAACTCAAGAACTTCAAGATATTCCAGTTCGGAGCACCGTGCCCATGGTCCAGAGACATGGAGAAGGGCATCATACGCTGCGGCTCCTGCCGCTATTGCTTCTCCATACATAAGGAAGACTATGCGAAGGCGAGGATAGGCATGGACTTCGCCCGCGAAGCGACCACCTCCGGCGACTTCGATCTGGTCATCCTGGACGAGATAAACGTCGCTATGGATAAGGGCGTCGTCCCGCCTGAAGATGTAATGGAGCTGATAAAGAACAAAGCTGACAATGTCGAGCTGGTTCTGACTGGCAGGGCGGCTCCCGACCAGATTATAGGCGCGGCGGACCTTGTGACCGAGATGAAAGAGATAAAACATCCGATGAGAAAAGGTGTCGAAGCGCGCGTAGGAATAGACTTCTGAGCCTTTTATTCTCTGTTTTGTAATCTACTCCACTATGGAAGTCAGGGGGGTGCCGGTGGAGGACACTTACTGCGAGGCGTTCGATGGCCTGTTTGCGCGCATGATAGTGACAGCCAAGACCGGGAAGCTCCTTATGAAGGCCGCAACTTCTGCCACCGCCCTGCCATGCACGGTCATGGGGGGAGCCGAGGGGGGCATAGAGAGGCTCCTCAAGCCCTCTGAGACCCCTGACGGCCGCATGGGTGCGATAATCCAGCTGTGGGTCAATTACGGCTCGAAAGCCCCCCAGAAGCTGGAATACGAGCTCGGGAAGCGAATCCGGCAGGGCATATTGGTGGTGCCCACGACAAGGGTCTTCAACGCACTTGGAGCCCCCAGGACCCAGGACCCAAGACTGAAGACTGAAGACTACATAGATACCATGGGCAAAGTGGGCCATTGCGGCGATGGCTACGAGAAGGTCATTAAGAAATGGGGCCGGGAGATGATAAGCATCCCCCTGATGATGGGGGAATTCCTCATCGAGAAGGAATTGGGCGTCAAGAAAGGGGTCATGGGCGGCAACGTGTGGTTCTTCTGCGACAGCGAGGATTCCGCCCTGGAGGCCGGAGACAAGGCCGTGGAGGCCATTAAGGAGGTGGACGGCGTTATAACTTCCTTCGATACCTGTTCCGCAGGCTCCAAAGTCGGCGGCAAGTACCCGGAGATAGGGCCTACGACAAACCATCTCTTCTGCCCGACGCTCTGCGCGCGCATAGGCGATTCCTGCGTCCCCGAGGGCGTCGAATCGATACCCGAGATTGTTATTGACGGTGTTGACGAGGAATCCGTCCGAGAAGCGATGAAGGTCGCCATCCAGGCGGCTGCCGGCGTTTCAGGCGTCAAAAAGATTTCTGCCGGCAATTTCGGAGGGAAACTGGGCAAGCATCACATTCGTCTCAAGGAATTGATTTGATTGAAAATGATACTGGTTTTCGACCTAGAGGGGCCTCTGAGTCCGCTGGACCATGCGGCCGAGGCGATGAGGATAATAGGACAGAAGCTAGACCGGCCGGACTTCTTCGAGTTTTTCCAGATGCTGAGCCTCTATGACGATGAGCTTACACTGGAGGGCAAGCCGGGGTACAACCCGGGCGACACTCTGAGGCTGATAGCCCCCATTGTCTCCACCCAGCTGACCGAGGGGGAGCTGGTCGAGATATCGGACGAAGCCGCGCTGACGCCTGGTGCCAAAGACCTCATGGAAGGACTTGACATGAACGACGTATATGTCGCCTCGACATCCTATCAGCAGCATGCCTATACGATTTCAGACAAGCTTGGCATAGACCTGCAGAACGTCAACTGCACGATTCTGCCCAAATACAAGGATTTTCCCCATCTTGACGAACTGCTCGAGATATTCGATGGATATAAGAAGAGCGACGACATGCAGACGGCCAAGCGCGAGCTCGACGCCCTGTTCTGGGGGGGGATGGACTACGACTACCTCAAGACCAAGGTCTGCGGAGGCCAGAGGAAGCTGGATGTCGTCGAGAAGATCTCTCAGGACCGGGACGTGGCCGTCAGCGACTTCATGGTCGTGGGGGATTCCATAACCGACATAAACATGCTACAGGGAGTCAAGAAAGCCGGCGGGCTGGCGGTATCATTCAACGGAAACCAATATAGCGCACCAAAGGCGAATCTGGCAGTCAGCTCGATGAGCCTGATGGCCCTCCGGCCCATAATCGAAGAGCATCCCGATGTTTGGGAGTTCGTGAAGGAATGGAACTACACCCAGGATAAATCCAAACTGCTTCAAGGGGCTACACGGGAATATTTCGAGGAGCACGGCCTGAAACCCTCTTATGATGAGGTCCGCCAGTCCAATATGGACGATGTCATCAGGAGGCAGAAAGAGATGCGCAAGGCCATACGGAAGGAATACGGGGACCTCACTTAGGGCTTCCATTTAAGCAGCACATGAAATGACTTTCTCCAAAAAAGAGTACAAGACAAGAACCAAGAAAGCCCAGGCTTCCCTCGGAGATGCCGATGCCCTCTTAATCCGCAGCGATGCGAACATGCGCTACTTCACGGGCGTGGACAGCGGGCGCCTGCTGCTCTGGCGGGATGGAGCCGAATTCTGGCTGAATGAAGTTTATCTGGACAGGGCATCTTCATCATATGCCAGACCCTCTGGTTATGAGAAGGACTGCATTAAGAAGGCCATCATCGAAAAGGGCTTCAAAAAAGTGGGTGTGGACGACATTTCCCTGAGCGATTATACGAGCATGGACGCCAATCTCAGGAAACTGCTGGTGCCAAGCGATGTCTGCGAAGACCTGCGCAAGATAAAATCTACCGAAGAGATGAAGCGTCTGGCTGAAGCAGGCAGGATTGCATCAGATGCCCTTAGAACAGTTAATGAGAGTAATGTAATCGGGATGACTGAACTGAGGATAGCTGCCATGGTCGAGTATCGAATACGCGAGAGCGGTTCGGAGAGGCCGCCCTTCTCCCAGGGCATGCTCTGCCTTGGCGGACCCAACACCAGATATCCTCATGCTCCCTCCGGGAACAGGAAAGTCAGGAAAGGCGATTTGCTGCTTCTGGATTTGGGCGCGGTATCCGACGGCTACCACAGCGACATGACTCGCACGCTTCATATGGGCGATATCTTCGATAAGAAACAGCGCTTGGTCGATGCCGTGAAGCAAATCAAGGAGGAGGCCATTGGCATGGTTGAGCTGGGCGGAAGCATTTCCGGACTGCATGAGCACATAACCGGCCGGGTAGAGGAGTTGGGTTACAAGTTTGCTCACCTGTCCGGCCACGGCGTCGGCCTGGACATACACGAGAAACCCTCCCTTGGCCCTGACGAAGAAGATGTCTTTCAGGACGGGATGGTATTCACGATAGAGCCGGGCATATACGGGAAAGAATTCGGCGCCAGGAGCGAGGACACTATCGCCCTGGTCAAAGGCAGGAAAAAGATACTGACCTCCTGATTATTCCTTCTTGCCTCTTGAAGCTATTATCGCAAGGATTATGACGACCAGGACTATGGCTATTATCCACATCATGTCGATGCCGGCCCCATCCTTCTCGGGCGA
>CAZINR010000016.1:0-23961 GCA_964540655.1 uncultured archaeon | reverse complement strand
ACTCAAGTGATGGCAACTAAGAAGAAAACCAAGGGAACCGAGAAGGCCAAGAAGCCCGCGGCCGAGGCCGCAGACGAGCCTAAAAAGAAGGCCGTTTCCAAAGTAAAGGGCTTCGCCAAGGGCAAGAAAAGGGAAGAAAAGGCTAAAGAGGATTTGAAGAAGCCCGAGATGAAGAGCAGGGCCGGGAAGAAAGCCGGGACGCCCAAGGAGAAAAAGGCCGAAGATAAGCCGAAGAAAGAGAAAAAGGATGTAAAAAAGAAGCCTGAAAAGAAGGTCAAGACCTACCGGATATCACGCTCGCCAGAAGCAAGCAAGCTTGCCAGGAAGAAATCCCGGCTGGAGAAAAAGAAGGGCAAGTTCAAGAGGCAGAACTACGGCAAGAAGAAGAGGGTGCCGAACCGCTGGAGGAGACCAAAAGGAATAGACTCCGGCCACCAGGACGACAAAAAGCACAAGCCGGCGCACCCGCGGAGCGGCTACGTGACGCCGGAGACGGTCAAGGGGTTGCATCCGACCGGGTTCAAGCCCGTGAGGGTATTCAATACCTCCGAGCTGGAGTCTCTGGACCCGAAGACCGAGGCAGCGGTCATAGCATCGGCGGTCGGCGGAAAGAAGCGGGCTGAGATGCAGAAAACAGCGCAGGATAAGAAGATTCAGGTTTTGAACTATAAAGAATGAGCGACGTCAAGACGCAGAAGAGGATAGCCGCAGAGGTTTTGAAGATAGGCGCATCCAGGGTCTGGGTGAACCCGGAGGCGGCCGTCGACGTGTCGCAGGCGATGACCCGGGATGACGTGAGAGAGCTCATAACTCAGGGCTTAATCCAGGAAAAACCGGCCAAGAAGCAGACCCGGAAAAGGGCCAAGAAGAGGGTCGAGCTCAAGCGCAAGAGGAAGGCCACCGGCCACGGCAAGAGGAAGGGCACGGCCGGCGGCAGGAAATCGGACAAGGCCAAGTGGATGGAGAGGGTCCGCTCGCAGAGAAGGTTCCTGAGGAAGCTCAAGGAAGAGGGCAAGATAGACAAGACCGTCTACCGGAGGTATTACCTCAGGGTGAAGGGCGGCGATTACGATAACATAAAGCAGCTCAGGGAGTCTATGAAGACGGACGGGGTGCTCAAGGAATAAAGATGGCAAAAGGACCTAAATACGTTGTGAAGTTCCGCAGGGAGCGAGAGGGGCTTACCGATTATAAGGCCAGATTGGCGATGCTCAAATCGCGCCTTCCCAGACTGGTGGTGCGGATATCCAACAAGAATGTGCGGTGTCAGATAGTCTCCTATGCGGAGGACGGAGACCGGACAACGGCATCCGCAATCTCGAAAGAGCTCTCCAAGATGGGCTGGAAGGGTTCGGGCTCTAACATACCCGCCGCTTATCTCACCGGTTATCTCTGCGGCCGTAAGGCCGTGAAGGCCAAGACTGAGAAAGCCCTCCTGGATCTGGGGTTCAGGGACATAGTGAAGGGCTCGAAGGTCTTCGCGGCTCTCAAGGGCGCGCTGGACGCGGGCATGAACATACCGCATGACGAGTCCGTGCTTCCCCCGCAGGAGAGGCTCGATGGGGCGCATATAGACGCCAAGCTTAAATCTCAGGTTGACCAAGTCAAGAAAAAGATAGATTCCAAGTTTTGAAAATGGCTGAAGAGAAGAAAGAGGACATCAAGAAGTCTGCTCCCGAGGAGAGCGGGGAGAAGGCCGTGGAGGAAAGGATTAAGGTAGAGAAGAAGCCTAAGACGGCCCCCGAGGAGAAGAAGGAAGAGGAGACGAAGGAGCAGAAAAAGCCAGAGGAATCTGCGGAAGAGAAGAAGCCGGAAAAAGAGAACCAGGTCTCCAAAGAAAGGGGCGGCAGGGGAAGAGGACGCAGTTCCGACAGGAGAAGGCGCCCGCGCGATTACGAAGAAGAAGAGTGGATCCCAAAGACCGAGATAGGCAAGAAGGTCAAAGCAGGAGAGGTCACGGACATAGACCAGATACTCAAAGAAGGCATCTCGATAATGGAGGTGGGCATCGTTGACACCCTGCTTCCGGGACTCAATGAAGAAGTGCTGGATGTGAGGAGGGTCCAAAGGACCCTTGACAGCGGCAGGAGGATGAGGTTCAGCATACTCGTCGTCGTAGGCGACAAGAACGGCCACATGGGAACGGGGGTCGCCAAGGGGACAGAGGTCGGTCCGACCATAAGGAAAGCCATCGTCAGAGCAAAACTCAACATAATCAAGGTCCCCCGAAGTTGCGCCTCTTGGGAGTGCGGTTGCGGAGAGCCGCATACTGTCCCGTTTGAAGTCAGCGGCAAGAGGGGGTCGGTCAGGGTCATACTGAAGCCTGCTCCGAAAGGTGTGGGGCTGGTGGCCGGAGACAACATGAAGACGATACTGGATTTCGCTGGAATAAGCGACATATGGACCTTCTCCAGGGGCCACTCCAGGACTGTGATAAACCAGGCTCTGGCCCTTTACGAAGCGCTTAAGGAGCTTTCCCGGTTCAAGGAGGGGGCCAAGGCCAGCACAAGCAGATTCGAATCAAGATGAGCGGCAAGAAAGAGCAGAGCAAGATAGCGGTCATCCGCATCAGGGGCGATGTCGACGTGAGGAGGGACATAAGGGAGACTCTCCGAATGCTCCATCTCAGAAGGGTCAACTGGGCGATAGTAGTGGACCTCACGCCAGCTTACAAAGGCATGATAAACAAGGTTAAGGATTTCGTGACCTGGGGGGAGATCGATGATAAGCTCTTCACCTCCTTGCTTGCCAAGTGGGGCAGAAAGTCCGGAGACAAGCGCCTTGAGAAAAATGAAGCCGAAGAGTTCGCCAGGTCCTTCCTTTCAGGCAAGAAGTCTTTTGAAGACGGGGGCATCAAACCATATTTCAAGCTTCATCCGCCCTCCAAGGGCCATAGCAGGGGCGGCATAAAGCAGCACGTCAGCATAGGCGGTAGTCTGGGATACAGAGGCGACGGCATCAACGACCTGTTGGCTCGCATGGCGGGATTGAAAAAGAAAGATGGCGCAAAAGAATAGGAAGATAACCAAGAAGCGCGGAACCAGAAGCTGCGGCTACGGCAATGCGCAGAAGCATCGCGGCGCCGGCTCCAGGGGTGGCCGAGGCAATGCCGGATCGGGGAAGCACAAGCAGGTGAAGATGAATATTGCTGGCCGCACATTCGGGAAATCCGGCTTCAAGCGATACCCGGGGCTTTCCCCCGACGTGAGAGCAATCAACCTGTCGGATATAGATGAGAAGATAGAGTCATGGGTCCAGGAAGGCAAGGCCGAGAAAAAGGGCAGCAGTTATGAGGTGGACATCTCAAAACTGGGCTACGACAAGGTCCTGGGAGGGGGGAAACTAACCCGCAAGGTTCAAATCAAGGCCGATTCATTCTCCGAGTCCGCGAAGAAGAAGATCGAGGACGCCGGAGGCGAAGTTCTGACAGGAGATGGCGTCGATACTGTATAAGCTGGAGCCTTTGTACAGGCACTTCCCAGAGATAAAGGGGCCCACACGCCACGTGAGCCTTAAAGAGAAGTTCATGTGGGTAGGCATAGTCTTGGTGCTTTTCCTGCTCATGGGGCAGATAACGCCCCTGGGGGCCGCAAGAGCCGATGACTCTCAGCTGGGAATAATACAGATAGTATTCGCCTCGCAGTTCGGGACCTTGATGTCTGTGGGCATAGGTCCGATAGTGACGGCCTCGATTATCCTGCAGCTGCTGGTCGGCGCCAAGATGATAAACCTGGACCTCCACAACCCGGAGGACAGGGGGGTTTTCCAGGGGACCCAGAAGCTCCTCACAATAGCCGTCGCGATTTTCGAGTCATATGCTTTCGTCAGCATAGGGGCCATACCAGTCACCAGCCCGGGAGACCCGAGTCTCATGCTTTTCGTGATGCTCCAGATAGCCTTCGCTTCGATAATGCTCATGTTCCTGGACGAGATAGTTTCCAAGTGGGGCATCGGCAGCGGCATAGGCCTTTTCATAGCGGCCGGCGTCTCGCAGAGGATAATCGTACAGGCGTTCAGCCCGGTACCGACCGGCGCGGGCGGATTCACAGGTCTGATACCCAACTTCCTTGCACAGCTGGCAGAGGGCCAGCTTAACCTGGTGGTTCTCTGGCCGGTGGCGATGACTGTTTTGATATTCCTAGCGGTAGCCTACTTCGAATCGCTGAAGATAGAGATACCCCTGTCATACGGCAGGTTCGGAGTCGGCGCGCGGTACCCGCTCAGGTTCTTCTACACCTCCAACATACCGGTAATCCTAGCCTCGGCCGTGCTTGCGAACGTGGTCATATTCGCGGGTCTGTTTAGCGGCTTGGGAGTCCCCATATTGGGAGAGACGGCCAATGGGCAGATAGTCCCGAATCTCGAGCAGGGCGGGGTAGGGTATCTGATAACGATGGGAGACCTCGGAGGTCGCAACGGCGTGCTGACTCCGGATGGCATAATCAAGCTCGCAAACCCGGAGATAATACTGCATCTCATAGTATACGCTCTAGTGTTCATATCCTTGTGCATACTCTTCGGAGTCTTCTGGGTAATGATGAGCAACATGGACGCTGAAACGGTCTCCGAGCAGATGGAGACCTCCGGGCTCCAGATACCCGGGTTCAGGGCCGACAAGAGAGTCATAAAAAGGGTGCTGCAGAGGTACATACCGCAGCTGACCGTGGTTTCCGCGGTTGCGGTGGGCCTGCTGGCGGTGGCGGCCGACCTGACCGGCGCGCTGGGAAGCGGCACGGGGATACTGCTGACCGTGGGCATACTCTACAGGATGTATGAGGAGATAAAGAAAGAGCAGCTCAACGAGCTGAGCCCCGCCCTGAGGCGGTTCATAGGCGGAGGCAGTTGATTATTCTCAATATAAAAAAGATCTAAAATGCTTTGTGTTGTGCTTGGGATTCCGGGGGTCGGGAAGACGACCGTTCTGAACGCCGCGGCCGAGAATGTAGAAGTCAAGAGGCTTAACTTCGGCGATTACATGTTCACCGAGGCCAAGGAGCAGGGCCTCGTGAAAGACCGCGACGACATGAGGAAGCTTCCCAGGGAGAAGCAGGCGGAGCTGCAGCAGAAGGCCGCCGAGCGCATATACGCGGACTCCAGGGAGGGGAACGCCATAGTCGACACCCACGGCTCCATAAAGACGCCGAAGGGATACATGCCAGGGCTGCCGGAGAAGGTTCTCAGGGCACTTAATCCAGACGCGGTAGTTCTTGTAGAGTGCGATTCTAAAGACATATGCAACCGGAGGAACAGGGACGCATCCAGGAACCGCGACCCTGACACGGTGGAGCAGATAGACGAGCACCAGATGATGAACCGCTGCTTCGCGGCGGTCTATGCCGACTTGACCAATTCGACGGTCCTCATAGTCAGGAATGAGGAGGGGAGGGTCGAAGAGGCGGGCAAGAGGATAGCAAAGGTATTCGAATGAGCTGGATTTTCGTAATCCCCGGAATCGCAGTCGGGCTCTCGCTCCTGGCGATAGCGATAGAAGTGCTAATGCACGACCGCGAGAAGGGCAAGGAGATAGAGTTCGCCATAATCAGGAAACGGCGCGAGATAAAGCAGTACCAGAAGAGCAACGACACCAAGGCCATGATGAAGGCCAACAAGGAGCTTATGTCGCTCATGGGGAGCAACTTCAAGCTGAGGATGCGCACCATGCTCATATCCTTCCCCATGTTCATAATCATATTCTTCTTCCTGCACAATGCGCTGGGTGTGGGCCCGCTCTATGCGGGCGAGGTCTCGCAGGTGGGCGCGGACGTCAGGAACCTGGCGATGTCGCCGCAGACGGTCAGCGTGGAGCTGGTGTCCGACGGGATAGATGTCACGGGCACCAATGCCCGCGAGCTGGAGCTGGATGACAAGGGAGACCAGGGAGACCGCGAGCAGGTCTGGTGGAACGTGACCGCTTCGGAAGGCGAGAAGACCTACGAGATAAGAGTCAAGAAGGGCAATGATACGGGCAGCGAGAGCTATACGGTCAAGTTTGTCCCGCAGGGGAACCTATTTGCCGAATTCTCTTCTCCCGAGCCGTCGCAGCTCCTCGGGGAGACTGTAGAGCTTAACCCGCTCTACAAGGGCGTGGAGATACAAGTGCTCGGCATAAACCTCTCCTGGTTCTGGTACTACTTCATAACCTACTTCATAATATCGCTTGCTATGATGCCGCTCAAGAACCGCGTGCTGTGGGGTCACTGGGGCGGAGTGAAGCATCTGGAGAAGATTGAGCGTGAGAAAAATGAAACAACAGAAGAGTAGAAAGGGAATCAGAATAGTCAAGAGGAGGACCCCGAAGGGCAGGACCAGCGTGCGTTACGTTAAAGAAAGACCCTCTAAGGCCGTCTGCGCGCGATGCGCGGCCGGCCTGGGTGGAGTTCCGAGGGCCGTTCCGAACGAGCTCAGGAAGATGACCCGGAGCAAGAGGCGCGTGTCGCGTAAGTTCGGAGGTGTCCTCTGCGCGAAGTGTGTCAGAGAGGTGGAGAAATACAAGACCCGCCTGGAAGAGGGTTACGAGATAAGGAGAGACCTGACAATCGAGAAGTTCCTGCCTGAGGGATGGTACAAATCCCTCGGTGTAGAGGCCAAGAAGCCCGGGAGGGAAAAGATAGCCTCTGGCAAAGAAGAAGGGGATCAAGTCGCGGAAGCCGAGGGGAAAGAGCCGGAGAAAAAAGGGAAGAAAGCCGAAGAAAAGCCGAAGAAGAAAGCCAAGAAAAAAGAGTCTAAAAAAGAAAAAAAGCCCGAGACGAAGCCCAAAAAATCCTCCGGAAAGACCAAGAAGGCAACGAAGAGCAAAAAGCCCGAGAAGTAAGATGATAATAACGGTCGGAGGCGCTATTGGGAGCGGAAAGAGCACTCTGGCCAGAAAGCTCGCCGAGGAACTCGACTTGGAATACTGCTCGGTGGGCCTGCTTATGCGCAAACTGGCCAAAGAGCGCGGAAAGTCCGTTCTGTCCCTCAGCATAGAGGCCGAGAGAGACCCCTCTATAGACCGGGAGCTGGACAGGAAGCAGATGGGGATGGCTGAGACGGGAGATTGCGTCATGGATTCCAGGCTCGGAGCATATCTTCTGGATGCCGATTTCAGCATATGGCTGGACGCTTCCCCCGAGGTGCAGGCGGAGCGGATAGCCGGCAGGAATGGCATATCCATCGAAGAGGCCAAACTCCACATAGCCCGCCGGGAGGCCAGCGAGGCCGAGCGCTACAGAGAGATATACGGCATCGACGTCAACGACCAGTCCGTCTACGACCTCATACTCAACACCGACCATCTCACCAAAGACGAGATGCTCCAAAAGTGCCTCGAAGCCCTCAAGAACCGCTGAGTCTTGTTTTTATATGCTCAATATCAAAATACAACGTTGCCCAAGATGGTCGCTATAGAGATCGGGAGAGTGTGCAAGAAACTCACGGGAAGAGAAGCCGGCAGATACTGCGTAGTTATAGACGTGATTGACGAGGGATATTTGATGGTCACAGGCCCTAAGAAGGTAAGCAAAGTCAAGAGAAGGAAGTGCAACATACTCCATCTGGAGCCGACCGAGCACAAACTCGACATAAAAAAGGGCGCCTCTGACGACGAGGTGGCCAAGGCACTGGAGAAAGCCGACCTGATTGACATGGTAAAACTTTCTTAAACCTTTTTTCGCCTTTTACATCTAAATAATCGATGTCTGACGTTCTAGTCAAGTCCGAAGACGCGACCAGTCCCGACTATGGCTGCGCGCCTGATAAGAGGCCTGTGGAAGAGCTTCTGGAGAAGGGTGTGATAAACCTAGACAAGCCCAGAGGCCCAACCTCGCACCAGACGGCATCGTGGGTGAAGGACATACTAGGCGCCAAGACGGGCCACGGGGGCACATTAGACCCAGCGGTTTCCGGATGCCTGCCCATCTTCCTGGGCTCCGCGACCCGGCTTTCGGAGCTGATGCTGCTCTCTACCAAAGAGTACGTCTGCCTGATGCGGCTCCACAAGCACGCGTCCAAGAAGGACATGCTTTCCCTGTTCAAGAAGTTCCGGGGCAAGATATACCAGAGGCCGCCTGTCAAGAGCTCGGTCAAGAGAGTCTTGCGGAAACGCGAGATCTACGATGTCGAGGTCATGGAGGCGGAGGGGAACGACGTGCTGTTCAGAATCAGCTGCGAGGCGGGCACATACATCCGCAAATACTGCCACGATTTTGGTTTGCTGCTCGGGACCGAGGCCCACATGCAGGAGCTGAGGAGGACCAAGAGCGGGGTTTTCAGGGAAGAGGAGAATCTGGTTACGCTACAGGATTTGAAGGACGCCTATGTCTTCTGGAAGGAGGGCGGCGAGGATAAGTTCATCAGGAGGTGCATTCTGCCCATGGAATACGCCGTCCGGGAACTGCCCAAGGTCTGGGTGCGCGACTCGGCCATAGACGCCCTCTGCCACGGCTCTGACCTCGCGTCCCCGGGCGTGGTTAAACTAGAGAAGTTCGGCAAGGAAAAGACTGTAGCAGTACTGTCGCTCAAGGAAGAGCTGGTCGCACTCGGTGAAGCGCTTTTCAGCTCCGACGAGATGATGCGCCTTAAGAAGGGCTTTGTGGTCAAGACCAGCAAAGTTTTCATGGAGCCGGGCACCTACCCCAAGGGATGGAAGACTGAAGACGACTCGGAAAATGGCGAATCAGACTGACCATTATTTCTCCAGGAAGCCGAAGTCCAGGCCCAGGCCACGGGAGACGAGCCTGATAATCAACGGGCGGAAGGTGGTGTTCAAGACCTCTTCCGGCGTGTTCTCGCCAAAAAAAGTCGACAGGGCGACATTGGTTCTCATAGAGAACATGCGACTCGGAGAAAGAATACTGGACCTGGGCGCTGGATACGGGCCCATAGGCGTCGCCGCGGCGATAGCCAAGCCTGATTGTAGCGTAACTATGGCGGAGATAAACCAGAGGGCGGCCGAACTGGCCCGGCAGAACCTCGAGGCGAACGGCATCAAGAATGCGCGCGTCATAGAGTCGGATTTCTTCGAGAAGGTTAGCGGGAAGTTCGACACCATCCTCATGAACCCGCCGATTGCGATAGGATTGAAGCGAATCTTCAGGTTGATCGAGGAATGCAGGGAGCATCTGACAGATGGTGGGAGCCTCCAGATAGTCGCGCGCCACAACAAGGGAGGCGCGCGCCTAGCCGCGCGCATGGAGGAGGTCTTCGGGAATATGGAGACGCTTGCCAAGAGCGGGGGGTTCAGGGTTTATATGTCCGTTCGCTCAAAATAATCGCTTTCTGTCTTTATGCTGAGGTTGACCTCGCATGTGCTGGACTAACGTGCTCGGAGCCCTCAGCTAATGTGCAGAAGGGATGTTTACGCTGAGGTGGCGGAATCTGGTAACGCGCTAGACTGCTAATCTAGTGTCCTTCGGGACTTCTGGGTTCAAATCCCAGCCTCAGCGTTCCTACTTCTCTTAGCCTATCTGAACGCTGAGGCATGTGTCAGCTACTCATACCGAAGGTTGCTTACGCTGACACCCAGCCTCAGCGCGTCATTCGACTGGACTTAGACTTGGCACTGAGACCCCTGGCAAGGTCATACATTGTTTTATGATTTTGATATATGGTTTCAATTAGCCCTTTTATACCCACACCTTCTAATTTACCGCTTTATTCTCAGAAGTAACACGGTGATTTCATGGGTCAATGGGGAAAATGGTGGTCCAGCAGAGGAAAGGACCAGACCGTCAAGTGCACCTTCTGCGGTGCCAACGTGCCCAAGCACAAGGCAGTCCAGGTGAAGTCAAGGGGCAGGCTGTCCCGTGATGTCTATGAGGTCGCCGAGGTCGTTTCCATGGCAGGCAACAAGGGCTATGCCTGCATAAGCTGCGCCAAGCACCGCCATCTGGTGAAGGACGGCATCCACACCACCGAGAAAGAGAAGTGGCGGAAGAAGAAGGCCAAGAACAAGCGGGAGATGGAGAAGGTCATGGAGAAGGTCAGCAAGATGGAGAAGGCCGAGAAGTCCAAGAAGACCGACAAGAAGCCTTCCGAGGCCAAACCGACTGCTGAAGAGTCCAAGAAGGCCCCATCCAAGAAGGAATGAAGCCCTTTTATTTCTGGAATTTCAAATAAACCGCTCAGCGTGCCCTTTGCGGGGGTGCCGGAGTCTGGTCAAACGGGCTAGGCTTAGGATCTCTGAGAGAATCGAAGAGATTCTGCTCGGAGAGCAGTAACCTAGTGGCTTAGGCCTGCGCGCGTTCGAATCGCGTCCCCCGCACTCTCATCTTCATATTGATTCTTATCTTTTAAAGTTCATCCCCTTAACTCTAATATGCACAAGATTCTGACAGCAGCCTTTCTGCTACTCATGGTGGGCCTGGCTGTTTTCATAACCCTTGCTGTGTTCCAGCCAGAGAGAGCCACTGAACAATCCAACCTCATATTCTCTCACGCCCAAAAGAGCGAAAAGGCATGCGCAAACCTGACCGAGAGCTCCGCAGAGGCGAGCTGGAGCGGGGAAAAACTGACCGTAACAGCCCTCGGGGAGTTCATCTCCTGCGGTTGCTCGGTTGGCCCTGGCGGCTATGTTTTAGATGGAGACAAACTGGTCCTCGAATACGAGGAGAAATGCCCGGGCGCGAGAGACGAGTCCTGCAAGACCTGCCATGAGCTGGTCTACGAGATTCAGGGCATCGAGCAGAAGGAATACGGCTTCGAGATGAAGAAGTACAAGTTGTAGCCCTACTCCTCGCCCAGCAGCTCGCTGGTCTTCAGCTTCTCCTGCGCCTTCAGCTCGTCTATCTCCTTTACAAGGGTGTCGTCCAGCCTGTCTACGAGCTCTGCCCTCTTCTTCTTCTCAAGAAGTTCAATCTCTTTCAGCTTCTGCTTGAGGACAGTCTTCGGCCCCCCTTTCAGGGCGAGCTCCACACGCTCGCTGGCCTCCCTGCCCCCCAGCAGCTTCAGGTGTATGATGAAATCGGCGCCCTCGCGGTAGAATTTTATGGCGTGCTCTATGGTCTTTGCGGTCACGAATATCATCGCGTCCGGGTTCTCCTGCTTGATGCGCCTTATCAGCAGCAGGCTGTCATCCTCATCCGGCACCGTCGAGATGACCAGCTTGGCGTCCTTCAGGCAGACCTTCTGGAGGACTTCGGCATCCTCGAGGTCGCCGTAGACGCAAGGGACCTTTCTCTTAACGAGCTTTTTGATTATCTCTGGGTTGTGGTCCACGACTATGACGTGCTTCTTGAGGTTTATGAGGCTCTCTATGACCTCCATCCCCATTATATGCGCGCCGAATACGACTATATGGTCTTTCGGGCATTTGTTCGGAAAGTGTTCCAGCTCAGTCTTAAGCTTCATGAAGCTGAATTTTTCCAGCTTGGAGAGCGTCCCGGAGAACGGTATGTAGATGGCGTTGCCGTACCTTATCAGATACGGGGTCACGGATATCGTAACAAGAGCCAGCAGGAGAGTCAGCGGAAAGACGGGGGAACCGGGATCTCTGGCCGCAAGCCCCATCGCCAGTATTAGAGAGAACTCAGATATCTGCGCCAGACCTATGCCGGAAAGGAATGACGTCCTCCTCTCGTATCCAGTCAATATGCAGAGGAACGTTATGAGGAGGGGCTTCAGTATCAATATCAGGGCCGAGAATATTATGACCGGCAATATTAGGTTGCTCAGTCCGGTCACCGGATAGAACTGCATCCCCAATGAGACGAAAAACACTATGGCGAAGAAGTCCCTAAGGGGCTTTATGCGGTTGGCCACCTCGAGATTATAGGGGAAGACCGCCAGGCTCATGCCCCCCAGGAAGCCACCGATGGCGGTCGAGAATCCAAGGACATGGCTGGAGATGGCGAACAAAAAAGCGAAGGACAGCGCAGTCATGAAAACAAGCTCTACGGACTTGGAGACCGCCTTCAAAATCCTAGGCGCGACATAGCGGCTAAGCACCACGGCGAATGAGAATAGTCCCACTGCCTTCAATATCGAGTCGAAGACCGCCCCCATTGCCCCGTTGTTTGTCGAGGCTAGTACTGACATAACTATGACCACGATTATGTCCTGCATAAGTAGGATACCAAGTATTATCCTGCCGTGGAGGGTTTCCAGTTCATCCCTGTCCGAGAGTATTTTTATGACCACCAGAGTGCTGCTGAAGGCCACTATCAGGCCCACGTAGATGGCGTCCGTATGGATGAAGCCCATTGCCAGAGCGACCACGAAGCCGAGCGCGAAGGTCAGCGCCACCTGGCTGGTGCCGACCAGCATGGCCGCCCTTCCGACGTCTTTCAGCCTGGACAGATCAAGCTCGATTCCGACCGTGAAGAGGAGAAAGGTGATGCCCAGCTCTGACAGGGCTCTCACGAAGACGGGGTCGTTTATGAGGGTGGTCCCGAAGAAGAACTGGGCGCCGATAGGCCCAAGCGCCAGCCCGGCGACTATGTAGGCTGGTATGAGCGGCTGCTTAAGCCCTGCGGCGAGGAAGGCGAAAATAGTCGCTGCAAGGATTATAAGCCCCAAATCCGACAATATGGCTACTTCAGCCTTTATACCCGGCTCTATGGTCTCCGCCTGCGCCGCGACTAGGGGAAGAAGCACCAGCAACGCTATCAAGACCAGCTTCCACTTCATCTTGGTTGGATATTATTAAAAGGATTAGATAAATAAAACAATCAGGGGTCTACCCATCGCTAAGGAAAAAACCGGGAAGCCTGCCTGCTCGCCCCACTCTCTCGCCCTTTATGATCTGCGCGCCGCCTATGCCCTTCCCGATGAACTTCTTGGCGAAACCCAGCCCGTCTTCGATTGACCCCACACGATTGGCTATCGCAGTCGCGAAGGCGTCCGCAACCGGCGTGCTGCGCGCAAACACTGTAACAGCATCAGCCCCCCCCAGGCTTATGGAGTGGCCGACCGTACCGGAAGACGTGCATATGCCATAGGTATTTTTGCCCGGATTGATTGAAAATCCCACCTTTCCCGACAGCGGTGATCCTCCGGCGAACACGGAAAGGTTGAATTCCCTGTCGCCGTAGAGGCAGATGTCGCCGCCATTCTCCGCTATAATCCATTTCACACCCTCCCTGATGGCCTCTTTGACTATCAGCTCTGAGAAGGTCCCCGCAACCGCGGCCATCGGTCCCACTCCCGCCATCTTCGCAGCCCCTGCCATGATGCGCGCCACATGCGGAGCGCTCTTACCGATCTCCACGGGCTCGAAAGAGGTCCGGAAGTCCTTGTTGCGCGCGATATAGGACTCTAACTCCTGCCATTTCCTGACGACGGATTCCCGGACCAAATCACCGATATCCCTGTCGCACTTTATCTTCAGAATAGTGTCCTTGTACGAGAAGTCTTCTTCCATGAGCCTCAGAATTCGGGCTTGGTCAGCGCCTTGCGGGGGCAGGCGTCCACGCATATGCCGCAGAGCACGCACTTCTCCTCGTCGTAGGCCAGCTTGCCTTCTTCGTCGAAGCCGAAGGCCTTTGTCGGGCAGAGCGCTATGCAGGCGCCGCAGTTGACGCACTTCTCCGGGTCGTGCTTTACGACGTCCTTCTGCTCGCTGACCTTGACGCCCCTGCCCTTGAGGAACCTCAGGACATTCTTGTCATGCTCTTTGGGGAACTTTATCAGTATCCGCCCGTTGGCGTCCGCCCTCAGTATGTTTATCTTGACCCCCGTCTCCAGGATGCACTCGGCTATGACGGGCTCCCCGAGCTGCTCTTCTTCCAGCTTGATGAGATATTTCTTGGTCATTTCCTGTTAACGAAACTTGCCACGTCTTCTGCAGTTATTATGCCCAGAACCTGGCCATGGCTGTCGACGACCGGCAGGGCCGATATCTTGTTCTTCCTCAGACGCTCTGCCACTATGCCTAAAGTTTCGTTCTCTTGGGCAGTCACTACAGTCTTGACAGCGACGTCATCCAGCTTCTTCTTTCCCTCGGCCACGGCCTTGGCTATGTCCCAGGAGGTGACTATCCCGCCCAGCTTGCCGTTCTTCACTATGGGGATGTGGTTGACACTCTTGCCTATCATGAGCTTGGAGACCTTGTCGACGCTTGAGTCGTGGGTTGTCGTGACAGCCTTCCTCATGACATCCTTGACGTATTTGACGTCGTGCTTGAGAGGCTTGAACCTGGTCTTGGGGAACCTCTCCAGAGGCTCCACCAGCTCGAACTCTCCCTTCTGAATCCACCTCTTAAGGATGTTCGCTATCTCGCGCGCGGTCTTGAGCGGCGCAAGAGAAGAGGTCCTCACCTCCTTGCCGCTCAGCTCTATCTTGCCGGACCTGAGCTGCGCATAGTTGACCTCCTTTATCCCCGGTCTCGACCTCGAGGGTATGGAATAGTCCAGGATCTTTGTGAATATCTCCTCGTCCTTTATGGACGTCCTCTTGGCGATGTCCTCGTTGAGGATGGGTATCGGCATGCCTATGCCCACGTAGAGG
Source organism: uncultured archaeon (assembly GCA_964540655.1). Taxonomy (GTDB): domain Archaea; phylum Altiarchaeota; class Altiarchaeia; order JAFGQM01; family JAFGQM01; genus CAZQBY01. The sequence continues at coordinate 9,540 of CAZINR010000016.1, read as the reverse complement.
CTCACTCCGTAGTTCTTGAACACGGCCCCCTTTATGTATCTGGGGTCGGCCCCCTTGAGGTCGCATTTGACCGACAGGGTCCCCGCGGCCCCCACAGGCACGCCGTTCTTCCGGGGGACTTCCGTGTTGAATTGCGTCCCCTCCCCTATGACATATCCCTGCGCCCCGGCCAGGAATATACGCGTCCCGAAGCCGATGGTCTCAAGATAAGGGTCGTTTATCAATGGCGACAGCTGCGAGGATGTAGTGTAACTCACGTTCCCGTAGTTGGGCAGCAGCTTGCCCATGTAGGTATAGATGGTCTTGTCCGAGGAGTTGGTCGCTGCGGCGTAGTTCTGGTAGGCGTTGCGCGGGTTCAGCAGCCAGGCCTGGTTCAAATCCTGGAGTGTAACTTGAGTCTTTATCTTCTTCCTCGGATAGCAGTCCGTCCCGGACGAGGTCGCGCGCAGCTCTATCTCCTCGCCCCTGACCAGGTCTTCTATGACGTGCCCACCGCCGTAATTCCCGCCCTCGGTCTCGCTGAGCTGCGTGGCGCCTATATAAGCGTCCACCGCCGCCACGCCGGTGTAGGCCTCCACGTCATTGAGCCAGACCTTCTGGAACCTGATCGGAGGCTCCGAGTGCCCGAAGTTGAGCCAGGCGCCCGAGGAGCACATGGCCCCGAAGGTCCCGGTGGTGACTACGTCGATGTCCTTGGCCGCTTTCTTGGCCCCGTGCTCCTCCACGTAACCGATCATCTCCTCGGCCGTTAGGACGACAGCGTCTCCCTTCCGGATTCTCTCGTTTATCTCGGCGAACGTCTTTGCCATGCGTAGGTTTGACAGGGGTAATAAAAAAGGCCCTTTTCAACAATATTATCTTCAGTAATATCTTCTTTTTTGTGCGCACAAATCAAAAATACCCGTGAAACTCATCGACACCCACGCGCACATGGGGTTCCCCAGGATTCTGGAGGACATCGAGGGGGCCATAGCGCGCGCAGAAAGGGATGGGGTGGCAATAGTCAACTGCTGCCTCAGCCCGCAGGAGCTGGAGGCGACCAGGAAATTCAAACAGTTCTATCTCACTATAGGCTGCACGCCCTATCATCTCCAAGATTTTGACAGACAATACAAACTCATACGGGAGAACATCGATGAAATCGTGGCGGTAGGCGAGATAGGTCTCGACTACCACTGGGTCAAGGAGAAGGAAGGGCGCGCAAAGGAGAAAGAGAACTTCATTAAACTCCTGGACTTGGCCAAGGACCGTGACAAGCCGGTTCTCGTACACTCCCGCAATGCCGAGAAGCCGGCTCTGGACATTCTGGAAAAGTCAGGCGCGCGCGCCATAATGCATTGCTTTTCCGGCCCTATGAAAGAAGCCGAGCGCGCAATAGACCTCGGCTATCTGATATCCGTTCCCACCAATGTGGCCCGCTCGAAGCAGAAGCAGGAATTTGCCCGAAAGCTGCCGCTGGAGTCCATCGTCCTAGAGACGGACGCCCCATATCTGGCACCAGAGCCCAAAGCGGTCAACGAGCCTGCCAATGTAGCTAAATCTGCTCGCACCATATCTGAGCTGCGGGGAATCAGTTTTGAAGAAGTAGCCGACCAAACCACGAAGAATGCGCGCGAGTTTTTGAAGATTTAATGCTCATAGACCCATTCCTCATCTGATTTCTTGTAGTCCAGAATCTCTTTCGGGCTGAAGAACATCCCCATCTCTCTTTTTGCGGTCTCCGGCGAGTCGGCTGCATGCACCACGTTCCTGCGCGTGAACAGACCGTAGTCACCGCGTATGCTGCCGGCGTTTGATTCGAGCGGATTGGTTGCCCCAAGCATATTCCTTATTGCATTTATGGCTTCATAGCCCTCTATGACGCAGACGACGCAAGGGCCGGACGTCACATACTCGATGAGCGGCCCGTAGAATTCCTTGTCCTCGTGGACCGAGTACAGCTCCCTGGCAATCTTCTCGTCCAAGCGCACGAGCTTCATGGCCACGATTTTCAGCCCGCGCTTCTCGAACCTCCCGATTATCTCGCCGACAAGGTTGCGCTGGACCGTGTCCGGCTTGAGCATCACGAAGGTCCGCTGGATCATTTTTTGCCCTTCTTTCTGGACTTCTTGCCCTTATCGGAATCCTTCTCTTCTTTGCCCTTCTTGGGCTCTTCCTTTTCCTTCTTGGACTTTCTCTCGGCCTCCGTGTCCTTGAGGTGCTGTACCCGTATGCCCTTCTCTTTTCTGTAAGCCTTGGTCCACTTGACTTTTCTGGGACTCCTCTTCAAATCGGCGTTCTTATGGCACTTGGAAGAGCAGTAGAACGAAACCGATCCGGATATGTCCACTGTCATCTTGCCCGTGCCGGGGCCTATGTCCTCACCGCAGAACACGCATTTTCTAGTAGTAACCATTATACCGCCCTCACGTCCCTTTCGGTCTCCTTCAGCATGATTATGTCGTTCTCCTTTATGGCCCCACGCACGTTCCTCCTCAGGAGGTTGCCGCGGTCCTTACCCTCCAGGACTCTCACCAGGACCTGGTAGCACTCGCCGTAAAGCCCTACCTTCTTGAAGACCTTGACGACCTGCGCCGGCGTCGCATCAGTCACTTCAACTGAACTCTTGCTCTCCTTCTTTTTCGAGGGCTTCTCTTCCTTGCCCTTTTCGCCTTTTGATTCCTCTTTACCCTTTCTTTCTTTTGAGGATTCGTTCTCGCCTTTCTCGGACTTCTCTTCTTTCTTTTCGGCCTTCGGGGGTTCTTTGGTTTCCTCCGGCTTCTCTTTCTTGGCAGCGTCCTCCGGGGTTTCCTTCGGAGCCTTCCCGGACCCGTCCTCAGCCTTCTTGTCCGCCTTTTTCTTCTCTTCTTCAGCCATTGTTCATTAGCTTGTTTAGCTCTTTCTGCATCGATTCGATGTCCTTCTTCGCCTTGCCCTCGTCTACTATTGCGATTGAAGACGTGCTAACCTTTAGGCCGGCCGACTTGCCCAGCTCGTCCTTTGTCTTGACATAGACGAAGGGTATGCTCTTCTCCTTGCTCAGGATGGGTATGTGGAGCATGAGCTCGGGCGGGTCCACATCTTCGGCCATTACCACGAGCTTGGCCTTGCCGCGCTCGACGGCCTTTGTGACCTCGTTCACGCCTATCCTTATCTTGCCTGATGTCCTCGCCACCTCTACGGCTTCAAGAGCCTTTTCCGCAACGGCTTGCGGAGTTTCGAATTTCACGTATGTTGCCATTTTTGTAACCTCCTTGTCATTCCGCCCGCAGGCGGTCCAAATTCATAGGTCTCACTATGGAGAAAGAATTTGCGGGATTTTAGAAGCTTTTAGTATAAAAAGGGTTTTTCTGCTTAAATCTTTTAACAATCCATGGCCGAGATAGTCATAAGCGCGCAGCTTCTTTGGGGAATCGTGAGCATCTTGTTCGGCATACTGGTGCTAGCAGCGCCCAAGATACTGAACTACCTGATTGCGATATACCTCATAGTCGCCGGGCTGATAATGGTTCTGCCCTCCCTGGGTTTGGCGTAAACAGCTCACTGGTGGGCGAAGTAGCAGAGAAGGCCGTTCTCGTCTATTCTTGAAACTCTGCAGAATCCGAAGCGCTCGAACTGTATGATGTCGTCGTGGTCCAGATTGCGGCAGTCCGTCTCGCAGAATCCGGCGAACCTCTTCTCCGGCCCTATGACCTCGCAGCCCAGGACTTCCTCGGGCAGCCACTGTATTATGGGGGCCTCCAGGTCCTTGGTCTCGAGGTATTTAGCCATCAGCGGCCTCACCTCTTCAATCTCTATGTTGCAGAAGTTCTTGAGCCGTATGACCCTGCCCCTTTTCAGCTTTGCGGCGTCCTTCTTGGGTATGAAAAGTTTTGTCGTTCCGTTGCTTCGCTTCAGCATGATGTCTCTGTAGCCCCTTTTGGGGAAGTCGGGGTGCAACGGGACCCTTATGACGTCCGCTTCCTTCGGGACTCCTTTGACCCACACCTCTTCAGGGTTCGGCACGAAGAAGTACCGGTTGGCCTTCTCGTCGACTATCTTCTTGTTTTCCGCGTAGAGCGCCTGCCAGTCGAACTGCACGTCGGCGTCTCCTATGCCTATCATCTTCATGACAGTCCTGATGGCCTCCGGCTGTATGCCCCTCCTCCTCAGCGCGCGCAGAGTGCCGACCTTCGGGTCGGACCATCCCCTGTATATGCCCTCGTCAATGCCCTTCTTGATTGCGGAAGTGGAGAGGTTGACACCTTTGATGTTCAGCAGCCCGTTGTGGATGAACTCCGGCGGCGTCCAGCCGAAGTAGTCGTAGACGAACAGCTGCCTCTGCGTGTTGACTATATGGTCCTTGCCGCGCAGCACATGCGTCATGCCGGAAAGATGGTCGTCTATCGGTATCGCGAAGTTCATCAGGGGATAGAGGTCGCATTCTTTTCCAGTGTGCGAATGATGCTCGTGAGCCACCCTCATGATCGGGAAGTCCCTGAGGGCGGGGTTCTTGTGCGCCATGTCCGTCTTGAGGTTCAAGACCAGCCCCTTTTCGCAGTCCAGCATCCTGTTCCACAATCTCAGGTTCTTCTCCACCGAGCCTATGCGGCACGGGCAGTCTTTGCCCTTGTCCTTGTATTTCTTGAATTCCGCCTGACCGCACTCGCAGACGTAGGCATTGCCCTGCTTTATCAGGCGGACCGCGAAGTCGCGGTAGACCGCCAGCCTGCTGCTCTGGGTCATTATCTCGTCCACCTCCACGCCCAGCCACTTCAGGTCCTCCTCAATCATGCGATAGGCGTCTTTGTCCACTCTTTTCGGGTCGGTGTCCTCTATGCGCAGTATCAGCTTCCCGCCGTATTTCTTGACATACTCGTCGTTCAGAGTGGCAGTCCTAGCGTGACCGATATGCAGCGGCCCTGAAGGGTTCGGCGCGAACCGCATGACGACCTTCCCCTTCACGTTTGGAAGGTCGGCCAGCATGCCGCGCTTCTTCTCCTTCTTCTTCTCGAAGCCGTAGGTAGCGAATTCTTCCTCCAGCTTCTTCTTGTTCAGCCTGTTCACTTCCTTGACTATCTCCTTGGTCTGGGACAGAACCCTCCTGGAGTCTTTTCTCAAATCGGGCTCCTCGGCAAGCACCTTCCCCATCACGCTCTTGGCCTGCGCCTCGCCGTAGTTCAAGGCGTTCTCCACGGCGTATTTGCGGATTATCTCAGAAGTCTCCATGCTTTCCACTATTTTGAGATTCAAATCTTATAAACATTAGCGCTCGTAGTCGAGCCAGACGGTCTTGCCCTCGAATTCCGCCTCTTTTTTGAATTCTTTCGGTTTCCCCTCCCCAATCTCGACCTCTCTGGAGGTGGTGTTCGCCTTTATCTCTTCTTTGAAGCGCTCGACTACCTCGGCGAACTCCTTGTCCGTCGAAATCTTCAGCTTGACATGCTCCGAGACCTTGAGCCCCTCCTTCTTGCGCATGTTCTGTATCTGGCGCATCAAATCGCGTATCAGCCCTTCCTCGACCATATCCTGCGAGCGCTCCTTGCTCAAAAAGACCGCCCCGGCGGAGAACTCCTTCTTTATGAGCTCCTTGCCTTTCGGCTCTTTTTTTGCGAAGCAGATTTTCTTGGCGTTGGCCATCCGGCAGATGACGTCTTCCACGGCCTTCAAGCTTTCCTCACTGACCACCGTTATCTCCTCCACCGGCCATCTCAGCTTTATGCCCGCATCGTCCCTGGCCGCGTTGACCTGCTCCACGACCTCTTTGGCAAGGCCCATCTGATTCTCCAGCCCCTCGTCCGGGTTGCTCTTTATCTCCGGCCAGCCTCCTAAAAAGACGGACTCGCCGCCGATTAAATCGCGATAGATGTACTCGCCGACGAAGGGCGCGAACGGCGCTATCATCCTCGACACCTCGGCCACCGCCATGTAGAGGGCGGTTATGGCGGCCTCTTTGCCCCTCCCCTCGGCAGTGACCCACGTCCGGTCGCGGATGGTCTTGATGTACCAGCGGGAGAGATCGTTCATTATGAAGTCGTCCAGGGCCTTTACGCACTCATACGGCCTGAAAGCCTCCAAGTTCTCGGTGAGCTCTTTGCTCAAACTCGCCAGTCTCGAAAGCACCCAGGCGTCCTCCACCTCGAGGTCTTCCTCATAGTCGGAGATGTCCGCCTTGCGGGGGTCGAAGCCCTGCATGTACGTCTTGACGAACTGGTAGCAGTTCCAGAGGGTGTTGAACAGCCGGAAGGTTATCTTCATGTTTTGGGGGTCGAACTTCAGCTTCTCCCAGACATCTGTCTCCTCGAGCAGGTAGAAGCGGGTTATGTCCGCTCCGTACTTGTCGATCATCTCGTGCGGCGCTATGACGTTGCCCAGGGATTTCGACATCTTGTCGCCGTTCTTGTCCAGCACCCATTCGTTCATGAGCACATTGCGGTAGGGGGTCTGGTCGAACATGATGACGCCCTCGACCATGACCGTGTAGAACCAGCCGCGCGTCTGGTCTAGGCCCTCGGTTATGAAATCAATCGGGAACATCTTTTCGAACCGCTTCTCCGCGGGATAGTTGAGCGACGCCCAAGTGGCCGACCCGGACTCGAACCAGATGTCGGTTATGTCCGGCACCCTGCTCATCTCCTTGCCGCACTTCTGGCATTTCAGCTTGATTTGGTTGGTGTAGGGGGCGTGCAGGTCCGGCTCCCCCTTGGGCAGCTTGACCGCCTTTTCCTTCAGCTCTTCCCATCCGCCCATGACCTCATATCCGCCGCACTCGCACTCCCAAATGGGCAGCGGTATGCCCCAATATCGCTGCCTTGAGACGCACCAGTCGCGCGCCTCCTCTATCCAGTTCTGAAACCGCTTCTCGCCGGCCCAGTCCGGTATCCAGTTGACCTTCTTGTTCTCCTTCACGAGCGCATCTTTGACCTTCCCGATGTCTACGAACCACTGCGGCGAGGCGCGGTAGATGATGGGTGTCTTGCACCTCCAGCAGTGGGCGTAGCGGTGGGTTATCTTCTTCTCAGCTGCCAACAGCCCGCGCGACTTGAGGGAATCGATGACCATCCGGTCGGCGTCCTTGACGTAGACGCCCTTCAAGCTTCCTCCTTCTTTGGTGTACTTGCCGTCCTCCCCCACCGGCGAGAACGGCGGCAGTCCGTACTTCATGCCGACGGAGTAGTCGTCCTGGCCGTGGCCCGGCGCGGTGTGGACGCAGCCGGTGCCGTCCTCCAGCGTGACGAAGTCTCCGATCAGCACAGTGTGGACGTTGCGGTTCTCGGTCTCCAGTCTTGCGTTCTCTGGAACAGAATCCTTCAAGACGAACTCGTAGCGCAGGCCCTCGAGCTTCTTGCCCGGGGCGCCTTTGCCCTCTATTTCATAATCCTCGATTCCGCAGTCCTCCATGACCGCTTCCACCCTCTCTTTGGCCATCAGCCACTTGTCGCTTCCTACCTTGACGTAGACATACTCATACTTCGGATTGACTGTCACCGCCAGATTGGCCGGGAGCGTCCAGGGCGTCGTGGTCCAAATGAGTATGAACTCATTCTCCTTGCCCGAAATCGGGAATTTAACGTAAATGGAATAGTCGGCCACGTCGCGATATTCGTCAGTCGCCTCATAGCCCGCCAGCGCGGTCTCGCACCGCGGGCACCAGGCCGTGGTAGCCTTGCCCTTGTAGAGCAGTTTCTTCTCCTCGCACTTCTTGAAGAACTGCCATGAAGACGAGATGTAGCTGTTGTCCAGCGTCTTGTACGGCTTCTCAAAGTCCCAGTGCAGGCCGAAGCGCTTGTAGAAATCGTTGAAAACGCCGACGAAGCGCAGCGCCCTCTCCCGGCACTTGTCGATGAACTTCTCGGGCCCGAAGGCCTCGATGTCTTCACGCTTCCTGAGCCCGAGCTCCTCCTCGACTTTGACTTCAATCGGCAGGCCGTGGCAGTCGTAGCCCGGCTGGAGGTTGACGTCATAACCCTTCATGACCCTGTATTTCAGCAGCGGGTCCCTTATCGCGCGCGTCCGGGCGTGGCCCATGTGCGGGTGGCCGTTGACGTAAGGGGGCCCGTCCAGATAGAAGAACTTCTCGCCGCCCTTGCTGGCCTCCCTTATCCTCTGGAAAAGATTAATCCTGTCCCAATACTGCAGAATCTCCTGCTCTAACTCTAGCGGTTTAAAAGGTTCCATAAGAAGCCCTTAATTTTGAGAGGTGGGGGTAAAAAACGTTTTTATCGTAGATAATTTCCTTGTTTTTAAATACGGGCCATCTAGTATAACCGGAGGTATAACTATGAAGAATCTGATGAAAGTGGGGCCAAAGGGCCAGGTCGTGATACCGCAGGAGTTAAGGCAGGAGATGAATATCATGCCCGGCTCTCTTATCTGCTTTGAGAGGCAAAAAAACCGCCTCTATCTTAAGAGCGCTGAAGACCCGATTGAGGTATTTGAGAGAATAGCCAACAATGGGCCTTCGCTAGACGTAAAGAACTTTGATCCGCATGAGGCATATGAGGCGAGCATGCGCAGCAGGATGCATGCGTGGGTTGACGAAAAATGATATATGTCGACGCCAATATATTTATTCTCTCTATCCTTAATAAGGGCGACAGAGGCAGGAAGGCGAAAGCATTTCTTAAACGGATCCACAGCGATGCGACAGATGCATGCACATCTTACTTGACTTGGGACGAACTCACCTGGGCAATTCTTTTAAACTGTGGCAGGTCAGCTGCTGTCGAAGCGGGCAGAGCCTTTCTTAGGATATCTAATCTCAGGTTAATAAATGTCGACAGCGAGATATTATACAAGGCTGGGCAGATGATGTCCATGTATGGCATCCATCCGCGCGATGCGATCCACGCAGCCTCCGCGATCCAGATGGGTGCGAAGATGCTCTCCGAGGACAAGGACTTTGACAAGGTTGAAGGGCTTAAGAGGAAGACCCTTGACTGACGACCCAAGACCCAAGCTACCGCCAGTATAATCAGGAGTGGGCCTGATGGGATGTCAGGGTGGACGCGCCCCCCGGGCACATGACCTTGACAGACATCAGGGCCACCGCTACTAAGCATAGAAAAAGTAAGGTGGGCCTGATGGGATTTGAACCCATGACATCTGGCTTGCTCAGAGCCTTCGGATTCCCGTCGGGATTCCTCAGCAAGGATGCGCGCGGCATCCAAGCCCGTATAAGACCAGCGCTCTAACCAAGCTGAGCTACAGGCCCAGATGATTACAGAACAGGGTTATTTTGATATTGGTTAAATTAAAACTGTGATTACACCTTCTCCCACTTCCCCAACTCGAGAATCTTGCCCAGCGTGCTGCCCTCGTCTATCTCCTTCTTGACCCGGTCCTCTTTCTCCTTCACGTATAGCGCTCGCTTGGCTATCTCGTATGCGCGCTTCTTTGGCAGGACTACCACGCCGTCCTCGTCCGCCAGCACGTAGTCGCCCGGCTCGACCTCCAGCCCGCCGCACCTGATGGTTATCCCCATCTCGCCCATCCCCTTGGGCTCCCCGGCGGCCGGGCTTATGCAGCGCGCGAAGACCGGAAAACCCATGCCCCTTATCTCGCTTATGTCCCTCACACCGC
>CAZINR010000015.1:0-25092 GCA_964540655.1 uncultured archaeon | reverse complement strand
GACGGCGCGGCGGCGGCATGCGTCGAGGACGGTTGCGACGGCATCAGGACCTGCGTCGCCGGGGAATGGGGTCCGTGCGCCAAGAACAATCCTTGCTGCGGCACCGACTGCGAATCAAATGAGATATGCGACGCCTCCACCGGAAATTGCGTCTGCAAAGATAACCAGGAGCGCTGCGCTGCTGACGGGACGGGAGACGGCGTGGACAACGACTGCGACGGTGTAATGGACGAAACCTGCGAGCCCGTCGATGACGGGTCCGCGGACGATGGAGCTTCAGACGAAGAAAACGATTCCGGAGATGACTCCTGGGAGCAGGCTGTGGCCCAGCGCAGGCAGGTCTGCCTTTCGAAGGGCGGAAGGTGCGTAGAACAGTGCGTGGGATGCGCGCCCGAGTACTTGGACGTCTGCGAGGACGACGAAGAAATAGACGGCGTCTGCAGGCCGCAGAAGCCCGGCATACTCGGCGGGACCAGAGAGGTCTGCTGCGTGCCCACGGGAGCGGCATCATCAAGCCAGCCGTCAGGGCAGCAGCCCGGCCCCCAGCAACCGATACAGCCTTCGGCACAGGGGGGCGGACTGGACCAGAACCTGCTTCTGGTGCTGGCTATAGTGGTGATTCTGGGCATATTCGCACTGGCTGCGATAGCGATGCTGAAGAAGCGGGGCGGCCAGCCCCCGGCCCCTCAGACGCCCGCACAGCCGCCTGCTCAGACTCCCCTCCAACAACCCACACAATAAGCGCGGCCGATTTCTCTCCTTTTTTCTTATCCCTTTTTCTAATTTCGCGCTTAGTTCTATTGGGCTTGCCGGGGTCTAGCCTTATTGCCGGGGTTGACCTCGCGGGTACTTTGCTTATGTGCTCGGAGCCCTCGGCAACTAAGCAGGAAGGCTACCTTTGCCGAGGTGGGCGCAAACCTTTGCGGTTTGCTCACCTCAGCGTTCATAAGCAAAGAGAAAACCTCACGCCGAGGTCGGGCTCGCTTCGCTCGCAACCCTCGGCACATCTGCAGGAAGGCTACCTTTGCCGAGGTGGCGGAATCTGGCTAACGCGCAAGACTGGAAATCTTGTGTCCTTCGGGACGTTTGGGTTCAAATCCCAACCTCGGCGCTTGTTTTAACTTGGCGTAACTGCGCCGAGGTGTCTGTTCACCTGTTCGCCGAACTTGGCCAGCCAGGTGAACATTCCAACCTCGGCGTTCAACCTTACGGTTGAAGTCCCGGGTCGACAGTCCCGGGTCTTCGGAAGCCGAGTTCCAAGACCGAAGACCTGAAACTGTAGACTTTTTTCTTCCCCAAACCGAAAAATAAATCATGAAATACAGGGTTTTGCTGGAGCAGGATGAAGAGGGCTGGTTCACCGCAGAGGTGCCCTCTCTCCCGGGGTGCATCTCCCAAGGAAAAAGCCGAGAAGAGGCCGTCAAGAATATCCAGGATGCCATTCAGGGTTACCTAGCGAGTTTGCAAAAGCATAATGAACCCGTTCCGCCCCCCATAACAGAGGAGATGGTGGACGTCTATGCCTAAACTACCCGTTCTTTCAGGAATTGAGATAGTAAAGGCTTTGAAGAAAATAGGCTACGAGCCGGACCACCAAACCGGAAGCCACATAATCCTAAGGCAGAGCATTGAGCCTCATCGCAGGGTCACTGTACCGAATCATCCGGAAGTTTCCAAGAAAACTATGCGCGCCATTATCCGTGAAACCGGCCTTACGAGAGAAGCATTTGAAGAACTTGTAAACGGATAGCTTTTCTTCTCATCTTAGCAACATTAATCAGAACAGGACCGAAGCACGAGAGTCACGAAGTGACTCTGTGCGCGAACTTGCCATCAGCAAGTTGCGCGCAAGGTCTTTCAGACCTTCGCGTCCAGTTTCGCAAACAGCGAAACTCGGGACTTCAGACAGAAGACTTCCGGCTTCCTCCAGACAAGACCGAGGACTCAAGGCAGGGGACCTCAAACACGAGGCTTGCCTTCGGCAAACCTGTGCACAGGATTGCTTCGCGATCCTCGTGTCCCAACCTCGGCGTTCATTATCAGTCTGCAGTCTTGTGTCCCGGGTCTCCTGAGCCGAGGTGGCAAGACCGAGGACTGGAAACTGCAGACTAATAGCCAAACCTTCTCTCGTACTCTTTGTGGTCGAACCACTCCAAAATGACGTTCAATATCATGACCTCATCAGTCTTAATCGTGTAAATCAGCCTCCACCCGTTTGGCAAATCATACTTCATGAGGTTGTCGATATCGAACTTCTTAGCATATGTTTTTGGCCAGAGCCTCTTGGGCAGCTTAATCCCGCAATTCGGATCCTTCTTTAAATCCGCTATGGCTCGTTCAATGAAGACGTAAAGCTGCTTGCTTTCATACTTGCCCTCTTTAAGCTCTTCAAACGCTTTCTCCAGCTTCTTGTCGCCGAAGGTTACGTATATTGGTTTCATCTAAGTATTAGCCCATCCTCCATCAACCTCCTGATTCCTTCGGGGTCGTAAGTCCAGAGGACGATTCCATCCTTATCCACCATTATCTTCCCTGATTCCTGTAAGTAATCCAGTATCGTCTGGTAGGTTTGGTACATCATCTTCCTGGGAAGCTTCTTCCAGATCTGGTATTTCCCATACTCCTGGCTGTTCTCCTTAATCACCTTTTCCACCATGAGGACGGACTCCAGCGTTGGATTATGTGTCAGGTGTTTGTATGCCATCTCTTATATGTTCGCATATAAGAGCATTAAAATGCGTTTTTATTCAAAATGGCTATAGCTTAAGCAGAACAGGACTGGGGACCGAGAACAGTAGGCTTCGAACACCCCCCCAGACAAGACCGAAGACGGGAAACAGAGGACCTCAAATACGAGGGACAGTTGGTCCCTGTGCACAGGCTCGCGAGCGAGCCTCGTGTCCAAACCTCGGCGTTCAACCTTAAGGCAAACACGCCGAGGGTCTGTTCACCTGTTCGCCGAACTTGGCCAGCCAGGTGAACATCCCAACCTCGGCGTCATATTAAAGGCAAATTGCCGAAGTACCCTTCATCTCCAGTGAAGGTTTGACCTCGGCGCCTTCAATTCTTTCCTTTACTATCGCCATGTCCAGCATCTCGGTGAACAGAAGCTTGAAGTTATCCGCGAAGACCGCCCCGTAATGCAGTTCGGGGTCATCCTCTAAGGTGACCAGGGTCGACTTCATCCTTTCAGAGGCTTTTTTGGCGGCATCCAGTATCGCCTCCGAATGTGCTGGAATGACGGCGAACAGCCTACCATCCGCCCGCTTTATCCTGTTAGTGATTTCTCTTTCCACCCTGTTCAAGTCCCTCCGGCCATTGGCAATCAGCTCCGCACCCGCGAATTCGTGCATGACGCAGAGGATGTGCTCCGGCAGTTTGTCGATTGTGCGCGACCAGAACGCCTCGTTTTGGTAAAAGGCCGTCAGGGTGTCTTTCAGAATTGAAAGCCTGAAATCGACTATTCTACCCATCCTTGTTATGCGATAATCACCATTGTCTCTTTTTACCAGGCCGAGTCCCTGGAGGTCTTTGGCCTTGCAAGAGGTGTTGGGAGCGTTCGAATCGACGACCCTCTTCAGTTCAGAAAGCCGCATCGGGGATTCAAGCACCTTCAGTATCCTCAGCCTCAGGCGGGAGGCCGTGAGACTCCTGAGCGCCCCATGAGCCTTATCCATCTTATTTGTAAGTAAGATATATTCTTTATAACTAAAAATATTAAAACTACAACAGGTATTTAAACCCAAAGCCGTAAAACTACGGATGGGGAAGAAGCGAAGGGATTACCCGGAGATCTGCAGGGCAGCTCTGAAATCTCTGGACCGCCCTAAGACTATAAACGAGGTGGCCAGCGACCTGGGCGCTGGCTGGGAAACTGTAGAGAGATGCTTAGAGTTCCTGGACAGCATAGGCCTCGCGGAGAAGATTGTCAGCCGCCCGAGGCGGGTTTACAAGAGAAAGTGCCTTGTGCCCATCTCGGACGAATTTATTAAGGAACTGCGCTTAATTATAAAAAAGAAGGGCTCTCGCTACCACAGCATAGACGGCTGCCTCGATGACGCCCTTCGGGACTTCATACATAGGGAGAAGAGCATAAAGAGATACTGACATGACCCCCAAAAGAGTATCCTCCGGAATCAAGGACTTGGACGCGCTCATAGAGGGCGGGTTCCCGGAGGGCGATGTCGTTTTGTACTCTGGCCTGCCCGGGACAGGCAAGACGGTGGCATGCATGCAGTTCGTGTCGGATGGTCTCAAGAGAGGCGAGGACTGCATATATGTCGCCAGCGAGCAGACAAGGGGGAAGCTGATAGAGAACGCCACGCTCCTCGGCCTGGGATTCAAAGGCGCAGTGAGGAAGAAAAAGCTGGAGATATTCCAGGTGGAGGACATAGCCTTCCACGACCCCCTGGGACGTAGATGCAAACTGCCGAGGGAGCCGGAGAGAAGGGCGGAGAGGCTGACCGCGGCCATCTCCAAGTGGATGGAGAAGTGCGACGGCAGGAGGCTGGTGGTGGACTCGCTCATGGCTTATGCCATGGACGAGCCGGCCGAGCACAGGGAGCTGCTGAACAGCGAGCTGGTCAGGTCGCTGGACGAGCTGGGCATGACAACGGTTCTCGTGTCGGAGCTGCCCGGGAGGGGCTACAGCAGGGACGGCATAACCGAGGTCGTGGCCGACGGGATAGTGCTCTTTAGGAGGGGGACGGACGGCACGGACTGCTGGAAGACCATGGAGGTCGCCAAGATGAGGGCCACTAAGGTCGTTGACAGGATTAACAGATTTGAGATAGGTAGAGCAGGCATAAAGTTCATAAAATAAAAAATATGGTGTAAAATGACACAACGTGTTTCGACTGGCGTCAAGGGCCTGGACAAGCTCGTCCAGGGAGGGATTCCGAAGGGCTCCACGGTTCTGGTTTCCGGAGCCCCCGGAACGGGGAAGACGATTCTGGGCATGCAGTTCCTGGAGGCTGGCCTCCAGAAGGGCGAGAAGTGCGCCTACGTGACCATCGAGGAGTCGCCGGAGAAGATAATGAATCAGGCCGAGCAGTTCGGTTTGTTCAAGAAGAAGCCGGAGATGGTCTCCGCGCGCGACATAAAGTATGACATCGGCATAGGGAAGAAGCCGGAGGGTGTGATGGACAAGGTTTCCCTAGTCTTAGAGAAATTGAAGAAGATGAAGCCAAGCAGAGTGGTCATAGATTCTGTCAGCTCCCTTATAATCGAGGATGGGCTGAAGGCGAGAATCGTAGTCAAGACTATGGTCGAAGGCTTAGACAAACTGGGCTCGACATCTGTGCTCACTGGAGAAGCTCTAGATGGCGATTATCCGGACGATGTGACCGCGTTTTTGGTGGACGGGGTGGTTGTGCTCAAGCTTGATTCAGTGGGCTCGGAGGTTACGAGAACCCTGACTGTAAAAAAGATGAGGCTGACGGACGCCAACACCGCCAACAACAACCTGGACATAAACCCGAAAAAGGGACTGGTCGTCCAATCCGCCTAATCTAATCGGGGAGAAATCCCCAAACTTTTCAGAAATGGCCATAAAGGATGGCATAATGTCCTGGTTCATCAGGAACATAGTCATACCGCGCACTGAGATAATAGACTGTCCCGGGTTTATTGTGTTAAAACTATCTGAAAAAGGGAAGAAAACCTATCTCAGGGAGCTTTTCTTCCCAGAGGGCCTCTTGGCGGATTTGGAGAAGAGGGTAGTTTTGGAATCGGGCGACAAAGGCAAACAAGCGCTTTACTCCGCCGGGAAAAAATTCGGCGTTCGGTTTGCCAGCACATCAAATTATCCGGTCGTTTCTAAAAGCTCTCAAAGAGCCCTCAAGAATTTCTTGTACATGTTCCTTAGGTACATGGAATCCACATACGCCCACAGACTAGACTACAGGGTCGATTTCAAGCAGCGCAAGTACACTATGATAATGGACAACTACATAGTGTGCAATAAGAACGGCATAGGCCTGATCCTCACGGACGGAGGTTCTGCGGGCGTGTGGGCCTACATGCAGGAGAATCCCACCATAGAGGGCGTGCAGACGAAATGCCAGGGCAGGGGGGACGACAAGTGCCAGGTAGTCTGTGCCCCCTTGGCGACCCTAAAGACCCTGTGTAAAGGCAGGATATTCGTGGAAAATGATACGGACGACCTCGGGCTTTTGGGAGAATACGAGCAGATTAATAAGATTAGGCCGACTTCACACGCCACAGAATCACTCAGGGATTTATTGGATTCTGGCTTTTTTAAGTCAAAAGAGGGGTTGATAATCCGAAATTCTGAGAGGTACTTCCTTTGCGAATCCAGCCTGTTCTATATTCTGGAGCGTGAGCTGGAAAAGATCGGACTTTCCACTCTCGCCTTTCAGGTCTCATTTGACTTTGGTAAGCGCATAGCGAAAGATGAGCCGCCAATGAATTATGCTAAGTTCATCACCGACTACCTGTCGGCGCTGGGGTGGGGAGACGTGATACTGCTTAAGGACGGCAGTTACTATAAGGTCCTGTCAACTTATTTTCCCTGGTGCAGATTTTCCGAGTCTTCTGATTATCTTGTCTATCGTGGGCTGCTCTCGGGGATGGTTTCCGGATTCACTAAAAAGAATGTGCTCTTTAAGCATCATAAACTCTATAAGGATGGCCCAAAGATAACTTTGGCCATATCAAACAATGAACTTGGCTAGGAGGTTTCTGGAAGCATTGGTTCTCTCAAATGCCTTTCTTTCGCTTGGCATAGCATTCACAGCATTCTCATTAATCTACTTCTCATCGCCGGCTTCGGACCTTTCGATACTGCTTGTAGTCTTCCTCATGACCTCTTCCATGTACAGCCTGAACAGGCTGACCGATGAGGGGGAGGACAAGGTTAACAACCCGAAGAGGGGGCCCTTCATCAGCAGATACAAGATCCCCATAATCGCCTTCTCGGTTATTGCGTATGCGCTTGCGGCCTTAATTGCCCTGGCGAAGAACCTCGGTACATTTCTTTTGGTAATTGCTGTCCTCATCATAAGCGTTTCATACAGCGTTAAGTTTGTTCCAACCAGTCTGTCAGAAATAACCCGCTTCCGAAGGTTCAAGGATATATTCATTGGGAAGAATCTCGTGATAGCCTCGGTATGGGCGACGACTATGGTCCTCCTACCGCTGTCTTACATGTCCATTGAGGTGCTGACCCTGTCCTCAGCGTGTTTATTCGCATTCGTATTCATGCGCTCGCTGGTAAACACAATATTCTTCGACATCCGCGATATAGCAGGTGATTGCGCCAGTTCTGTCAAGACCATCCCTGTTGTTCTCCGCATCCATAAAACAAGACTGCTGTTGATTTTCTTTAATCTGATTGTCTCATTGCTACTGGCGAGTGCGGTGCTTTTGACCATATTGCCCGCATCCGCAAGCATCCTACACGTCTCGACGCTGTACTCATTGGCCTATCTGTATCTCATCGGAAAGGTCAATATGGATGACTTGTGCGATTTCATAGTGGATGGCGAGTACTTGGTCATCGGTTTATTACCTCTCATAGCGAATAATATGTGAAATGGCAAGGGACATCTACGACGTCGTCATCGTAGGAGCGGGGCCGGCAGGTTGTATGGCTGCCCATACGATAGGGAAAAGCAGGAAGACGCTACTGATAGACCAGTCGATATTCCCAAGAGACAAACCGTGCGGCGGGATACTTTTGGAGGAGTCAGTCGAATTCCTTAAGAGCTTCAATGTCCCCGACTATGTCTTCTCCGAGCCAAAGGTCCTTAAAGACCTGGTTATACTGGACTTAGACAACAACATGGAGGTTAGGAAAGAGCGCAATTTCCTTAACGTCTCCAGATCAAAATTCGATGAATGGCTGTGGTGCATGGCGACAAAGAATGTTCCTTTCCGGGCGTCCACGAAACTCCTAGAGTTTTATCCTGCAGATGACCACATTGAACTGATAGTGGATAATGGCCAGGAGAAGACAATTGTTCGAACAAGATACCTAATAGGCGCCGATGGCTCCCCCTCATCAATAAGGCGCGCGCTTTATGGCACTGAAACTGACATGAGGAGCTATCTTGCCGTGCAGGAATGGGTAAAGCCAAAAAAGAACAGCTTAACAGATGTGTATTTTGTATTCGACAGCTCCATCAGCGATTTCTATTCATGGATAGTGCCAAAGTCCCACTTCCTTCTGATAGGCTCGGGCATCTCCGCATCTCAGGACAACGCCTACCAGCGTCTTGAATCCCTTAAGGACAAAGTAGATGTTTTAAAGAAGACGGGTGTCCCCGAGATAAGGGAAGCTAGATTTGTTTTGATTACATCCTCGATGGATGACATCCACTTGGGTGGCAAAAATGTGATGCTTGCGGGCGAGGCTGCCGGGCTGATAAGCCCAAGCACTGCGGAGGGGATAAGTTATGCACTGAGAAGCGGGTATTTTTGCGGAAAGGCCATTCTGGACGATTTTGAGAATGCGCATCTACGATACCGCGAGTACTGCTCCGGCTTGCTTACTGAGATAGAGAAAAAACTGGAAAAGCACAAAGTGCTATCCAATCCAAAATCCCGGAGGAAATTTCTAAATGAGCTCTAACTCCACGGTTCTCGTTTCCGGAGCCCCCGGCACGGGGAAGACGATTCTGGGCATGCAGTTCCTGGAGGCTGGCCTCCAGAAGGGCGAGAAGTGCGCCTACGCGGGCCGCGCGCCTTTTTCTGCACTTTCCCGCTAAATTAACATGTCTTCTTCCTCTTCTTTTCTGGAGGATTATGATTCTGCGAAGGACACCCTCCGCAGACTCTACGACTCCCGCCTGAGGCTGGCCATACTCGACGCCCTGAAGGGAGGCCCTATGCGCCTGTCGGACCTGCGCAGGGCAGTGGGCGCTAACGCCCCGAACACCTCTTCTAAAGCGAAGAATTTGGAGGAGATAGGGTTGGTTGAACGAAGTGGGGATTACAAACTTACCTCCTACGGCTTAATAACCAGAGAACTAATACATGAAACCCTGGCTTTCTGTTCGGTCTTTGAGAACTTCAAAGAGTATTGGGATACGCATGCGGTGGAAGCCATACCCGAAGAATTTTTGAAGAGGTTGGGCGAGTTGAAGGGACTAAAGCTAGTGAAGGTCTCCAGAAGCAACGCGAATGCCCCTTTTGAAATTCTTTTCAAAAACATCATGGATGCCCGGGAAAAATTCTATGGCCTCTGCCCTATCTATTACAAAAACTGGACCGAGTTGCCGATTCCCCTCTCCAAAAAGAGGATAGACACCCAGCTGATACTGTCAGAACCGATATTCAAAGAATCCACCAAAATCCTGACGAAAGACATAGTTGAAAAATTTGACAAACACAGCCAGCTTTATGAAACTAAGGAAAAAGGTTCTTTGCCCGCTTTCATGTCGACCGAGAAGTTTTTTGTTTTAGCCCTGGAGTCCAAAACTGCGCCCTCAATTTATCTAGATGCTATGCTCATCTCTACTCATCCCTCAGCAATCAAGTGGGGCCTCGACCTCTTCGAGCACTACAAGAAGCGCGCCAGGCCCGTCAAGCTGGCCGATTACCTCTGAAGGGTCGCAAAGTGCCGTCTCCTTTTTTCATAATCAACAAGCAACTATTAATCGCAATCAACTCATCATGGACCGAAACTTCCTCTTGCAGATACTCCTGCTGATTGCAGTCTCCCTGCTGGTCTTCTGGGTCCTCACCCTCATGTCCGGGCAATGCCCCAGCTGCGTTCTCAAATGATGCTCAAACTCAAAAAACCAAAATGGCCATAATAGCCGAAATCAGCACCTTCCCCATAGGCGAGGGAACAAGCGTGGCGAAATACGTCAAGGCTGCGGTCGAGGAGCTGGAAAGCAGCGGGGTCAAGGTCCTACGCGGCTCTATGGGGACGGTCATAGAGGCGGAAGACATGGCGACTCTTCTGGAAGCGGTCAGGAAGGCGCATGAAGCTGTCTTCGAGCAGGGTGCGGAGAGGGTCTACACCACCGTCAGGATAGACGATCGCCGGGACGCCGACCGCACCTCCGAGGACAAGCTGCGGGACATAGAGTAGGAGCTTTCCAAAAATTCGCTTTTTTCTAGCCTGAGCCATAATATCTCCGATAGCTCCGACCATGTACTTTTACCCCAGAAAACTCGCGGAAGCCAAACTGATAGTCCGAGACGTCTCGATAATAGGCTTCTGGTTCGGGCTCCTCATGCTGATTCCGATGCTCGTCGGAATAATCTACGGCGAGCCCAGCTGGCCCCTCTACCTGCCCATAGTCCTTTTCGTCTCCGGATTATCCTACCTCATGATGAAGGTCTTCAAGGAAGGTGAGGAGCCCTTCACCCGCATGACAATAGTCACTCTGGCGGTCATATGGCTCCTCGCCGCCCTCTTCGGCTCGCTCCCCTTCGCGGTCGCCGGTGAGATGACCCCCCTAGACGGGATATTCGAATCCGTCTCCTCGATCTCCACTGCCGGCCTCACCACGATCCAAGGGGTCGAGACCATACCCCACAGCGTTTTGTTCTGGCGCGCTCTGCTGGCGTGGCTTGGCGGGATAGGGATAACCGCGATAGCCTTCTACTCCATTCTCCAGTCGGAGTCAGTCTCGAAGATAGTCCTGGGGGAGGGCTATGACCGGCTGAAGCCCAGCCTTGTCAATTCGGCCAAGGAGATATTCAAGATATACAGCTTCTGGACGATCGTGGGCATAATCGGCCTCGCCCTGATAGGCACTCCTGTCTTCGACTCCTTCAACATATCCATGAATGCCATCTCCACCACCGGGGTGGACGTCCACACCGAGGGCTGGCAGTACTATTACGACACCCTGCCGGGGACCTTCGGCATTATGACCGCAATAGTCGCCCTCCTGATGATCATGGGCGCCATAAGCTTCGTTGCACATTACCGCGTGCTCAAGAGCCGCAAGCTGCGCATGTATCTGGAGGACAGGGAGACGCTGGCCTACCTGGCCATACTCGTTGTCGGCGTGCTGATTGTGGGAGTCTATGTTGCCGCCAACGGCCAGAACCCGGGGCCTCTGGCCTATGAAGCCATGTCGGTCTCGACTACCGGCGGGTTCGAGATATCCCCATACATGACGGCGGGAGTCAGCCATTTCATAATGGCCATACTGATAGTCCTCGCCCTCATAGGAGGGTGCACCAACAGCGCCGCCGGCGGTCTCAAGGTCAAGCGAATATACGTCCTCTTCAAGTACTTCCTCTGGAAGGCGGGGCGCCAGGTCTCCCCGAAGGACCAGGTCAGCCACTTCACCTACGAGGGGAAGAAGATGGACCCCGCCAAGATAACGGACATAGGGGTCTATGTCTTCATCTATTTCGTGGCCATAATCATAATAGCTTCTCTGATGGTGGCCTTTGAGTACGACGCGGTCGATTCGGTCTTCACGGTCGCGAGCGCGCAGGCGGGAGGCGGCGTGACCGCCATCCCCGGCTGGGAGCTGAACGCCCCCGTCAAGATAGGCCTCATAGGCACGATGATATTCGGCAGGCTGGAGTTCATACCCCTTTTCGCTCTGGCAGCCTATGCTCTGAAAAAATACTGATATCGGCCCGGAACCCGAAGCTCTTAATCCATCTGCCCATAGAACTCAATAAAAGAGCCTTTTACCGTTAAATAACTTATACGCGAGGCAGATTATTCAACGGGTCAGGTCTAGTCAGCCGTAGTGTGGCAAAGACTTGACCTTTTTATCGCGTTAAACCAAATATATCCGGGATGTACATCATAATCGCAGGGGCCGGAATCCTGGGCTTCTACACGGCGAAGTTCCTGACCAAGAAGGGCAATGACGTAGTCGTAATAGAGCAGCGGAGAGACCGGGCCGAGGAGATAAACGACAAGCTCGACGCCGCCATCATAAACGGAGACGCCAAGGAGATAAAGACTCTGCAGGAGGCGGGCGTGGAGCAGGCCGACATCGTGCTGGCCATGACCGGCAGCGACGATTCAAACATCCTGATCTCGATTCTTGCCAAGCAGATGGGCGTCAAGAGGGCGTTGTGCCGCGTGACCCATATCGAGTACAGCAAGCCGCTGTTCAAGAAGCTGGGCATAGATGCCGTCGTTTATCCCGAACTCTCGATAGCCACCCAGATAGAGGAGATGGTCAACGACCCCGACATCAGCGGGTTCGCCATGCTGGACGATGGTCAGATAGAGCTCATCGAGTTCAATATCAGGCCCGGCTCCAAGCTTGACGGCAAGAAGGTGGCAAAGGTGAAAATACCCAAGGAATCGCAGTTCATCAGCCTTATACGACAAAGCGGAGACAAAGAGCCCGCCTATCCGGAGAGTGTCATAAAAGGCGGAGACAAAGCTCTTGTACTCACCAACAAGGACGAGCTGGACGAGGTCGAGAAGGTATTCGCCAACTGAGGCTTTATCCCCCCGACATAATATTCTTCCCCGCCAACTATTAGTCCTTATACTATCTAAGCTAAACCTAATCCTCCTTCTTGCGTCATTCTAACCCTCCTTGTCCGACCTAGAACAAACGGAGGTCAAAAAATGGAAACCAATCTTGAAAAGGTGGGCGCCTTGTGGCAGAACACGTCAGCGGAAGGCAAGCCGTACTTCAACCTGGACATGGGCGGGAAGAAGTATGTGGTCTTCCCGAACGGCTTCAAGTCCGAGGACAAGCAACCCGACCTGATAGTCTACGAGCGCGTGAAAGCCGCCAAGGAGGAAGCATAGGCAAAAAACACGGCCCGACCCGCTTTTTTATCTTCTTATGAGCAAATTAGCAGGCGCTTCGGGACTCTTCTTCGAGAACCGCAGACCGCAGACCGAAAACCGCTTTTGGGACCGTAGGGTAGCCAGGTTTATCCTTCAGGCTTTGGGAGCCTGTGACCCGAGTTCAAATCTCGGCGGTCCCATCTCATTTTCCTGAGTTAGCCTCGATGGGACCTTCGCTTCAGCGCTTGGATTATGTGGGGCGGCGAAGCGCGGTTCTCGTCCCGGAGGGACTTCGAACCGGCGGTCCCATCTCATTATGCTGAACTCACCCTCGTGGCCCCGCGACTGCTGAGGTCATCGGCCTTGTGTAAGGTATCCATCTCAGCATCTCGGCACCCCGACTTCATTATCCCTACTTGGCTTCAGCGCCCCCACCTCAATCCCTTTTTATTTCCCCAACCTTTAATTCTTCTGGACATGGCCGACCTGCAAGAGACTATTTATGGGTTTTGGGAGACCATAAACGATAAGTCCTGGCCCCTTCTTGACGCGCTCAGGATAGGCGACTTTTTCGACGAGCATAACATACCCCCGGTCCTGTTCCCCATAGCCATAGTACTAGTGGCAATACTTCTTTTATTGGCCCTCGGTTCGGGTGGCCCTTCTGGGCCTGATGTCAGGTGCGGGGACGGGATATGCCACTCCCTTGACAACGAGACATACGTCAATTGCCCGCAGGACTGCCCCCCTCCCGAGGGCGCGGGGAAGCAGGTTAAGGTGCGGATGAACGCAATGCCTTCATGCGAGCTGACGGTGAAACTCTATTCACAGGACGGCGAGCTGCTCAACACCCAAAGGGGCACGAAGAGGGAGTTCGCATTCGACGGCATAGATCAGGACTCCGCGTATGCCGAGATATTCGGCTTATCCTCTCAGAGCCAGCGGACCCCGGGCGTTTCTCTCGGAGCCAACGAGCCAGTCATCCAGGTGACCCTCGGAGCAGGCATATGCGAGAGCCAGCAGCCTCAGAACGGGGTCCTTAGGCTGACGGTCCGAGACGACTCCACAGGAGACCCGCTCAACGGAGTGACCGTCTCGATTTCCGAAGTGGAGAACGGGTACGAGGTCAACCGGCCGGTCAGCAACGCCATAGTGAACGGCCTGCGCGATTTCCCCCTGCCGCACAGCAAGTCCTACGTCATAAACGCAGAGAAGGACGGCTACAGGCCGTTCGACGGCAGCGGCGAGCCGATAAGAGTCCCTTCGGACACTCCGGCTTCCAAAGCAATCTCCCTGACTCCCCAACCGGTAACCGACCCCGGGACGCCGGGCACACCAGACACCGGCGATTTGGAGGTCTGCGTCACGGACGACAGCGCTCCCGTCACCTCCGGCATGATCACTGTCCAGGGGGTTTCTGACAGCACCTTCCTGATAGCGGGAGATCTCTCCGATGCCGACCCTTCGATGGAGCCGTCCGGAACGGGATGCCTGGTGTTCGAGAACCTTCCCGCCGGAAAACTTGTGGCCGTTTCCATGCCCAACGCGCCTGCAGGCTGCATACCCATCGCCCAGCCGTCGTCAATCGAGATACTCGCCGCCAGAAGGCAGCTCATAAGGCTGGAGCTTGAATGCCAGCCTGATGATGTGGCATACCTCAAAGTCAAGGTGATTGACAAAAACGGTCGGCCCATAACCCAAAACTCCACCATAACGGTCTGGACCGAGAACGCCGACTTGATACCCGGCTCCGGTCTGGCCAATTCCCTGGCCATGGGCAGCGGCGATTACACCGAGGAGATAACCGTGCCAACTGACGAATCCATCTACGTGTGGGCCAGGGGCCTCCCCCTCGGATATCTGGACCACAAGACCAGCCTGATGGAGCTGGATTCCGGGGAGCACAGGGCCCTTACGATAGACCTCAACTATACCGAGCCGCCTGCCACGGAATCCCTGAACTTCAGCTTTGAGGGCCTCTCGATCCCGGCGCACGTTCCCGTGGACGCCAGCTTCCCTGTGATAGTGAACAAGATACTCTTCGGCGAGACCGAGCTTACGGGCACCACTGCGACCCTGGAAGTCACATTCTCCGGCTCGCAATGCGCGGTCGTGTACGACGGGATGTGGAGGGCAAACTGCACTGCGCCCCCGACAACCGGGGAGGCCAACCTAATAGTCTCAATCGACCATGAAGGAAAGACCGCCAGCCGCTCAATGCCTATAGAAGTAAGAAGATACGCTTCCGGCGCCGGCACGATAGCTGTAGTGCCCCTGTTCTCTACCAGCGAAGACCCGCCGATGACCCTGTTCTATGAGATATTGTTCAACGGCGAGCCCATAAGCGAGCTGGCGGGCCAGGACCTTGAACTCCAATATCTGGATTCTCCAAGCGCCCACTCTGGGGGGCTGGGAGAGCTCGAATGGGACGGGGAGTTCTGGACGCTGGAAGCGGACGTCCCGTTCAAGGGAGAGTACGAGATTCAGATGGGCTTGGAAATCTTCGATAACGGCACATTCTATACCTCGACCCATCGCACGACCTTCAGCGCAAAGTCCCATTCTAGCGCCCTCTCGGCCGAGGTGTATCTCAACAAGGATATTCTGGAGGTCTCGGAGAGCTTCATGGTCCAGGTTCTGCTCTCTTTCAGGAACAAGGCGATAGAGGGTCTGGACATCCTGGAGATGTACATGGACGGGACCTTCTACACCGTGCCTTGGGACCGCGCGAGGAAGCTTTACATCCTGCAGCTCTCCGCCCCTTCCAACGAGCTTTGCGTGACTTTGCTGGACTTCATAATAAACGGTGATAAACTCGAAGAGCAGAAGACCATCCATGTTTTGGACACCGCAAAGACGAAATCGGCAATCTGTCCGCTGGACAGGCAAGCGGCATGCGACAGCGTCGAGGATGTCAGGAAATGCGTCTTCGACCAGAACTCCCGGACGTCCTATTATCCAGAGCAGCAGCTGCGGGCATGCATCATCTCCGGCTGCCCGTACGCGGTCCTGGAGAGATGCCCCACGCAGAACAAGGGCGATTTGGCGATGGACTGCATGTTGGATGAAGATGACGTCATGTTGGCGGAGGAATTCATGAGCATAGTTTCGTCCCAAGCGGACAGGAACAAGGCTTCTGAGTGCCTGGACATGGACAACGATGCCGATGTGGATGCGGACGACTTGATTTGCCTCAAAAACCTCGCTGCGAGGAAATGGCATGGGGACGTCGGAAGGGAAGGGGCAGTCGGCTCCCAGGGAATCTGCCCCACGCCTATGAATGGAGGATTCTGCTTTGACATCGACACCGACACACCGCTACCCGGTGACATGGTCGCAGACGGAAGGATAAACAAAGAGGACGAAGAGATAATGAAAAAGGTGATAGGTGCGGTCTCCGCGGGCGTCACCCCGACTGAGGAGATATTATCTGCAGCCGATTTCAACCAGGACGGCACGGTCAACAGCGCGGACATGGACTGCCTGAAGAAGTTCTATGTGATAAATTTCGAGACTGGAGACATCATGAGCTCCTCGGGGACGATACCCGCCTCCTGCCTTGCCATCTTCAATCTCCAGTGCACCGGCACCAGAGGGGACATGAATGCGGATGGAGAGGTTTCTGAGGTGGATTATGTCATAGTCCAGCTGATTGCAAACGGCCAGCTGACCGGCTATTCGAATTCCACAATCGAATGCGCCGACGTCAACGACGACGGCATAGTCAACGAGGACGATGTCCTGTGCATGCGCGCATTCCTCACCGGCGACCGGCTCAATTGGCTGGTCTGTCTGGACTGCGAGGAGAACATGCCGCCTGACGCCTATGGCGCCGAGATATGCGCCGACGGGCTCGACAACGACTGCGACGGTGAGATAGACCCGCCGGAACTCTGTAGTTGCAATCCAAACACGCCGTGCGACATGAAGCGCGACGCCGACGGAGGAACAAGCCCCGGGGTCTCCGACGGCAATTACATGGTCTGCAGGGATCTGAGCTGGGACCACACCGGCTACAGGTGGGTCAGCAAGGGACAGCTAACTTGCGACCAGAGCCGCCAATGCGAAACCATCGAATGCGATGGCAGCAGCAAGACGTGCAGCGGAGCCTCGACCCGCTCGGGGAAATGGTACTCAGGTGGACTTCCCGAAGAGATATGCGGCGACGGATGGGACAACGACTGCGAGGGAGGTGACGAGGCCTGCGACATCGACGATGAAGACGACGGCTGCGGCTGCCTTTATGTGTATTCCATCTCGGATGATGGCAGTTCCCTGGACCATCTGGCCTATCCGTTCTCCGTGCTCCCATCATGGGAAGAGTACTCTTATGGCACCATGCGCTCTCTCTCCCCCGCAAGCGATGGCACTCTCAGGCTGCGCCTCTCCGAGGAGTTGCCGGAGATAAGCTATGTCAATAATGTCAGGCTTCTTGCAGTCGACCATCCTTCGAATGTCGAGGTCATGCCCGATGCGGACGGCAACCTGCACACGCTGCAAGATAAAAGACCTGTAACCTCATGCGTAACTGAAGACGGGTCGGACTGCACGTCCCTGGTCGAGTCAGAGGGCTCCGGCGAGTATCTTCTCGCACTGGAAGAAGTCCAAAAGAGCGAACTGGACGACATATATGACGAGCTGGTCCTGACCTTCGAAAAACCAGAGTCCGCAAAAGGCGCCAAAATAATCCTGAGGGGCAGGGAATCCGGCCTCATAACCTTCATCTGGTGGAGCATGCTCGAGCGAATCGGCAGGAACAACATGGACGAGTTCCTGAGCGGTCTGGAGGGCGATTCGCTGGTTTCGGCTTTGTTTGAAAGAGCTGCTGACCAGAAGGCCAAGGTCTCGATCGGAGTCTGGGACGGATCGGCTTGGAGATATCTGGCCTCAGAATATCTGGCTTTCTCGAAACACGGGAACATGGGTGAGATTCTGATACCCGTTAACGGTCTGCCCCACTCGAGAGAACTCAAGATAAAACTGGTCTATGCGGTCGGTACCTTTGCGATAGACTACGCCGCCGCGGACTACTCAGATGACCTGCCCCTCGAGGCTACCGAACTAGAGCTCAAGAGCGCTATAAAATCCGGCCGGGACGTAATTGCCCTTCTAGGAGACAACGACGACCTCCATCTCAACCTTGTGGAGGGCGAACAGGCGGACCTGATATTCTCCGACCCCCCCGAAACACCGGACCTCGAACGGACATATGTGATAGGGGTCAGCGGCCATTACACCTATGACATAAGTGCGGAGAGGGAGCTGACTGACGGGACGGCCGCATGGGTCGCGAAACTGCTCCTGGACGACGAATACCTGCTCGACTACGCCCTGGCCAACTATCCCCGCGGGAAGGCCCGTTTCTTCAGCGAGGTTTACAATTGACGACTTTCCGCATAATGCCGTTTTTTAGAAGAATCACATAATCTTACCGGAATGGCACTCGACGACTACCTCTGGGACATCCTGGAAAAGCTCCACCTCGCCGACTTCTTCGATGACCACAATCTCCCCCCAATCCTCTTCCTGCTCCTGCTCCTTATACTCTTGATACCCCTGGTAGTGTTCTTGGTATATGCGCCTGCCGGAGACGGCGGGGGGTCCGGCGCCCTGGCCTCATGCGGAGACGGGCTTTGCCAGACCTCCCTGGGCGAGAGCGCATCGAACTGTCCGGATGATTGCCCGACCACCGCAGAAGAACTGAAGACCGTAATAGTCGAGATAGTCGGCGGCAATCAGGGCAACATAGAGATGAGGCTGCTCGATGCCGACGGGTATCTGATTCGGGCGGATACCGGCACGACCGACGAATTCAGCATAAACGGGATAAGGGACGACGCCGTGAGTGTATCCGTCAGGAACCCGCAGAACGGAAAGGCCGTATCCACCGATTTGATAGAGCTGAAGGACAAGGTGACTACCATACCGGTCAGCCTGCCGCCCGGTTTCTTTGACGTGGAAACCACGGTTCCGCCCAGCAAGGGCACCCTCCGGGTCACGGTCAGGGACGCGGAGTCGGGGGACTTGCTGCAGGCCCGAATCTCTATAGTTATACCCAGCGGCTCTTCCTATCTGCTGATTAAGTCGAGGCAGATAAACGGGATGGACCATTTCACTCTGGATTCGGGAGAATGGTACGCGATATTGGCCGACTCGCCCGGCTATCGGCAGTTCAGCAACCTGGGCAATCCTGTGAGGGTCGGGGTAAGTGACGAGAAAGAGGTTGTCGCAGAGATGGAACGCGTCTCCGGGACGACCTTAAACGGGACGAACAACGTAACCGGCCAGTCTCTAGTGACCGTGTGCGTCAAGAACGAATCCGGGACCCTCATGCAGGAGGGC
Source organism: uncultured archaeon (assembly GCA_964540655.1). Taxonomy (GTDB): domain Archaea; phylum Altiarchaeota; class Altiarchaeia; order JAFGQM01; family JAFGQM01; genus CAZQBY01. The sequence goes on along the minus strand of CAZINR010000015.1, from coordinate 6,050 downwards.
TCGGTGGAGATGATAAGCCTTTCTGGGACCAGGATAGCCGTACAGGCCCTGACAAGCGGCTGCACGGTATTCGAGGTCCCGTCCGCCGGCCTGGTGACACTTTCGACGGCAGACTTGCCGGCAACCTGCGTCGGCTCTTCCACGCCTCCGATACAGCTGAGGCCTGCCGAAATGTCCTTTAACCTCACGGTGGTCTGCGACTCGAACGCCAACGGAAGGGTCAGGGCCAAGGTGCTGTCCGAGAACGGCACGATTCTGACCCAGGACGCCGCATTGAACCTTTTCTATGCCGCCGGCCGGCAGATACCCGGCAACGGGCCGGGCAACTCCCTGGCCAATGGTGTAGGCGGTTATACTGAATATCTGCAGGTCTCCGCCCTGGAGCCGTTCTATTTCATAGTGATGAACCTCGATGGTTATGCGACATACCAGTCAGAAGAATACGCCATAGACCCCAACGAGAGCCGGTCCATAGAACTCCAACTCAGCCGTCCGCCCCCCCCGGAATTGAACGTCACAATACAGGGAGTCTCATACCCTAACCCTGTCACAGTCGGAGAGCCATTTGCGATATCGGTCGCGAACGTCCTCTACGGGCAGACGGACGTGACTGATTTCGCCAACGTCACGGCCAGTGTCGCAGGCGTCCCATGCCAGGTTCGGAAAGAGGGTGCTTGGATGGCGGATTGCCTGGCGCCCTCAGATTCCGGCGACTACGAGTTCGTTGTCTCGGCACTCTACGAGGACAAGGAGGGCGAGAAAGTAGGCAAGATAAGCGTCCTGGCCCGGGGCCAGGCCCTCTTCACTCTGACCCCCCACGCCATACTGGACAATTCACCACCCATACAGATAGGCATGGACATAACCTTCAACAACACAGCCCTGGACTCCCTGACGGACAGCCAGGTCGCCGTAGTCTATGAGGATGGTGGCGCAGTGGTCGACAACCGGATGCATCTCTCGGGCGGAGCCGGTTTGTATTCCATGGAGGTGGACACTCCCTTCGACGGCGCCCACCGGGCGGAGATAAACCTCCTGAAAATCAAATACAACAAGATATACGAGCAGAACTTCACCATAACCTTCGACGTCAGCATCCCCAGTCCGCGTGTCCAGCACGAGGTAGGAATAAATCCCGTTATCCTAGAGCCTGGGGAGGAGTTCGTGGTGGACGTCCGCATACTGAGGGGCGGAGAGGAAGTGGCTGGACTGAGCAACGTCTATTTTACTCTGGAAGAGCAGAGGAGCACCTTGGTCTGGGACTCCTCTTCACACACCTACCAGCTTCGTTTCCTCGCCCCTGATTTGGAGGGCATATACGACACCCTCTTCGAGCTGGGCACTCAGACCCTCACAAGAGACGAGAAGATATATGTCGTGGACACATCGAAGGACAAGACGGAAGGATGCGAGATATCCAACTGCAAGATAATACCCGAGGTCAGAAAATGCGTTCAGGAGCATAGGTATCAGAGCCGGTACTCAGAGCAGGAGACCATAAGGTGCATAGAATCGGGCTGGATACCGGGCGGAGGCAGCGAGCTTGCCCACTGCTTGTCGTCTTCGGCCAACCGAGGCGACTGGAACAACGACTACAGGCTCGGATCCGGCGGCACGTCCTCCGATGTGGACATAATGACTCAATTCCTCCAAAGGGTCCCCGACCCGGATGAGAGGAATGCGTTCATGGGATGCGGTGACATGGACAACGACGGGGATGTCGATGCGGACGATTTGGAATGCCTCAAGAACGTGGCGGCCGAGAAGTGGTTCGGAGATTTGGGCAATGGCATACCTCCGGGGAACATGAAAGGAGGGTTCTGCTTCGACGTGGAAAGAGGACTTCCCGGCGACTTCGACGGTGACAAGAACTTCGGCACTCCTGATTTGAATATAATGGGCAAGATAGTCCTGGCGGCATCTCACGGCATCAAGCCCCCCGATGAGCTGCTGGAGATAGCCGATTTCGATTCCGACGGCATTCTCGATTCCAGCGACCGGCAGTGCCTCGAACACATAGCGGGCGACAGCACGATACCCACAGATTGTCTCCAAATATATGGATTCGGCTGCGATCAGACGAGAGGCGACTTGAGCGTCGACGGAGAGTTGGACGAAATGGACCTGCTTCTGATGTCCTGGGTGGTCTACGGCAGGGCCGATTCGACTGACGTCTTCACATGCGCCGACATAACCGAGGACGACGAGATTGACGAGCATGACCTGCTTTGCATATCCGGCCTTGTCACCGAGGACCAGGACGAAGTCGAGGAGCACTGCACCGAGTGCCAGGTAAGAATGAACCAGCTGGGCAGATACGGCAACGAAATATGCCACGATGGGCTGGACAACAACTGCAACGGCGCAATAGACGACGACTGCGGCTGCGATTCCAGTCAGGACTGCGGCCGCAAATACGACAACGACGGCCTGGACAACACCAACGATTTCAAGTACTGCAGGGCCCTGAGCTGGCGCGGAGGTGGAGGTTACCACTGGTACTGGCCGGACGATTACACTCGGTGCACTCAGGAGATACAGTGCGAGACTCGGGCATGTGAGGGCCATTCCCAGACCTGCAGCTCTTACGGCGGAAAAGGCGAGTGGTTTGGCGGTGGATTGCCGGAGGAGGATGACGAAACAAGATGCGAGGACGGCTGGGACAACGACTGCGTGGACGGCGACGAGAAGTGCGACAGGAGCAGTTGCTTCCCCTCCGGGACGAAGATATCCATGGCCGACGGGACTCTCAGGGACATAGAGGATGTGCGAGTCGGCGACAGAGTTCTGAGCTACGATATTGAGAATATGGCCCTCACTACCGAAGAGGTCCTCGAGCTTGAGTCTCCAGTGAGAGACCATCTGTACACCCTTTCCTTCGCCGATAGCGATGCCCTAAGAATCACCAGTGAGCACCCCCTATATGCGAAGGGCAAAGGCTGGGCGTCCCTGGAGCCGCAGGAGACCTATGAGGATTCCGGACAAACAGTATCCCTGCTGGAGAAAGGGGACGAAGTGATGACCGTGGACGGAACCTGGAGCGAAATAACCGACATCTTCTATCAAGAAATCCCGGAGGGCATACAGACATACAATCTTAAGAGGATAAGCTCCAACAACAACTTCTTCGCCGACGGCTTCCTGGCCCACAACAAGGGGTGCCTCTACATCTATTCGACTTCGGATGAGGGCATGTCGCTCGACCATCTGGCATATCCCTTCTCAATCTTGCCATCCTGGGAGGAGTATTCCTACGGCACCATGCCGAACCTCGAGCCGGATGGAAGAAGTCTCAAGATAAGGCTGTCCGAGGAGCTGCCCGAGATAACCCATATCAATCATGTGCGCCTTATGGCAGTTGACCACCCGGCAGATGCCATTGTGATACCAAGCCCGGAGGGCGAGCCTCATACGCTTTCGAATCTGGAGTCTCCCGAGAGCTGCATCGCAAAAGACGGGACTGATTGCCTCAGAGCCGTTTTCCGGGAAGATGATATGTCCTATGTCTTTGACCTTGAGAGGCTGAGGACGGAGAATATCACCGATAACTACGACGAGCTTGTTTTGAGCTTTGAAAAGCCGCCTTCGGCAGAAAAGGCCAAGATGCTGATTCGAGGCCGGGAATCCGGCGTTATAACCTTCGTCTGGTGGAAAGTCTTGGAGAGGGTAGGCAGGAACAACATGGAAGATTTCCTTGGAAGCCTCGAGTCGAACCCCCTGGAAGCCATGATATTCACAATATTCGCCGAAAGCAACGCGAAGGTTACGGTCCAGTTATGGGGCGGCTCGGGATGGAGGACTGTTGGTTCTGAATACCTGGGCTTCTCCAACCATGGCCTCGGCGGCGAGACTCTGCTGCCTGTCGAGGTTCCCCGTGGCCATGATGAACTCAAGGTAAGGCTGCTGTCATCTAAGGGAACTTTCGAGATAGACTACGTCGCCGTGGATTATTCGGAAGACCTTCCGGTCGATGTCATGCCCCTGCCGATGATAGGCGCAAGCGCCTGGAACGGCGACGAGGATGCCCTGCTTAAGATACATAGAGATGATGACGAATACCTCACCTTTGGAAAAGGAGGGTGGGTCGACGTGGAATTTGCGGATGTCCCCGGAAAGCCAGGACTCGAGAGGTCCTATCTGGTGGCTCCAAAGGGATATTATGACTACGACATCCGGACCGAGCAGACCTTGACTCCCGAAACCGAGGCCTGGATAATGAAGATGCTCACTGACGGCGATTATCTGCGGCGATACGTCTTAGATAACTACGTCGGCAACGAAGAGGAGTTCTTTGAATTTTACAGTGGGTCATGATCGATGGCGTACGATGACTATCTCTGGGGGCTGCTGGAAAAACTGGGCCTAGCCGACTTCTTCGACGACCACAATCTCCCGCCCATACTCCTCCCGATACTGATGTTGGTGATGTTGGCAGTTTTGGTGCTCTTCCTGATTAACGTACCGCCGGGCGGAGAGACTCCTGAAGCAGTGCTCTGCGGAGACGGCTCGTGCCAAAGCTCCGAGAGCAGTGAGACCTGCCCGGAGGACTGCGGGCCGGCATCCAAAACAGTCCTGGTGGAAGTCTCCGGCCAGGTTCCGAGCAGGATAGAACTACTTATCGAGGACCAAGAAGGGCGGGTTTTAGGGAGCAAAAGCGGCACATCGAACAGGTTCAAGGTCGAAGGGATAGAATCCGATACTGCGAGGGCGACCCTTCTGAACCCAGCGAACGGCAAGACGTTCTCATCCACCTATGTGGGCCTGCCCACCGAAACGACACGCATCCAGATAACCCCCCCTTCGGACTTCTTCCAGTCCGGCCCGGCCGAGCAGACGGGAGAAGGCGGCCTCAGAGTCGACATACTGGACTCTTCAACCCAGGCCCCGATCCAGGCAAGGGTCACCGCGGTTCTTCCGAACGGCAACTCGTTCATAGTAATCGAATCCCAGCAGTCCACAGGGGCAGCCTATTTCACTCTCGACGGCGGGGAGTGGTACGCGGTTATTGCGGATTCCCCCGGCTACAGGCAGTTCAGCAACCTGGAGAATCCAATAAGGGTGGAACCGGGCTCCGAGAAGCAGGTAGTGGCCATGATGGAGCCGCTAGAGCCGCTGGAGCAGCAGGGTGGCACTATGCAGCCGGCGCAGACGACGATTGAGCTGTGTGTGAGGAACCAGACGGGGGGCAGCCTCTCATCAGGGTCGGTCGAGATTAGCGGCGCTGCCGGCGATGCCATAATCTCCCAACCTCTGTCTTCTTCGGGGTGCGCCACCTTCGAACTGCCCTCATCCGCAACCGTGACCGCATCCACCTTCAACCTCCCGGAAGGATGCATAGACTCCACATCAGCACCGTTCGCACTGGACGCGGAGACCGTCAACAAGACGCTTGTGGTGAACTGCGGTCGGGAGACTGCCAGGGTGAGGGCCCGGGTGCTGGGTGAGAACAATGTCGTACTCACCGGCGACGGGACCATAACGGCCTGGTATTCCAACGGTGACCAGATACGCGGCTCAGGGCCGGGGCACTCGCTGGCCGCAGGCCCTGGCGGGTATACGCAGTATGTCAATGTCGAAGCCTTGACCGATTTCAATATCCTGGTCGCGGGAATCGGCGGCTATGAGACATATAGGTCGGGGGATTACACTTTGGACGCCTCGGAGGAGCGCTCGATAGACTTGCATGTCATCCCCTCAGCAACTCCGGCGAACGGCACTGCTAACATAACCCTCCAGGGCATCTCCTACCCAAACCCGTCTCTCGCAGGAAGACCCGTGCAGGTGACGATAGCTAGCATACTTGACGGCCAGACCGATATCACGCAATCGGCTAACCTGGCAGTCGAATTGGGCGGCTCACCCTGCCAGGCTAGAGCGGAGGATGTGCTGATCGCAGAGTGCACAGCGCCTTCGCAGGCCGGCCAGTTCGAGATTTACATCTTGGCATCGTACCAAAACAGGACGGGGGACGTTACGAGGACTATATCCATCTTGGAGCGAGGCCAGGCCCTTTTCTCCCTTACCCCCCGCCCCATCCTCAGCAGGACCCC
>CAZINR010000014.1:23371-25938 GCA_964540655.1 uncultured archaeon | reverse complement strand
CCATCATGAAGTCTGGCAGCGGCTCTGACTTCAGCTCGATGTCTCCGGCTCTGACCTTTCCGGCAGCTATGTCTATCTCAACTTCGTCGCCCGTCTTTATCTTCTTGGACGCGCCGGGGCAGACGACGGGGAACAGCCCGTAGTTGACGCAGTTGGCGAAGAAGATGCGTGCGAAGGAGTCGGCTATGACCGCTTTTATGCCGTTCCCGGTCAGGCACCAGACCGCGTGCTCCCTCGAGCTCCCGCAGCCGAAGTTCTTGCCAGCGACTAGTATACTGCTGTTTTCCCCCTTGGCCCTCTTGGGGAAATCCTCGTCTATGAACTCCATGGCGTGCTCGGCCAGCTCCTCGGGGTCGTCCGTGTTCAGGTACTTGGCGGGGATTATCATGTCCGTGTCTATGTCGTCCCTGTCGAACACCATCGCCTTGCCGGTTATCTTGGTTTCCATCTTTTTATTTCAGGTACTTTCGAGGGTCCGTTATATTACCTTCTATGGCCGAGGCGGCAGCCGTCGCCGGGCTCGCTATGAACACAGAGGACTTGGGCGAACCCATGCGCCCTACGAAGTTTCTGTTAGTAGAAGCTATGCACACCTCCTTCGCCGCCAGCACGCCCATATGCCCGCCCAGGCACGGTCCACACGTGGGTGTCGAAATGGTCGCGCCAGCTTCTGTGAATATCTTGAACAGCCCCTCTTCATCCGCCTGCTTCCATATGTCTGTGGTGGCGGGTATGACCAGCATCCTGACGAAGTCCTTGACCTTCCGCCCCTTCACTACCCTGGCGGCCTCTCTCAGGTCCTGTATCCTGCCGTTGGTGCACGAGCCTATCACTATCTGGTCAACCTTGACGGCGCCCAGTTCAGAGACGGGCTTGACGTTCGACGGCAGCGGCGGGACCCCCACCATCGGCTCCAGGGCGGAGACATCGAAGTCGTAGACTTTGTGGTAATCTGCGCCGGGATCCGCCCTATATTCGACGAAGTCTTTCGCTCCCCTGGCCTGAACGTACTCGACTGTCTTCTTGTCGGGCGCTATTATCCCCGAGGTGGCTCCGGCTTCCACCGCCATGTTGGAGAAGACTACGCGGTCCTCCACCCCCATGTCGCGTATCACCTCGCCGTCGAACTCGATTACCATGTCCGTGGCTCCGGCCACGCCCAGTTCGGAGATTATGCGCAGCATGACGTCCTTGGCATAGACTCCCTTCTGCAGCTTCCCGTTAACGTTCACCTTGATTGTCTCGGGCACTCGCAGCCATATCTTGCCGGTGGCTATGGCCGCAGCCAGTTCGGTAGATCCTATGCCGAATGCGAACGCGCCAACCACCCCGTGAGTGCAGGTGTGGCTGTCGCCCGCCACCACAGTCATGCCGGGGGCCACATGCCCCTGCTCTAGCATTATAGTATGGCATATGCCGTGTCTTCCTATCTCATAATAATTCTTTATCCCGTGCCTCTGCACCCACTCCCGCAGGCGCTTGGCCAGCATGGCGGACTTCTCGTCCTTGGCCGGGACGAAGTGGTCCGGCGTGACGATTATCTTGTCCGGGTCGAAGACGCGGTCCATGTCCATCTCCTCCAGTGCCGATATGGCCGGGGGAGTGGTGACCTCGTGGCACAGTATCCGGTCCAGGCTTATGTTGACCAGGTCTCCAGGCTTCACGCTATCCCTGCCGGAATGTGCTGCTATTATCTTCTCCGCTATGGTCATAGGTCGCATCTTGGAATAGAAAATTGATTAGAAAAGCGCGTATAGTTTGAACTAACGGGCTAAAAAAGATGGAAAGACGGTATGGGGAAGGTGGCTATTCCTTTTCAAACATCTTCCTGAGCTCGGCGCCCACCGTCTCGATCTGGTGGCTCTTGCCCTCCTCGCGCAGCTTGGTGAGCTTCGGCAAGCCGGCCTTGCGCTCGCTTATCCACTCCTCCGCGAACTTGCCGGACTTGACGTCCTCGAGAATCTGCTGCATGTTCTTGCGAGATTCCTCCGTTATTATCTTGTTTCCGCGGGTCCGGCCGCCGTACTCCGCGGTGTTAGAGACCTTGGCCCACATGTTCTCCAGTCCGCCCTCCTGAATCAAATCGGTTATCAGCTTCAGCTCGTGGAGCGTCTCGAAATAGGCTATCTCCGGCTGGTATCCGTTCTCGACCAGAGTCTCGAAGCTGGCGGTTATCATCTCGCTGACGCCACCGCAAAGATCGACCTGCTCGCCGAACAAATCGGTCTCGGTCTCCTCGTTGAATGTGGTCTCGATGACTCCCGCGCGCGTAGCGCCTATCCCTTTGGCAAACGCGAGCGCTATGTCCTTGGCCTTTCCGGTATGGTCCTGCTCGACGGCGACGAGCGCCGGTACCCCGAAACCCTCTTCATAGACCTCCCTGACCCTGTGTCCGGGGCCCTTGGGGGCAATCATGAACACGTCCACGTTCTTTGGAGGGACTATCTGCTTGAACCTTATGTTGAATCCGTGGCTGAACGAGAGGGCGTTTCCTTCCTCCAGGTTCGGCTCGATGTGCTCTTTGTAGACGCCCGCCTGGACCTCGTCGGGTATGAGGATGTGGACTA
>CAZINR010000014.1:0-23271 GCA_964540655.1 uncultured archaeon | reverse complement strand
ATGTGCTCTTTGTAGACGCCCGCCTGGACCTCGTCGGGTATGAGGATGTGGACTATGTCGCCCTTCTTGGCAGCCTCCGCGATGGGCATGACCTCGAAGCCTGCCTCCTCGGCATTGCTCCATGACGGGTCCTTGACCAGCCCGATTATGACGTTCACGCCGCTGTCCCTGAGGTTAAGCGCCTGCGCGTGGCCCTGGTTGCCGTAGCCGATTATGGCGATGGTCTTGTCTTCTAGGTCCTCGAGATTCGCATCCTTCTCGTAGTATATCTTGGCCATTTTTACCTCGATTTTCAACCCCTTGAGTATATGAAAAAGCTTTAGGTTAGAGGTTGGCCGCTTAAAAAGGCTGGTGCTCAGTACTCGTAGCCCGGGGGCTTGGGATGGTTGTGAAGGATGTCATGTACATCTTTCTTGTTGAAAGCCAGGCGGAGGTCGTTATAGGCCCCTTTCCTGTCTAGGCACATATGGACGTTCCCCTCCGTGTCCATGGCCAGCTCGTAAGGCCTGCCCCGTATGGGCTTCCCCTCAGGATTGGTAGTGGCGACTATGTGGACGCCGCCACGCTTTTTGGGCGTCCTGCTTCGCTTAGCCTTCCACCTCAGCCTGTGGAGGGCGTTGGGGTGTATGCCATTCGGAAGCTCGGAGCCTGTTGCCTTTTTTCCTTTTTTAGGGCCTTTGGGTGGCATCGACGGTTATTCTGCTTAAACATGAATGGAAAGGGAGGGAAACACTCAACTCACTTCCCTTCTAGCGCCCGGGCCAGGAGCTCGCCGAAGAGGACGGCACCCACTACCGCAGCCATTATAAGGCTTATGAACAAGCCCAGATCGATTCCTGCGACGTCTCCGCCCATCTCTTTCAGGCCGGCTAGGGAGTAGAGCACGAAGAATGCCAGCACTCCCACGACCCCGGCGACTATGGGGGCTGCTATTATGTCGTCCCGCTTGACTATGCGCGCCATCCTAGATTTAAGGCGTGGAAGTATAAAAAATAAGTTCCGACAGAGTTTATCTTGATTGTCGGGTAATAGTGGAAAGGCTCGCCCGGAAAATGGCCAAGATTAGGAGGATTTTGATTGCTGTCCCCAGCTACTGGGTGTTCGGCCGCAAAAAGAAGCTCATACGCGACAGCTATGAGCTTTACGACCATCCGACCACGATTCCCAGATACGAGACGCTAACCCGCCTGCTCGGGAGTCTGAACAAGCTCGACACAGGGGGGCTTGAGGTCAAGACGGTGATACTCATAGCCGCTCGGCACGAGAGAAAACGGTACAAAGAACTTATAAAGAGGCTCGTGGACGGATCCAGACCCCGCATGAACCTGAGCGTGATGTTCGAGACCAGGCTGGGGGCGATAAAGAAGGAGCTGGCCGACCTTGGGTACCCCATGGTCAAGGACGAGATAGGCCTGGAGGGGTATTCGAACGTCAGGAACGCCGCCTTGTTCCTGGCTCAATTGTCAGAGTGCGATGCCGTCTTCTTCCTGGACGACGACGTCGTCATAAACGACGGGAAAGTTTTGAAAAAACTCGTGGATGAAGCGGAGAAAGATGATCGAACCGGTGTGGTGGGCGGAGTGTACACCAACGAAAAAGGCAGCCATGTCCTGAACGAGAAGACGGACTGCTGGAAGCATTTCTGGAACAAGAACAAACACATAAACCAGGCTTACAGAGACATTGGTGAAGGGAATTCCGGTGAGACCGTTCTGCTCTTCGGAGGGAACATGCTGATAACCAGAGATGCTTTCGCCAGGGTCCCCTTCGACCCGCTCGTCCCCAGAGGCGAGGACATAGACTACGCCATCAATGCGAAGCATTTCAAGTTCAAAGTGCTCCTTAGGAAGGACGCCGGGGTCATTCACCTGCCTCCGGAAAACAAGAAATCTTACTTGGCGAATTACTGGTCCCGGCTCAGGGGAGACATATCGAGGTTCATCTATGAGAGGGAGAAGATGTCCGTCATGGGGATGCCGACTTCGGAACTTCCCGTCTATCCGAGAATCTTCATGAGAAACATACGGGCAAAGGCCGTCTTAACAACGCTGATGCTGCTGCCTAGGTCGATAGCGCTGAGGAATTTCGATTCGACGAAAGAGAATATCCTGAATTTGAAAAAATTCTTCTGGGACCTTCCGCGAAGGGCCAGAAAGCACAAGAGAGATTACTTCAGATTCCAAAGGGACTGGGAGAGCCTGATGTCCGTAATAGAGAGTGAGAGGGAGTTGGGCAACGCGCCCAGGGGATGGTGGCTATGACCGGTAGAACCTGGCTGCCGTCTCCGGGGAGACGTTGACTATGTAGACACCCTCGCCCAGCTCGTATCCCGCGTGTGTCGAGAGTCGGGGCATTATCTCCAGATGCAAGTGATAGGCGTCATCCCTGGCCTTCTTTGAGTAGTGCATCACCATGTTGTATGGGGGGTTGTTCATGCCGTCTGCCATTTTAGAGAGCATCCTCTTCAGAAGGGCGCAGAAATCCAAAGCCTCCTCTGCGTCCAGATTGGAGAAATTGCCATTATGGGCTTTGGGCATAATCCAAAGCTCGTAAGGGAATCGGGGGGCATTGGCCGTGACGGCGATGGAATGCCCGGTCTCTGCGGCTATGCGCTTGCTGTCCAGCTTCTTCAGCTCGTCGCACCAAGCGCACCTGTGCCACTTCTTCCTGTAGGCTCTGGCCGCCTCCTGCTCCGCTGCGAAGAGCGTCGGGACTATGCTGCTGGCGATTATCTGGGTATGTGAATGGGGTAAAGAGGCTCCGGCCTCTTCGCCCCAGTTCTTGAATATCGAGACGTGCTTGTATCTCTTCCCCAGGGATTTCCTCCGCTTCTCCAGCATTCGGAAGACCTCGAGTATCTTCTCCGGCGGAAGGTCCTGGATAGTCCCCTTGTGTTTTGGCGTCTCGACCACTATCTCATGGTCGCCCTGGGGCGGCTTGAGGGCCGGGAACTTGTTCCTGAAGACCCGTATCTCCCACTTGCCGCTCTTTGGGACGCGGTCTATCGTCGGGGGGGTGGTGTTCTCGTTGCCCGGGCAGAAGAAGCATAATTGACCCCTCTTCTCCCCCGAGGGCTTGTGGTGGAACTGCTGGGGCCGGGAGCCCCTTGCCTCGGAGATTATGGAATATCTTTCAAGCAGAAAATCCTTTCTTGTTCGGGCCATCGGGATATTTTTACTCGGGCGAGAATAAAAGCTGCTGTCCAGCGCGCAGACTAGTCGTTAGCGGCGGGGCGATTCCCGCAATTTAAACTATTTCTTCTTTTTCTTCGAAGTCTTTTTCTTGGGCTTCTTTTTCTTGGCGGGTTTCTTTTTCGCCGGCTTCTTCGGCTTTTGCGACTTCTTTTTCGTCTTGGACTTTTTCTTTGCTTTCTTCGCCTTTTTGGGGGCTTTCTTCGCCTTTTTGGGGGCTTTCTTCGTGACAACCTTCTTGGCTTTTTTCTTCGAAGATTTCTTCTTAGAAGGCTTCTTTTTCTTGGCGGGTTTCTTCTTGGGCTTTTTCGCCTTCTTCGTAGGCTTCTTCTTCCCGGCGGGAGCCTTCTTGCTCGCCGCCTTGGGTTTTGAAGCGGCCCCTAGAAGCCTAAGGGCCTTTTTTCGGTCAGCACCCTCCAGCTGGGCTGCCAGTTTCTTGTTCCTCAGCACTCCGCCCACCCAGTTCACGAAGTCGTTCCTTTCCGCGTGGTAGTAGTAGACTTCGTCGGGCATAGTTTTCAAGGCTTTCTTGAAGTCGCTCGTGCCTTTCAGCACGCTGCCGTCGCAGACGTAGAAATACCTGCTCGGGTCCTTTATCATCTTTTTTCCTCCTTTCAAATCTTGTGGGATTTGCGTGTAGATTAATGCGACGTCGAATAAAACCCTTTCATTTTCATGAAAAATCGAAAATCGAAAGAATTTATTGACTGTCCTGTAGATTATACAATGGAGGTCTCTGGCTTGTCCTGGTCGGACGACAGAGAATGGTTGGTGACGAACGGCCTTGGCGGCTATGCGTCATCAACCATTACAGGCATAAATACGCGGAAATATCACGGTCTTCTGATAGCCGCATTCTCGTCCGAGGATAGGAGGCTCCTTGTGCCCAAGATAGAAGAGGAGATATCTCTGGACGGCAAGACCTACACGCTCTCCGGCAACCAGTACTGGGGGGACACCAAGCCTGAGAGTCAGTTGTACCTTGACGGCTTCTCGCTCTCCCCGGGGCCGACCTTCCGCTACAAGCTGCCCGGCGCCGTCCTTGAGAAGAGCGTGTCGATGGCGCACGGCATGAACGCGACCATAGTGGGATACAAAATCGAATCGGAGTCAGGCAAGGCCGGATTCGCGGCCAACATCATGACCACTAGCAGAAGCCACCACGAGGTCCTGAGGGACCAGAGCTGGCATTTCGGCTTCGACATGAATGGCGGCGTTGCGCTGATGGTCCCGACGCATGAGAATCCCCCCACCATATGCGCTGCAGCGACCAAGGGCGTCTTTCAGAAGCCGCCCTATGACAACGCGGTAGTCAAAGGGCTCTTCTACAAGAAGGAGTCTGAAAGGGGTTACATGTGCCTTGAAGACGTCTTCATAGGGGCGAGGATGGAAGCGGAGCTCGGAGGCAAAGACGAGTTCTTCATAATCCTGTCTGCCGACACATCGACTTCAGAGGCCCTGAAGAAGTGCAAGAGCGTTTTGAAGTCCCCCAAATACTTCATCAAGGGGGCGAGAGACAAGAGAGCAGGGCTGAAAGAGCACTTCTACAAGAAGTCAAAGGCCAAGAAGTCCGAAGCCCTTGACAGGCTGGTAGAATCCTCGGACGATTTCATAGTAGACAAGGAGGATATGACATCAATAATCGCCGGCTATCCATGGTTCGGGGAATGGGGCAGGGATTCCCTTGTCAGCCTTCCCGGCCTCTGCCTGTGCACGGGCAGGAAGGGCAAAGCCGAGAGCGTCATGGTCAATCTGCTGAAAAGGGCTGAGGGAGGCCTCATACCCAACAACTTCATAGACGGCAAAAATCTCAATTCTCTGGACACCTCGCTGCTTTTCTTTTGGGCGGTCTGGAAATATATGGAGAGCGTTAAGGATTATGATTTCATCAGGGAGCATCTGTGGCCCGGAATGAAGGGCATAGTGGACGCATATAAGGAGTTCATGGACGGTGACGGTCTGATAGAAAAGGAGTCGGAGCTGCCGATGACCTGGATGGATGCCGTGACCACTTACGGGCCTGCGACACTTCGGAGCGGCAAGGCCGTCGAGATACAGGCCCTTTGGTTCAATGCGTTGTCGATTTGTTCAAAGCTCGCCAAGAGGTTCAAAGAAAAAGAGGGCGAGTATGATGCGCTCCTCTCGGCCGCCAGAAAGTCCTTCAACGAGCTGTTCTGGAACAAGGAGGCCTCATACACCTTCGACGTCGTGCAGGGGGAATATAAAGACCCATCTATAAGGCCTAACGCCATCTTCTCGGTGTCGCTGCCGTTCCCCATACTTGAAAAGAAGAGGTGGAGTGATGTTGTCAAGAGGGCCGAAGAAGAGCTATTGACTCCGTTCGGCCTAAGGTCCCTGAGCGCAAAGGACGAGAAATACAGGGGGCAGATAAGGGGGGACCAGATACAGCGGGACCTTTCTTATCACCAGGGCACAGTCTGGCCCTGGCTGCTCGGGCCGTTCGCCGACGCTTACCGGAGAGCATACCCAAAAAAGGGCATAGCGAATCTCATCAAACCGCTTCTGGAAAAACACCTGTGGGAATCATGCGTGGGATGCGTCAATGAGGTCTTCGACGGAGATGAGCCGCATCGGCCGTCAGGATGCCTGCACCAAGCCTGGAGCGTCGGGGAACTGCTCAGGGTCCTGTGCGAAGGAGATTAGTCTAACTTGTGTCAAAAACCACCGGTCTATTGACCGGTGGAAAATTCTGATTTTTATTCCGAGAAAAGCATATTATGCGATACGTTTCTGGAGGAATGGACTCTATAGTCTTCGAGGTTTCCCACGAGGTAGCCCATAAAGTGGGCGGCATATACGCAGTGATAGCGTCAAAGGCGCCGTATATGAGAAAGCGCTTCAAGGAGTATTACGCCATAGGCCCTTACGACCCGAAAAGTGTGTCCATCGACTTCGAGGAAGTCGACCAGCACCCATTCAGAAAGCTTTTCCTGGACCTAGAGATGAAGGGCATAAAATGCGTGTTCGGGAGATGGGTCAAAGCGGGCCGCGTGAACTGCATACTCGTGGATCCTATAGGGCTCAGGGACAAGCTGAATGATATAAAGGCCGAATTGTGGAACGACTACAAGGTCGATTCGCTGAGGTCCTACGAGCTTTTCAACTATTCGGTCGTCTGGGGGAAGGCGGTGGGCATACTCCTGGAAGAGCTCCTGAAGCACGATAAGTTCAAGGGCGAGAAGACCGTCTGCCAGTTTCATG
Organism: uncultured archaeon; assembly: GCA_964540655.1. Lineage (GTDB taxonomy): Archaea > Altiarchaeota > Altiarchaeia > JAFGQM01 > JAFGQM01 > CAZQBY01. Next base: position 16,858 of record CAZINR010000014.1, on the reverse strand, counting down.
AATGGCTCACCGGAGCGGCTTTGCTTCATCTGAAGAAGAAGGAGCCCGACGCCGGGCTCGTATTCACCACGCACGCGACGACATTCGGCAGGACGATGGCCGAAAGGGGCGAAGACCTTATCGGCGAAGTGACGGAAGGCGTCAAGCTGAAGAAGGTCCTTGACGAGAAGCGAGCCAAGGATTACGGCATAGAGGCGATACACACGCTGGAGAAAGCATGCGCGCAGAACGCCGACATATTCACCACGGTAAGCAAGGTCACGGCCGACGAGGCCGAGTACGTGCTGGGGAGATATCCGGAAGCTCTGACGCTCAACGGGCTGTCGATTGAGGACTATCCCTCGATGGAGGAGCTGAGCGTACTTCACAAGGAGCATCGGAGGAGGATAAAGCACTTCGTACTCTCTTTCTTCTCACCTTATTATCCCATAGATACGCGCAACTGCCTGTACTTCTTCACTTCGGGAAGATATGAATACCACAACAAGGGATTCGACCTTCTGCTGGAGGCGATGGGCAAGCTTAACAAGAAGCTCAAGGACGAGAGATCCAGGAAGACTGTAGTGGTCCTCCTCTGGATACCCACCAAGACCAGGGGGGGCAACCTCGAGGTCCTGGACAACCTGGCGCTGTTCGATTCGATAGAGGATGAGGTGTTCGAGAACCTGGATGAGATAAGGGAGCATATCCTCGAATCCGTCTGCATGGGCAAGCTGCCGACGAAAACAAACATCTTCGACAAGCCGTTCCTCTACAACCTCAAGCAGATGATAGCCAAGATGCACTCGAAGAAGGATAAAGATTCGCCCATGTGCGCTCTCGACCTGTCGGACCAGAACGATTTGATACTCAGAAAGCTTAGAGAGAACGGGCTGGAGAACAAGAGGGGGGACCGGGTCAAGGTCATCTACTATCCTGCATACCTGTCATCCGCCGACGGGCTGCTCAATCTGAATTACAACGACGCGGTCACGGGCTGTCACTTGGGGATATTCCCGTCATACTATGAGCCTTGGGGATACACCCCTCTCGAGACTGCTGCGCTCGCCGTGCCCTCGGTAACGACCAACCAGGCAGGCTTCGGCAAGTTCATAGAGGATTATGTGAAGGAGGACAAGTCGGCGATTGTAGTGCTCGATAGGACGGCTGGGGACGAAAAGGCTGTGCAGCAGTTGGTGGACCACATGCATTTCATACTCAACACGTCCCGCAAGCAGCGAGTCCAGAAGAAGATGGAGGCGAAGAGGCTCTCCGAAGTGGCGGACTGGGGCAACCTCATCAATAATTACGTGACGGCGTACGGCATGGCCCTAGAGAAGATAGGCAAAAGGGGCAAGTAATCAGACGGCGGCCTCCGGCTCGGCAGCCTCCAGCCGGCGCTTGAAATCTGACAGTATGTTCATGAAGTTCATGAATGCGTCGTACGGCGTTTCATAATCGTTGAAGTATTTGTGTATGTCCCCGTCCGCGAACCACTTCGTGCACATGTAGTAGAAGTGGTCTGAGGTCTGTAGCTTCCTCCAGATTTCGGTCAGCTCCTTGTCTGCTGCGGCCTTCACCCTCTCCTCGAGAGCCTTGATTTTGTGGAACGCGTCCCTTTGCATCTCGTTGCCGAGCCAGGCTGTCAGATCCCTGTCAACATCCGCCCAGGAAGAGAAACTATGTATGTCCACCACGTCCATGGGCTCATAGCTGGCCACTACTTCCCTGGTCGTCTTGAAGTCAAGGTGCGGATATTTCATTATCTCCCCGGGAAGATGATCGAGGAAGTTGAAGATGCCCGTCTCCACCCACTGGTGCTCTCCAAAGGTCTCGTAGTCCATGAACAGGTTGATTATCTGGCCCTGGCTAGCGGCCACCCAGGAGGCGTACTTGTCCGCGGTCAGGGGGAACTCCTTCCAGGTGTGGGTGGAGAAACGGAATGAGATGTCGTCGCTCAGCTTGTAGTTGCGCATCATGAGTTTGAGCTTTTCGCAGCCGACCGGCCGATAGACGTAGTTGGCGCTGCGCCATCCAAGATGATTGTCCCACCCCTCTGCGATTATGCCCTTGTAGCCCATGTCCTCGACGTTCATCGCCAGCTCGTTGTTGTACATTGCCTCGGTGTTGCGGAACACGGTGGGCCTGTAGCCGAAGTGCTTTTTCACGGCCTTCCGATGCTCTTTGACCTGCGCTTTGAACTCGTCTTTAGAGATGAGGTAGGCGAGAGAATGGTAATACGTCTCGTCGAGCAAGTCGACGCATCCGGTGTCGACCAGCCGGCGGAAGCTTTCAAGCACGCCGGGGTCGTACTCCAGGCACTGCTCGATGAATGTGCCGGTTATGCTGTAGGATGCCCTGAACGAGCCGTCCGTCCGCTCTATCAGACGGAGAATCAAATCATTCGTAGGGTAGTAGCACTTGCGCGCGACCCGCTCGAATATCTCTTTGTTGCGAGCCTTGCTGAAATAAGGCTTCTCGCTTCCGACATCGAAGAAGCTGTACTTGCCGAGGCGATGAGGCTGGTGCACCTGGAAATACATGCAAATCGATGTCATCATATGTTTAGAAATTAAAAATTCATAAATCCAAGGCTTTCCTGTATGCTTTCTCCAGGGTCTGGGCCGCGACCTTGTCCCAAGTGTATCCGGATATCTCCTGCAGGCCGTTCTCTTTCATAGAAGTGTGCAGGGAGGGATAAGCCAGAAGGCCCAGCATCTTGTTAGCCATCTCATCCACGTCCCAGAAATCCACGCTGAAGGCGTTCCTCACGACCTCGCGCACGCCGCTCTGCTTTGTTATTATCGTCGGGGTGCCAGAGGCTATTGCCTCCAGGACCGTTATTCCGAACGGCTCGGAGACTGAAGACAGCACGAAGACGTCCGCCGCGGAATACAGACGCGGGAGTTCGTCGTCCGGGACGTACCCCAGGAACATCACCTTGTCGGATATGCCCATCTCTATGGTCTGGCGTATGAGTTGGGGGAGCATGTCGCCCCTCCCGCCTATCACGAACGTGACGTCGTCCCTTTTGTCCAGGACTTTCCTGGCGGCCCTTATGAAGAAGTCGGGCCCTTTCTGGATGGTGAGGCGCCCCAGGAACAGCACTATCCTCTCGTCTGGGAACCTGCCCTTCACCTGCTCCACCGCCCAGTTGGCATGGTCGATGGCGTTGTAGATTACGACTATCTTCCCCGCGTCGGCATTATATCTCTCGATGAGCTGCCTTTTCATCGCCTCGCTTACCGCTATTATTATGTCGGCCGCCTGGACGATGTTCCTCTCACGGTCGACTATCCAGGGATTCGGGGAGAGGGCCCCGGTGCGGTCATATTCAGTCGAGTGCATGGTGACGACAAGGGGCTTGCCCGTCTTTTTCTTTATCGCTATGCCGGCTATGGCGGTCATCCAGTCGTGGCAGTGTATCAAATCGAACTTCTCCTGCAGGGCATAGGCAAGGCAGAGCTGGTTGTACTTCCAGATGTTGTCGAAGAGGTTGCCGTCGTAGTTCTCGCCCACCTTCTGCAGCGATGCGTAGGGGCCGGGTATGAAGGAAGAGTCTACCTCGACTATCTTCATGTAATCGCATTCGGGATGGTATTTGTTCTTGGGCATTAGGAAGGTCAGTTTCGCGCCCAAATCGCTCAAGTTCTTGGTAAGGTGATAGCAATGTATGCCTAAACCTCCAGTGTAAAACGGTGGAAATTCCCACCCTACCATTAGTATATCCATCTATCCATGTATCCGACAGCCTCCTAATGCCGGACTACTCCTTCAATATTTCCCAGAGTAATTTTGAAAGGTTCGTATAAGAATACGAGTCTTTCCTGGATTATTTATGCTCTCTGCAAATTAAAATCAACAGAAATCGGAGTTTTGTTTTTCAAGAAATTTCCAGCATTCTTCTGATTGCCTTCTCGGATTTTGTCCGGACTTCTTCTGGGACCGTTATTTTGGGACCTCCGGATTCGAGGGCATGGAATGCCTTTTCTAGGGTGTTCTTCTTCATGTTCTGGCATATGGCCGTCTCTGAGAGGGGGTAGAAGCTCTTTCCAGGAATCTCTTTTTCCAGGCGGTAGAGCATCCCGTTCTCGGTCCCGATTATGAATTCATCATCGCCGGACTCGCGACAGTATCGCAATATACCGGAGGTCGATGCTATCTCGTCGGCGGCCTCCTGTATCTCGGGTATGCACTCCGGATGCACGACTACCTTCGCATCCGGGTGCGCATCTTTCGCGTCCATGAGGTCGGCGAGCGTCATGCCATGGTGAGTCACGCACATGCCCTTGGGCGGCGCTATTATTATCTCCTTGTCGGTCCTCTTCCCCACATAGTATCCAAGATTCTGGTCCGGTCCGAATATCACCTTGTCCGACTCCATCGCATTGACTATCTTGTCCGCGTTGGCCGAAGTGCACACGCAATCGCATTCCGCTTTCTCGGATGCCTTGGTGTTCACGTAAAGAACCACCTCGGCCTCGGGGTATCGGGATTTCAGCTCCTTCAAGTATTCAAGCTTGAGCATGTCCGCCATCGGGCAGCAGGCGCTCGAGTCCGGGACTAATACTGTCTTGTCCGGGTTCAGTATCTTGGCAGTCTCCGCCATGAAATCAACACCGCAGAAGAGTATGATGTCGGCATCCGTCTCCATCGCCTTGCGAGAAAGGCCGAGTGAGTCCCCCACGAAATCCGCGACGTCCTGTATCTCGGGCACCTGGTAGTTGTGGGCCAGTATGACTGCGTTCTTATCGTCCTTGAGCGCCAAGATATCTTCGGAAAGAGACATGTCGTTTTTTGAGACTCTAACTAGAAAAGGGACTCCTTGATAATCGGGGCCAGCGTCTCGAGTATATTCTGCGCGGTCTTCTCGTCTTTCACACTCCTGACCACCACCCGGCCGCTGGCCAGCGCAGAGATGTCCGCGCCCCTGCATTTCGCTCTCACTACGCCCAGCTCCTGCGAGAGTTTGATGTCTTTGGTTGAAGACTCCGCGTCAAGAAGTCTGGCAAGTTCTGCTACGTCGAGTATCCTGTCCGTGGGTTTTTTCTTCCCTTTCGCCAGCAGATGGAACTGGACTGCCCCGGGAGTGGTGCATGGCCTTATTTCCCCCACTTCGGCGTCAGGCAAAACCGATTCTATCTTGGAAACGTCCATCATTCGACCGTGACACTCTTTGCGAGGTTCCTGGGTTTGTCTATGTCCAAATCTTTCGAAAGTGCGACGTAATAAGCCAGCAGATGCAGTGGCACGACCATGGTCAGCGGCGTGAGAAGCGGATCGGTCCTGGGCAATATCAGCTTTATGTCATTTCCGTTCTCTATGTCAAAAACGTCCCCCTCAGTCAGCTCGAGGATTCTCGCTTTTCTGGAGCGGACCTCCTGTATGTTGGATTCCATCTTCTTCCGAATATCATCGTCCGGGGTTATCGCGACAACGCAGACCTTCTCCTCCATCAGCGCCAGGGGCCCGTGCTTCAGCTCACCGCCCGGATAGGCCTCAGCATGAAGGTACGATATTTCCTTGAGCTTGAGGGCCCCCTCAAGCGCAGTCGGGTAATTGAGCCTGCGCGCGATATAGAAGTAATCCTCGGTCTTCTCGAGCAGCTTGGCCAGCTCCCGTATGCGCTCTCGGTTGTCAAGTATGGCGTCTATTTTTGCCGGAATGTCCTCTAGTTCCCGGAACTTGGCCTTCGCTTCCTCAACGGATATCTTCTTCCTTAACTTCAGGAGCTCCAGCATCAGCATGGCGAGGGCCGTCAACTGCCCCAGATAGACCTTCGTCGAAGCGACGGCTATTTCCGGGCCGGAGTATGTGTAGATGTTGGCGTCGGAGACCCGAGTTAGGGACGAGCCCACCACGTTGACCACCGAGATTATCTTGGCTCCGCGCTTCTTGGCGGCCTTGGCTGCCGCGAGAGTGTCGGCCGTCTCTCCACTCTGGGATATGAGAATAACAGCATCATCCTCGCCCACCGAATTGACGGTGGAATACCTGAATTCAGAGGCGACTTCAGCCGAGGCGGAGAGGCCGTACTGCTGGAGCATGTAGCGCGCGGCCACTGCTGCGTGCCAGGCGGTGCCACACGCAACCAAATGAACGGAATCGCAGTCTTTTAGCATCGCGGCGACCTCCTTGACTTTTTCCCGAGATCGCAATGCGTTCTTGACTGCTGCAGATTCCTCCAGTATCTCCTTCAGCATGAAGTGCTCATGCCCGCCCTTCTCTGCCGCCTCTACGCTCAGCTCGCTGACGTGTATGGGCTTCTTCAGCATCTTGCCCCGCCTAATATCCTTGATCATGATTTTGTCTTTAGTCACCATGCCATACTCCATGTCGTCGAGTATTATGAAATTCCTGGTCTCGCTTATCACTGCAGGCATGTCGGATGCCAAGAAGTTCTCCCCATTGCCAACGCCTATCAAAAGAGGGCTCTCGTTGCGCGCGAACATTATCTTATCCGGCTCTTTGGAGTAGATGGCCAGTATGGCGAAGCTCCCTTGGAGCTCTTTTATCGCGCCGGAGAATGCCTTCTCAAACTCCCCGGAGCCCAGCCCATCCTTTATCAGGTGGACTATGGTCTCGGAGTCCGTGTCCGAGTTGAACTTATGCCCTTTCTTCTTCAGCTCCGCGCGCAGCTCCTCGTAGTTCTCGATTATGCCGTTGTGGACTACGGCCAGCTCGTTGTCGTTGTCGGTGTGCGGGTGGGCGTTCCTTTGAGAGGGCTCGCCGTGAGTGGCCCATCTCGAGTGACCGAGAGATATCCTCGAGCTCTTCTTCAGGGATGCCTTGACCCGCACTTCGTCCACCTTGCCCTTGTCCTTGTAGACTTCAAGCCCGCCGTCCAGAAGAGCGATGCCCGCGGAATCGTACCCCCTGTACTCCAAGCGCTTCAGCATGTCGAATATCTTCCCGGCAGCGTTGCCCTTCCCCACATAACCAGCTATGCCGCACATTTCGGTCTTGAGTTTTGAGTAATCAGTTCCCGCCCAGGTTCATATATCGGCCGCGTCGGAGGTCTTGTCCCCCCCTTTCATCTTCAGGATGGCCTCGGCGATGTCGCCGCGCGTCTCCAGGAGCGCCTCCTCCGCCTGCTGCTTGCCGACTCCCGCCTGGTCCGCGACCATGGCGATGTCATCGTCGGTTATCTCCGGCTCCGCCTCGGCGGCCTCGTCCTTGTCCACCTCGGTCGCATCGCCGCTTATCTGGAACATCTCCTGGTTCGGCATCTTGGTGAGCATCACCTGCGGATTCTCTATGACTATGTCTTTCTCGGCGCCTTCGATAATAACGCGCTGCGCCTCTATCTCGTCCACCTTGATGCCCATCCTCTTGAGCATCTTCTGCATCTGCTTTGGATTCATGCCCCCCGGAAACATTTTTGCACCTTTTTTACCGTGTTTGTTAATTATACGAATGAGGTAAAAAGACGCTTCACATCTGTGAAGCGCAGATTTTATTTATTTGTGAGGAGTATAACAAAAACACTATGAGACTCTTCTTAGCAGTAAATTTGCCGGAGGATTTGAAAAAAAGGCTCTTCGTGGTCGCGCAGGGTCTGACGCCTTTCGGGAAGCTGAAGCTGGTCGAGGAGGAGAACATCCATCTGACGCTCAAGTTCTTGGGAGAGGCGGAGCCGGAGCCAGTGGTCAAAGCCATGGAATCAGTGCGCACAGAGCCATTCAGGATTTGCATCGGCAGCATGGGCGTCTTCCCCTCCGACAGTTACATCCGGGTCGTATGGGCGGGATGCGACGAGGGTTTTGACAAGTTAAAAGGTCTTCATGATGAAATAGAAAAAGCGCTTCCGCAGTTCAAGAAGGATAAGGATTTCCATCCGCATGCGACCCTAGCGCGCGTCAAGTTCCCGAAAGACAAGAAGGGCCTGATCGCTTTCGTCAACGGGCAGAAGAGCACCGTCTTCGGAAAGTTCGATGCCGACTCTTTCCAGCTCATGGAGAGCAAATTGAGCAGGAAGGGGCCCGAATACAGTACTGTCAAAAGTTTCCCGCTTTAAACCATAACACTTCTAAAAACACGATGTTCGGACGACTCAAGAACCTGTTCAAGAAGGCCGAGGAAGAGGTGGAAGAGAAGCTGGAGGAGAAAGTAGAGGAGGGTCCGGCCGAGGAGATTGAGGAAATCCCAGAAGAGGTGCCTGAAGAGTCTGAAGAAGAAGGGGGGGATGAGACTGAAAAAGAGAGAGCCGAGGCCGAAGAGCGCGTCGAGAAGAAGATAAAGGTCGGCCTCAAGACCCGCCTCAAGACGGCCATCCGCAGGAAGGCCAAGCTCGGGGAGTCGGAAATCGACGACATAACCTGGAATCTCCAGATGGGCCTGATGCAGAGCGACGTCGCAATGGAGGTCGCGGAGGCGATAACCCGCGAGCTCAAGGAAAAGCTCGGCTCCACCGAATTCACCGACCCGAGGGGGCAGGTCAGGGGGATATTCAAGGACACGCTCGTGGACATTCTTCAGGCGGGCGGCGAACTGGACTTCATAGACTTCATCAAGAAGCACGAGAAGCCGGTCAAGATAGTCTTCTTCGGCATAAACGGCTGCGGCAAGACTACTACCATCGCGAAGCTCGCGCATATGCTCAAGAAGGAGGGATTGTCGGTAGTGGTCGCGGCCGCCGATACCTTCCGGGCCGGGGCCCAGGAGCAACTGGGCAAGCACGCCGAGAGTGTGGGGATCAAGATGGTGCACCACCAGCGAGGAGGTGACGCGGCGGCTGTGGTCTTTGACGCAGTGAAGCACGCCGAAGCGAACGGCATAGACGTCGTCCTGGCCGACACCTCCGGTCGGATGCAGTCGGACGTGGACCTCATGGGCGAGATGGAGAAGATAGCGCGCGTCAATAAGCCGGACCTCAGGGTCTTCGTCGGGGATGCGCTGACGGGCAACGACGCCGTCGAGCAGGCCAAGGTTTTCAACGACCGCATAGGCATAGACGCCTCGATACTCGCCAAGGTGGACGCATCCAAGGGCGGGGCGGCCCTTTCGGTGAGCTACGTGACGAAGAAGCCAATAATCTTTTTGGGAGTGGGTCAGGGCTACGAGGATTTGGAGGGATTCGACGCGAAGGATTTTGTGGACAAGATTATATAGTTTTCGTTTCAATAACAATCATGGCAGGGCCTAGGAGGAATCCGTTGAGATCTGGAGATGTTCTCCATAGACGCGCCGGTTTTGAGGTCCGATACAATGGGCCAAAGAGTGTGATTGGTCCCATGGAGGGTCATGAGCTGAGGGTTACCCATGATAAAGCCCGCGACAGCAGCACAGAGACAGGGGTGCAGGTCATGCTGGGCAGAAATGGCAGGCTTGCTATCGTCAAGCATCCCGATCGGGCATTGCCCAACCCAGGTAGAAATCAGCCCTTCAGGAAAGCTATTGACGCAGGTGTAGACGAGTTCGTAAGGAGGCATGTGGGAGAGGACCACAAATTCGATGAAAGGAACAGCGATGAGACATTCGAGCAGGCCGGGAGAGTGCAGCACAGGCAATACAGGTCCAAGAGATAGTTTTTAAACCCTTCACATCAAATTAGCCACGCAAAATGGGCGAGATGCCGGAGCAGAGGAAGTCGAGGAAGACGCACGGGCACAAGAAGTGCCCACGCTGCGGGAGCAAGAGCTTCAACGTAAAGAAGAAGTGCTGCGTCAAATGCGGCTACGGTAAGAGCTCCAAGAGGAACGACTGATTTTTTTCCAATCCTCCTTTAATTAGTTATGCAAAGACCTCCAAGACTCAGAGGACGTCCTGTTGTTCCGAATCCTCCACCCACCCAGTCCGGAGGGATACATTTCTCAACTATGGAGCTGTTCTCCATAATAGTCTCCATGGTGACCATAGTCCTCGCATTCAACATCTTCAGCATATCGGACTCAGGTATAGTCTTCGGCGTCGTCCTGGGCATAATAGGCCACGAGGTGTCCCACAAGCTCGTCGCCCAGTCCATGGGATTCGACTCCAGGTACAAGCTCTGGGAGATAGGGCTGGTCCTTGTTGTCGCGTTCGCGATAATAAGCAGGGGGAGATTCATCTTCGCGGCTCCAGGCTTCGTGGTGACGGAAGGGTTTGCGGACGCAAGAGAACGCGGCTTGATATCCCTATCGGCACCGGGAGCTAACATACTGCTCGCCTCGATATTCATACTCATCGGAGGGGCTTGGGCGATCTCGGCCGCCTACGTCAATACACTCTTGGCGATATTCAACCTCCTGCCCGCGGGGCCGCTGGACGGCACATCGGTGATGGAATGGAGCCCAGTCGTCTGGGCCAGCAGCTTCGGGTTTGCCTGCCTTCTTGGATTAGTCATGCTTTTTTAGCCCTCCAGCAGTTTTTCGAAGAATTTGTTCAGCTCTCTGACGCGTCGGGCAGGTTCGCTATTCTTTCCGTGCTTCCTCTCGTAGTCCAGGGCTGCCCATACAGGGTCATGCACTACCGACCTGCCGTTGGAATCGTCAATCATATTGTCGCAGTAAGCGACTATCTTCTCTTCGACAGTCTTGGGGAGAAAGTCCTTTTCGGGAAGGCCCAGCTTCTTGGCCTCGTACTTGCTTATGCCGCCGCCTATGTGCCGCTCGCATATCTTCGCGATCTTCTCGATATCAGACCCCTCTTTTACGTTCAAATCTCTCAGTATCTGAGCCCCAGCGATGCCATGGCGGATATCTTGTGTCTTGGCCCTCCCGACATCGTGAAGAAGTGCGCCAGCTGCCACAAGCCTCTTGTTTATCTTCAAGGCAGGATTCCTCTCGTGTAATAGCTCTATCAGGTTCAGGCAGGTCTCGTGAACGACCTCTGCATGTTCCACAACCTCCTTAGGGACCTTGAGAGTCTTTAACAGGTCCCGGGCGGACTCTTCATCCAACATTTTGCAAAGACATGGGCAGGGGGCCGATCGACTCCAGCATGTCCTTTATGGAAGAAATCTCCTCTTTTATCTTCCTGCTTTCCGAGACAGATTCGACCGGTTTTAGTATCGCGTTGCATTTGGGGCATCTGAAATTCTGGTCGTAGGAGTCAGTGAAGCTGAACCTTATGCAGCCGTTCTCGCATTTGAAGAACTCGGCCTGGTTTATCTCCTGGAACTCCCGCTTGAGTTTCATTATCTTCGAGATTAAGAAGTTGCGGATGCTCGGCTCGATGCAATAGTTCTTGAGCTCCCACGTGTATTTGAACCAGCCCTTGCGCTCGTCGCGAGACGAGCAGTAGGAGACTATGTTGAACTTATGGAGCAGGTTGAGGGTCGTGCGGACCTTGGTTATGGGAATCTGGGTCACTTCGTGTATCTGCAGGTCGGTGGCGGGTTTTGACAATGAGTTGATGATTTTAATCCCCTCATTTCCGACCATCTCGTAGAGAATCTCAGAGACGAGGCCGTCCTTGTCCCCCATGTTAGTAGATTAGAAATTCAGTTAATTAAAATGTTTGTCGAAAATATTATCTTTTCTTCAAAACCTGTTTGCTGCGGGCCTGTGGAATCACTTCTCTCTTCGCGTTCTCGAATTTTTTTTCCAGCTCTTTCCCTTCGAACACCCGGTCCAAAAAGACAGCCAAGGCCGAGATTTCGGAGTGGGGCTGAGAGGTCACAGCGATGTTATAGTCGGCCTGTTGGTAGACCTCCGAGGGGACCTTCTCGCCGCCGAGGACGACAAGGATCTTCTGGCTTTTTCGAATCTCGCGGATGTTGTCCTGGACAGGAAGGCCGTACATCGTCAGGTGAGCTATGGTGAAACCTTTGCACTTATAATCCTCAAATAATTTCATCCAACCGCTGACAAACTCGACCTCGAACGGCCCGCCCCAGGAGTCCACCACGCGTTGGATGGAATCCGCTAAGTGCTCGTCTTTTGCGCCAGTGACGAGCATCTTGCGCGCCCCGAATGCGCGCGCCACCAAGCCTAGGTGGGTGGTCACTCTCTTGTCGCGCGCGGCCCTGTGGGACAGTCGGAGGATGTGGACTTCCATCTCTGATTTAATTATAGCGCCCAAATTCAAAAAGAAAGCATGTCAAACCCCACCGGTCGGAAACCGGTGGAAAATTCTGATTTTTAAAACCTTTGTCGCAAATTTACAGGATTTCTATGGCTAGGATAGTCGTAAAGTTCGGCGGCTCCTCTCTCGCGGACGGCGAGAAGATACGCAACGCGGCCAGGAGCATCGCCAAGGAGGCCAAGAAGGGGCATGAGGTGGTAGTGGTAGTGTCTGCTATGGGCAAGACTACCAACGCGCTTCTAGACGCCCTGGATGGCTCCACGGCCGGGAAGTACACTCCCCAGCAGAAGGACGATGTAGCGGCTATGGGCGAACGTACTTCCGTGAGGGTCATGTCGGCCGCGATAAACTCGCTCGGAGTCAAGTCCTGCTACGTGGAGCCGGCGCAGATGGAATGGTGCACGGTGACCAACTCTAAGTTCACTAACGCGACCGTTGATCTGGAGGAGACCGAGAAGAGGGCCAGGAAGTACCTTGTTCCCATGCTCAAAGAGGGTGTGGTCCCCGTAGTCTGTGGCTTCCTGGGCGTTGACAAGGACGGCAACGTCACTACCATGGGCAGGGGCGGCAGCGACACTACGGCAGTCATACTCGGCAAATGCCTCGGAGCGCAGGAGGTTGTCATAGTAACGGACGTGGACGGCGTGTACAGTGGAGACCCCAGAGTAGTGGATGATGCGCAGCTTATCCCAGAGATAGATGTCTCGGTCCTCTGGGACCTGGCCGTAGGGGGCGCCAAGGTCATGAAGTGGGACTCGCTCATATACAAAGGCAAGGATCAGATTCTTAAAATCGTAAACAACAGGCACGTGGATTTGGGTGCCAAGGGAACGGAAATAAAGGGGGAATTTATGATGAAAACCTCAGTCAAAAAGATGGAGAAGCCGCTGGGCAGCGTCACCCTGGTGGGCAAGGATTTAATAGAAGAGCCGGGACTGCTGGCCAAGACGTCGAAGATGCTCGGTGACAAGAAGATAAACATCTGGGGGATAACGGTGGCCCCGGACTCGATGACCTACTTCATCAACGAAGACGAGGTCGAATCGGCGACTAGGCTGCTGCATGACCACGTCCTCAAGGACAAGACCACCGTCTCGGTGACCTCATCCAAGGGAATAGGGCTGGCTTATGTGACCTCTCCGGACTTTTTGGACGAGCCGGGCGCTCTGGGCAAGATAACCGGGGCGATAGGCGACGCAGGCCTCAACATAAAAGAGGTAACCACATCGAAGAGCCAGATAATGGTGTTCGTGGACTACAAGAACCTGGACACGGTCTACGAGATCATGAGCCTTATATTCGAAAGGAAATAGGCATTCTGATAAAACAAAAAGATGGACAAATTAAAGGTAGGCGTCTTGGCGGCCACTGGGATGGTGGGCCAGAAGTACGTTTCGCTTCTGGAGGACCACCCGTGGTTCGAGATGACGTACATGTGCGCCAGCGAGCGCAGCGCCGGCAAGACCTACGCCCAGGCAGTCGAGGGCAGATGGCACATGGAGACTGGGATACCGGAGAGCGTGAGGGACATCATGGTCGAGGATGTCACAAAGGTCGACAAGGCCAAGAAATGCGACTTCGTCTTCTCCGCACTAGGCTCGGGCCCCGCGAAGGGGTGGGAACACAAGTACGCCGAGGCCGGGATGCCCGTGGTGTCGAACGCGTCAGCGCACAGGCACACAGAGGACGTCCCGATGATAATCCCGGAGATAAACCCGGAGCACATCGACATCATACCCACGCAGCAGAAGAACCGCGGCTGGGACAAGGGCTTCATAGTAGTCAAGCCCAATTGCTCCGTCCAGTCGTACATGGCGCCGTTGCATGCGCTCATGCAGAAGGGCTACGGTGTCGGGGAGATGATAATCACGACTTTGCAGGCAGTCTCGGGTGCGGGACACCCGGGCGTGTCCAGCTGGGACGCCATCGACAACATGATACCCTACATCGGCGGCGAGGAGGAGAAGTCCGAGCTGGAGCCGCTCAAGATTTGGGGCAAGATAAGCGACGGCAAGTTCGAGTACGCCGAGAGGCCGAAGGTGAGCGCCCACTGCAACCGCATCGCAGTGCTTGACGGGCACACGGCCTGCGTGTCGGTGAAGTTCGACCAAAAGCCTGAGAAGGGGGAGATTCTCAAAGTCTGGAAAAATTTCACTGCAGAGCCGCAGAAGCTCAAGCTCCCCACCGCTCCGGAGCAGCCGATTATCTACCGCGAGGAGGACGACCGTCCCCAGCCGAGGCTGGACAGGGACGCGGATAAGGGCATGGCCGTGACCTGCGGAAGGCTGCGCGAGTGCAATGTCTTCGACTGGCGGTTCGTCGGACTGTCGCACAACACTGTGAGGGGCGCGGCAGGCGGCGGCATACTCAATGCCGAACTGCTGAAGGCGAAGGGTTACCTGTAAGACCCTTCTTTTTTAGTTTTTTCCTTAGCTTTAGCTAAATAGGGCATGGAAGAGTCCTTGTTCTGGGCGGACCAGTTCGCGGAGGAGATAATCGGCAGGGAGAAGTACACCTATTTGGACAAAGGGTACGTCCTGCCCAAGAAACCGACGATTAAAACGTCCTCCTCGCTCTCCGGCGTCCTGCACATCGGCCGGCTGACCGACATCATCCGCGGCGAGGCCGTATACCGCGCGCTGAAGGACAAGGGCGTGCCGGCCGAGTTCATCTACGTCGCCGAGGACATGGATCCGCTCAGGAAGATACCCAAGGGCGTGCCGCAGGAGTACCGCGAGTACATAGGCATGCCGGTGACCGATATCCCCGACCCCCACGGCTGCCACAAGAACTACGGCGAGCATCATGTCAGCGACTTCTTCCGCGTCTTCTCCGACTTCGTCGAGGAGGAGCCCAAGAAGTTCTCGATGCGCGAGGAGTACAAGAAGGGCAACTTCGACTGGGCCATCAAAGCCGCACTGGAGAACGCGGGCAGGATAAGGGAGATTATCAACAGCTTCAAGACCGAACCCCTGCCGGAGGATTGGATACCCTACCAGATCGTGTGCGAGAACTGCGGCAAGATAATGACGACGAAGGTGGCCGGCTATGAGGGCGGCAAGGTCAAATACGTCTGCCAGGATTACAGGTTCAAGGCGGAGACTGCCAAGGGCTGCGGGCACGAGGGTGAGCTCGTCCCCGGCGGCAAGAACGGCAAGCTGGTCTGGAAGAGCGAGTGGGGCGCGCAATGGAAGCGCTGGGATGTAGTCGGCGAGGGAGCCGGCAAAGAATACATCGTCCCCAACTCGGCGTTCTTCGTCAACGCGCACATATGCGAGAAGGTCTTCGATTATCCAGCCACCACGCCCATATTCTACGAATACATAACCATCGGCGGGGGGGGGAAGATGTCCGCATCTGTGGGCAACGTCGTCTACCCGAAGGACTGGCTGGAAGTGGCGCCGGCCGAAGCCCTCAGACTGCTGTTCCTGAAGAGGATAAACAAGACGCGCGACTTCAAGTGGGAGGATGTGCCGCGCCTGATGGACGAGCTCGACGAGCTGGAGAGGGTCTATTACGGGAAGGAGAGGATAGACGACGAGAAGAACGAGGCGCATCTCAAACGCCTCTATGAGATGGTGCTCACGGAAAAGCCGTCGAAGAAATACAAGCCAAGAGTCCCATACAGCATAGCCGCGATGGTCTCTCAGCTGGTCAGCCTGGACGACCGGGAGAGACTGGTCTCTGTCCTGCGGAAGCTGGGCTACGAGATGAACGAGAGGACAGATGCCCTGATGCCGAAGGTGGAGGCCTGGGCCAACAAGCACGCCCAGCAGTTCAGCCTCCTCAAATCAGTTCCGAAAGAAGCCAGAAAGCTGCCGAAGAATCAGAAGAAAGCGCTCTCGAACCTGGCCGATTTGCTAGAGAAGGACTGGACCGACAAAGAGTTCGCCAAGAAGATATTCGAAACCGCGAATGAAAACGACCTGAAGCCGGCCAAGCTGTTCAAGGCGATTTACACTGTCCTGTTGGGCCAACAGCGTGGGCCGCGGGCGGCCCCGTTCATACTGAGCCTTGACAGGGAGTTCGCGCAGAAGAGGTTCAGGCTCGAGGGTTAAGGCTCCCCCCTCACGCTCCCACACCACACGCAGATTAGCGTACATCCGCTCTTCGAGATGGGTTGGTGGCGCGCATCTTTTTGGTTTATCAGGAAATCTCCCGCCTTGTGCACACCCTTCTCATCGACTAAATCGCCCTTGAGTATGTAGACCCACTCCCAGTCGTCGTGCCAGTGTGGAGCGTCCTCGAAGCCGGGCTCGATTCTGAGCAAATCCATCTGTATGTTGCGAGCGTCGTCCCTGGCCAGGCACTTTGCCCCTATCCCTTTTCTCAACTGCTCCCACTCGCTCATTTTCCAGTCACTCCGACCCGGCCGGGCTGCCGGAGGGGTTCTCCTCTTTTATCCCCTTCTGTATTATTTTGAATCTGATGCGCGCACCTTCGGGCTTGAAATTATGCCGTATCAAAGTAGCAGTCCGGTAAGGCGATTCGTTCCGAAGGTGCATGATTACCTTGCTCCAGTACTTCAGCACATCCCGGCTGACCGGGACTATGCGACCCTCGCTGCCATCATTAGTGAACTTTGTGTAAACTTGATTCGTGACAACGACCGGTATATTGTGCTTTTTGGCTATCTTCATGAGCTTTGAGAGCTGCTTGCTCAGCTCCCGGTTGACGGCATAAGCATCGCTGGATGAAGAGCCCAGCTCAAGGCGATAGAGGGAGACGATCGAATCGACCACCACGAGGCCCACATCGTTCTCGGCCATCAGATCGTCCAGCTTGTTGATTGCGATTTTCTGTTCATCGAAGTCCACGGGCTCGGCGACTATTATGCTCTTCAGCAGCTCCGCCGAATCCGGGCCGGCTATCT
>CAZINR010000013.1:5378-26274 GCA_964540655.1 uncultured archaeon | reverse complement strand
AACCGGGGCCAGGCTGTTCACGCCACGCGCCGATCTGGCCGTGGAGAAAAAGAGGGAGCTTGCTGCCCGCAGCAAAACCAGGAACGACCACGAGCGGGACGCCCTGGCGGCGGCAGCCTATGCCTACAACAGGTTCCAGAACAAGATAAGGCGAGTGGAAAGACAGGTAATGGATGAACTGGAGAGGACCAAGGCGCGCGTCCTCAAGGGCGAGAAGGTCTCCGACATCATGGCGCCGCAGGAGAGCGATGGCGAGTGCAAGGAGCTGCGCGCGCAATTAAGCGCTCTGAGAAAGGAGAACCGCGAGCTGAACGCCGAGGTCGAGTCGCTGCGGCGTTCGAAATCGAGGTCCCCAAAGGCGGTGCTCAGAAGAGCGGCCAGGGAAGCGAAGGATCTCATGCTCAAGGTGGCCAAAGGAAAGTTGGTACTTCTCAGGGACGTCCCGTCTCTGAACTACGCCGACTTGAAGAACGTCCCGATAAAGCGGGGGGACGCCATATTCTCCAGGAGCAAGGGCAACGACAGCAAGGGGCTGAGGCTGCTGGAGGGCCGCCGCGTGGGGGCGATAATATCGCCCGTGAGGCTCGAGTCTCTGGCGCCGGTCTGCCACACGGACGACCTGGACATAGTATCCTGGGAGGGGCTCTTCTTCGCCGAATCTCAGGAGATTCAGAAGGCCTGCGGAAGGAAGAGGGAAGTCAGGGCCCGCGAGCTGGAGGACCTGATAAAAGACTACAGGAAGGGGAGGCGTTAATCATGAAATACAGGGGCCCTAGGCATTTCCAGAAGATAGTGGGTCATCTGAAGCCAAAATTCGAGAGGCGGGGAGGGGACTGGCATACAATGGAGGAGATCAAGGCGGTTCCGGTAAAGCCCGATTCGCTAATGAGATTCAGAAGACTGCGAGATGCCGAAGCCAGGAGTGTAAAGGTTCTGGGAAGGGGCGCGGGGTTCCCGTTCAGCGCCCATATGGTCATGGAGGGCAAAGAGTATCAAATAACCCAGACAATGAAAAGGGGGAACGGCGTAGTCGTGCATCTCAGAGCGAACCCCGGAACCCATCGTATCTGGCGCCTGACTCTGGGGAAATAGATTTATAGAGTGTGCGGTAATAGAAGGCATGAAAGACAGAGAGCAGTTCGAGGAAAAGGTCATGCAGAAGAACCCGAGCGCATTAAGCATACTGCTGTCTAAGGAGCAGACCCTCCTGTCCAAGGAGAGAACGGCAATCGCCCTCGCTCAGCTCGGACTGGGCATAGCCGCATTCGGCTTCCTGGTCATAAGGTTCTTCTCCGACGCCGAATATGAATGGTTCCTCGCCATAGGCATCGGGTTCGTCCTGGTCTCCGGCTGGCTTTTCCTCCACGCATTCAGGGACTACCGCCATTATCTCTGGCAGCTGAAGCATCTCCACGAGAAGAGGGGGCATCTGGACGTCGTCTACATGCGCGAGTTCGAGGTCTGATAATGCTTTTAAAGATTCATCACTTAAACTATAGCTAGTTCTGGCTGTAAAGCGACGCCAGGGGTCGAAGTAGGTCAGGTTGGGTTAGCAGCATACTTCAACAAAAAACGGTGAACAAGATGGCTGAAGAGACGAAAGAGAATAAAAAGAAGGATGAGCGACATGCAGGGAAGAGAGAGAAGGCTGGAGCCAAGAGCGGCGGAAAGAAGAGGAAGATGGACGACAACGTCGTCTACATTGGCAAGAAAGGGGTCATAAACTACGTGATGGCCGCAATAACCCAGCTGAACAAGGGTGAGACCGAGATACACATAAAGGCAAGGGGCAGAAGCATCAGCAAGGCGGTCGATGTGGTGCAGCTCCTCAAGAACCGTTTCGAATCCGACGCGATAGTGAAGAACATAGAGATAGGGACGGACGAGGTCGATGCGGACGAGGGAGGCAAGATAAACATCTCCACCATCGACATAGTAGTGACAAAAAAATAGCGGATGGCTTTTCCCGTTTGCGAAGGATGCGCCTCCTCGGGGACCCTGTGCCCGGAGTGCCAGGAAAAGGTCAGGGAAGGCAAGATATCGGAGCTGGACGTCCTTTTGTCTACCATACTGAAGAGCCACGGCGCCGGAGGTTATGACTCGCTGATAGAGCTGGACAAGAAAATCGTCATAATAGCTCCTGAGGACGAGCTCCCCAAGATAATAGGCCACAGGGGCAAAACGGCGTCCGAACTCTCGGCCAAACTGGGGAGGAGGATGGTCGTGGTGAGCAGGTCTATGGACAAAAAAACGCTGGCAGAATCCCTAGCTCGCCCGAACAGGCTTGTTGCAATCAACAAGGTATTCAAGGAGGGCGGGGCGGAGGTTTTAAAGCTTATATTCGATAAACCTCTAGATGAGGGCACTGTCCGGGTTTTGAAAGACTTGGCGGGCGAGGTCGAGATAGACTATGAAGAGGACTAACACGTGCGGCGAGCTGGGAGAGGGGGACGTGAAGAAGAAGGTGGTCCTACAGGGCTGGGTCAACACCCGGAGGGACCACGGAGGGATCATATTCATAGACCTGCGCGACCGCTACGGCCTGACCCAGCTGCGTTTCGACCCGCAAGTCTCCAAGGAGACGCATAAAGAGGCCGACAAGCTGAGGAGGGAATATGTGGTCGAAATCGAAGGGAGGGTCGTGCCGCGGCCCAAGGGCATGGCCAACCCGAAGCTAAAGACCGGCAAGATAGAGGTGGAGGTGAGCGAACTCAAGATACTCAACAAGGCCGAGACGCCGCCATTCGAGATAGACGATCGCATGGAGCTCAACGAGGACATACGGCTGAAGTACAGGTACCTGGACCTTCGCAGGCCCGGGATGCAGAAGAACATAATGACCCGCCACAGGGCCGTCAAGATCGTGAGGGATTTCTTCAGCGGTGAGGGCTTCTTGGAAATCGAGACGCCCATGCTGGCGAAATCCACCCCGGAGGGTGCGCGCGACTACTTGGTTCCGTCCAGAGTCCACCCGGGCAAGTTCTTCGCTCTTCCCCAGTCTCCGCAGCTGTTCAAGCAGCTGCTCATGATATCGGGCTTCGACCGGTATGTGCAGATAGTGAAGTGCTTCCGCGACGAGGATTTGAGGGCCGACCGGCAGCCGGAGTTCACGCAGATCGACATAGAGATGTCGTTCGTCGAGGAGGAGGACATATTCGGGCTCATGGAGAGGCTAATGAAGAGGCTGTGGAAGGGGGTTTTGGGCGTGGACATAAAGATTCCCTTCCCGCGCATAAGCTACCGCGAGGCCATGGAGCGGTTCGGCTCGGACAAGCCGGACACCCGATTCGGGCTGGAGCTGGTCGACGTGGGCGACATCGCGGCCAAATCTGAGTTCAAGGTCTTCAAGTCAGTTCTAGACAACTGCGGGGCGGTCAAGTGCATAAACGCCAAGGGATGCGCGTCGTTCAGCAGGAAGGACATAGACGAGCTGACCGACTTCGCCGGCATCTACGGCGCCAAGGGGCTGGCGTGGATGAAGATAGGCGAGAAAGGATTAGAATCCTCCATAGTCAAGTTCTTCCCGGAGGGCTTGCAGAAAGAGCTTATAAGTAAGACGGGCGCGAAAGAGGGCGACCTGCTTCTCTTCGTCGCTGACAAGCACAAGATAGCCTACGACGCCCTAGGGGCACTGCGCCTGGAGCTGGGCAAGAGGCTCGGCCTTCTGGACGAAAGCAGGTTCAACTTCATCTGGGTCCACGAATTCCCTCTCGTCGAGTGGGACGAGGAGTGCGAGAGGCACATGGCAGTCCACCACCCATTCACATCGCCGAAGGAGGAAGATCTGAAGTTCCTGGACAAGGACCCGGCCAAGGTCAGGGCCAAGGCCTACGACCTGGCGCTCAACGGCGTGGAGCTAGGGGGCGGCAGCATCAGGATTCACAGAAAAGAGCTTCAGGAGAAGATGTTCAAGGCCCTGGGAATAAGCCCTGAGGAGGCTAGGGAGAAGTTCGGTTTCCTGCTGGAGGCCTTCACCTACGGCGCGCCTCCGCACGGAGGCATCGCCTTCGGCATGGACCGTATTGTCGCCATCCTGACAGGCAACGAATCCATCCGCGAAGTCATCGCATTCCCGAAAAACAAGGCGGCCCAGAGCCTCATGGACGACGCGCCCAGCGAGGTTGACAAGAAGCAGCTGAAGGAACTCCACCTGGAGCTGGATTTGCCGAAGAAGAATTAGATTATGCCAGAAGCCCGAGCATCGGGAACACCCTCGCCACCACCCCGCCGACCAGGAATGCTATGAATATCGTGGCCGCCGATATCATCAGGCTCCTCCTCCAGCCGAACTCTTTCACCAAGACACCTATCGTGGCGACGCAGGGGATGTAGATGGCCGAGACCAGGGCGAATACGTAGATCTGCAGAGGGCTCATGAACGCCAGCAGGTTCGCGCTGCCGGCCAGGACTATCAGTGTTTCGAGGGCCATCTCCTTCCTCAGAATGCCGTATATCAAGGATATCCCGACCACCGAGGGCAGCATGAGCCATCCGGAGACCAGCGGGTCGAAGGGTGCGGTTATCGCCCTCAAGACCCCCAGGCCCTCCAGGAGGCCCAGAAGGCCGGAACCTAGTATAAGGATGGGGAAGGCTACGTAAACAAAGCCCTTGACCCGTATCCACGTCTTTTTCATTATCGAGAATGGAGAGGGCATCCGGTATTTCGGCATCTCCATTATCAGCCCCTCGGGCTTGCCGGGAAGATAGCGGCTCAGCACAAAGCCGGCCGCGAGCACTATCCCCAGTATTATCGCGTATATGGACAGGGCGTATGGCCAGCCCAGGTAGAACCCCACCGCGCCCAGTATGATGGCGGTGCGCGCGGAGCATGGTATCAGCGAGACAAGTATCGCGGTTATGAGGCGCTCCCTCTTGCTCTGCAGGAGGCGGGTCGACATTATGGCGGGGACACTGCAGCCGAAGCCCAGCATCATCGGCACTATGGCCTTCCCGTGAAGCCCAATCTTGTGCATTATCCTGTCCAGGAGATACGCCATCCTGGGCAGGTAACCGGTATCCTCAAGAAACGCCAATATGAAGTAGAATACCAGGATGTAGGGTATCGCTATAGACAAGCCCGCCTCCACGCCCCACACGAGAGAATAGGTGAGGGTGGTCTGCAGGATGCTGTTGGGTACGGCCTCTATAGCGCCCTGTAGGCCCGGGGCTATGAAGCCCTCGAATCCCTCCACTATGAGGCCCTCCAGAAAGCCACCCAGGAAGAATAGCGACGAAAAGAGCACGAATAGCACGAAGAGCATTACCAGGGTGCCCGTGAGAGGCTCGGTGGTTATCCTGTCCAGCCGCTCGGTGCCGGAGTAATCGGGCTCCTTCTCATTCTTAACCTGCCGCGCTATCAGGGCCGCCTGGCCATGACGCTCTCTGGCCACCTCCGTGGGCAGATCATGGCGCTTGCTGTTCTTCTTTATTATCTTCCGGGCCTTGTCTGCACATTCCGGACAGGACCGGTCCAGGGCTCTCCAGGCCCTTTTATCGTCCTCGAGGAGAGAGAGGGCGAAGGACCGATTCAGGAGGAGGGGGGATTCTGATAGGGCGGATAGCCCTTGTATGGAATCTTCTATATGATCGTCGTATTCGAACTGCTTTGAGCCGGGGGGCCTTTTCGAGGCCTCGACGGCCGCATCCATCAGCTCGGGTATGCCCGCGCCGCGGAGAGCGTCTATCTCCACCACGGGCACTCCGAGAACCCGACCTAATCCAGCAGCGTCCACCTCTATTCCCGAATCGCGGGATTCCTCATAGAAGTTCAGGGCCACCACAGTCGGTATGCCCATCTCCAGAAGCTGGAGAGTAAGATACAGGTTCCTGTCCAGCAGATTCGCATCGACCACGTTTATGACGACGTCCGGCCGCTCGGATGTGAGGTAGTCCTTCACTATCCTCTCCTCAACCGACTGGTCGCTGGCCGAATAGGAGCCCGGCAGGTCGACGATGTCCAGATGGGCGCCCTTCCATCGGCTCCTGCCGCGGTAGAGCTCCACGGTGGTCCCGGGGTAGTTGGCGACCGCGACGCCCATCCCCGTGAGATGGTTGAACAGGCAGCTCTTGCCCACGTTCGGATTGCCTGCGAGGGCTATGCGCAGCCCCCTGTGCCTCTTTCCATGCTTGCCCCATCGCCTGTGTTGCCTCATTGGCAGACCTCCACGTAGAACTGCGACGCGATTTTCTTGTCGAGGGCTATCTCACTACCCTTGATTTTTATTATAACGGGCCCCTTCTTCAAACTGCGGATAGCCTTGACCTCGGCTTCGGGGACCATGCCCATGGAATTGAGCCGGTCCAGGGTCTTGCCGGATTTGAGTTTCGAGAAAACGATCCTGGCTTTCGAGCCCGGCTTCAGATCATCGAGGCTCAGAACGCGGCTGTCCTTGCATGGTATCCTGCTGTCGTGGGGGCAGTAGCAGGGGCTCTTGAGAAGGCGGTCTATGCGGTCGAGAGACTCGTCCGACACCACGTGCTCGAGGCGATGGGCCTCGGTGTGCACCTCGCTTTTGGGCAAACCGAGGGTCTCGACCAGGAACTTCTCCAGCAGGCGGTGCTTCCGAAGGACATGGAATGCCTCCAGAATGCCCTTTTTCGTTAGGGAGAACCCGTAGTATGGCTCGCTGTCTACCAGTCCCGCTTTGGCCAGCTTGCCCACCATCTCGCTGACGCTGGCACTGGAGAGCCCCAGCGCGTCGGCCAGCTCCTTGGTCCTCACCGCGCGGTTCTTCTCGGCGCTGAGCATGAATATGGACTTGAGGTAATCCTCCATGTGCTCGGAAACCATGGGGTATCTAGACGTTACTGGTATAAAAGTTAGGTGAGCCTAAAAATTCCCCGGAGAGTTTTGAAGGGGCTTTAAAGCACCCAAACTCTAAATAAGCATGGGGTTCTTAGACGGTCTGCTCGGCAGGAAAGAGGCCGAGCCGCGGGTCGAGAGGATAGAGTTCTCGCAGCTTCCCGGATGGCTGGAAGAGCGGAAGCGCAAGCTGGTCGGCGGGCTAGACGAACAGGCAGAGCCTCTGATTCAAGAGATTCCCGGAATCTTGGAGAAGATAGGGGAGGACCTCAACGAGCTCAAGGCGGCGAAGATGCAGAAGGACGTCCAGCAGAGGATAAAGTCTTTGGTTTCCAGCTCGCGGGACAACTACGTCAAGAGGATAAAGCGTGCTATAGAGGATATAGACGCGGATGCGGGCTCAATAGAATTGAGCGAAGAACTGAAGGATATACTGGGAGAAATAAGGAAGGTTGATCAGAGATACAGCGAGCGCGTATATTTCGGCTTCAAGAAGGAGCTCTCCAAGGTCAAGAAGGGGCTGAACGACCTGGTGAACCTGTCCAACGGGCTGAAAGAGCTGATAGGTCAGAGAAAAGAAAGGCTGCAGGCGATAGAGGATGCGGAGAGGGAATTGAAGGAGATAAGGGGGGAACTGGCCGGACTCTCCGATCTTGAGGGGAGGGAGAAGGAGGTCGCATCGGTTCTGGAGGACCTGAGATTCAAAAAGGGAGAGGCCGAAAAAGGCATAAAGGAGATAGAGAACAGCGACCGGGCGGAGAAGCTGGCATCCATAAACCTGGAGCTGAAGGATTTGAAGGGAAGGAAAAAGGAGATAGAGACCCTTATGCTGAACATCCTCGGGCCCCTAAGACGAATCTTCAAGAAATATGCGCGAGCGGTGAAGGACGGGAAGGCCAGCGGCATGAACGTGGACAAGTACGCGGACAACCCTGTCGACACATACCTCAGGGGGGAGCAGACCCTGCCGGAGCTGCTGGCCAAGGTACAGAAGGCCATCCAGACGGACTTGCTGGGTCTGGACTCCGGCGAGGGCGAGAAGTCCCTGAAGAAGATACGCGCAATAAGCTTCTCTCATATGGAGAAGACCAGGTCGGAATACAACACCGTCGTCTCCCGCATACGGACCCTGGAGACCAAAGCCAGAGGGCTGGACATCGGGAAGGAGATCGACAAATCCAGGCGCGAGATAGAGGGGCTGGAAGCCAAGATAACGGGTGAGTCCAAGAAGCTGGACAGGATAAAGGGGGATATTGAAGAAGAGAAGAGGCGCATGGAAGACATGAACCGGAAGCTGGCAAAAAAGCTGTCCGAGTTCATCGGCGGAAGGTGCGAGCTGACCTAGACTCTAATTCGAGGGCGGCTATTCCATCCAGTGCTGCAGCTCATCCAAGCCCTCCTTCAGCTGCCGGGGCCTCTTCCTGCCCGACTGGGAGAGCCAGCCGGTATCCATGAAGTCCTTTTGGAGAACGGGGTCCCTTATCTGCGCGCGCCTCATGAACTCGCCCAGACCGCGGTTGCGTATCACGCTGTCGCGCGGCTTGAAGACGCCCGACCACACAGCCCAAACCTTGAAAACCGTGTCCGGGAAGCGGCCCCCGCCCATGTCGATGGCCAGGACATCGCAGGATTTTATGAGCTTCAGGGTATTGTCCACTGTGTCGAAGAAACGGACGTCGCCCTTGACGAACTCCACGTTGTCAGGCCTCTCCTGAAAGGCTTCCTCCGCCTGGGAGGCCTTGTCCACGGTTATCACCCTCTTCGCGCGCGAAGAGATGACCTCCGTGCTCTTGCCGATGTGTGGGCCAATCTCCAGGACCGTGTCGGTCGGCTTTATTATATCGATGAGCAGCTCTTGGTAACGCTCTCTGCCGTAGCAAATCAGAATCACATGATTTTAATGAGTGAAGCCTTAAAATAAGCGTGAAGTGCGAGATATGCGGCTCGGAGATAAAGACAGGAGTCATGGACAAGATAAAGGGCACATATGTGAAGAAGGGCGGAAAGCTCTATGCCGTCTGCGCGGACTGCCAGAAGGGCGGGGCTGATAAAATCGAGGAGAAGATTGGCAAAAGGGTCTGACGAGTCCGGAGTCATGAAGGGGAGGGCTGAGATAGACGAGATAGACATGGCCCTGCTGCAGCTTCTTGCTCGCAGGAAGGATGTCGCCCTGGAGATCGCCAAGATAAAGCAGGAGATAGGCTCGGCCGACGACGAGAAGAGGCTCAAGGAAGTCCTGGACAGAGTCCAGAAGAGGGCGGAGGAGCTGGGCCTGGACGGAAATGAGATGAAAGAGCTCTGGAAATCCCTGATATCCTACATCATAAAGGAGCAGATGAAGAAATACCCCTACTGAGCCTTAAAGCAAGCTTTTTATACCTAAGATTTCAATATGTCCGGGATGAAACTTCTATTGTATTCTGCAGTGCTGGTTTTACTGCTCGCAGCCGTGGCGGGGGCATCGGATTATTCCTGCCCTGCGAACGACCCTAACCTGCAGAACGAATATAAGAGCTGCACCCTGATAAGGCCCCTGTACTACGACGAGCAGGGTAAGGCCTACTCGTACACCGACGACAAGATACTGATAAACTGCTCGAAGACAGTCAAGAGCACCCACGATGTGGTCCCTTTGGGCGGCCTCTACGTGAATGTAATCGGCTATGATGAGGACGTCAACGCGGTCCAGCAGAAGAAGGGATACACGAACAGCGACGGGATTTTCACCTTCACCCCATTGGTGGCAGGAGACTACCTCATCGATGTGCAGGGATTCGAGGCTCCGAGTACCTGCGAGGTCAGGGACAACCCGGATTCCATCCAGGCTAGAGCAGAAGGCACGCCGACCGGCGGGGCGGTTGCCGATTCGGGAGCCTTGGAAACGGAGGATTCTGCGGCGGAAGTCAACGAGACTGACACGGTGATAGATGAGCCCGAGGTTCAGACCGCCGGAAAAGACGAAAAAGAAGAGAGCGGCCTTCTCGGGTTCGTGATGAACGGCACTGAACAAGAAGAGGAAAAGACCAAAGCCTCCAGTTTCGTGCTCATGCTGCTAGGGTTCATGATATCCTAGATCCTCCCGACTGACTGTCATGAAAACGTCCTTCAAGATATTCACTATAAGAGGCATAGACGTAAGGATACACCTGACCCTGCTGATACTGTTCCTCTTCCCCGTGACCGAGCTGGCGGCCTACGAGACGCTCGGGGAGGGCGTGGTCTTCTTCGCATACACCTTCTTCTTCCTGCTGGCGCTCTTCTCTTCCGTCCTCGCCCACGAGCTGGCGCACTCATTCGTAGCACTGAAGAACGGCATAAGCGTGAAGAAGATAACCCTCTGGCCCTTGGGGGGGATAGCGAGCGTCGGATCGGTAGAGGACGCTGTGAAGGAGCTCAAGATGACCTTGGCCGGCCCTCTCACCAGCCTGGCCATAGGTTTCTTCCTGCTGTCGATAATGATTTTGATATCGGGGGCGGACATAGTCGCCGACGTGGTTTTGAGCGGAGATGTCTTCAACGAGGTCTCCCTCGTCAACTTCGGCATAATGGTGGCCTATCTAAATCTGGTCCTGGGCGCCTTCAACCTCTTCCTGCCCATCTTCCCGATGGACGGCGGGCGGGTGCTCCGCGCCATGCTGGCCCTGGTGACGGACCGCATGACCGCGACCAAGTGGGCGGTGAGGATAGGGCAGGGCTTCCTGGCCGTGTTCCTTTTCTTCGCGGTGATGGTGGGCAGCATATGGCTGATATTCATAGGCGTGTTTTTGTTCATCGCGGGGCTGTCCGAGCTCAAGCTCACCGAGCTGGGGGAGAAGATGAAGAAGGCGGATTTGAAAGAAGCCGTTAGGACGGACTTCCTGGCGGTCTCCCCGCAGTTGACGGTCAAGGACCTGCTGAAGGTCGCATCGCCGGAGCAGAACCTCTATCCTGTCCTGGAAAGCTCCGGCAAGCCGCTGGGATACGTCATGATGGACGACGTCAAAGACAAGGACGGGACCATGGAGGAGCTCATGAACACCAATTTCCCCAGGGTCAAACTGGACGAGAAAGGCAACCAGCTGCTCTCGAAGGTCTATTCCGAAGGCTTCGCTTTCGTTTTGGACGGCATGGGCCTGCTCTACGGCATACTGACCGCAGACAACCTCCAGAAAGCGCTTTCCAAGGCTTAATAGACCTCTTCGGGGTCGAAGACCTTCCTGCCCACGATTTTTCCGTCAATTTCCCTGTAGAAGCACGAGTCGTAGCCCATGTGGCATGCCCCGCCCTCGCAATCGACAAGGTAGAGGAGAGCGTCTGCGTCGCAGTCCACACGGGCCTCTTTGACCTTCATGGCATTGCCGGATACCTCACCCTTCTTCCAGAGCTTGCCCTTGGATGTGGAATAGAAGTGCATCTGGCCCGTCTCCCGCGTCTTCTTGAACGCCTCCTCGTCCTGGAATGCGGTCATGAGGACCTGTTTGGTCTCGGCGTCCTGCACTACCGCTACGACCAGCTCCCTGCCTGCCAGCCTCCTCTTCCTAAAATCCGTCCAGTCCATGCTCCATGACCACCGCAGGCTCTCCGCCCACCGAAACCTCCTGCGCGCGCCGGAAGCCGAGGGAGGTGAAGAACTCCTGCGCGCGTATATTAGACTTTTTCGCCTTAATAATGAGGACCGAGGGCCCTTTGGATCTCACGAATTCCATGGCTCGCCCCACAAGTGCCTTCCCCAGCCCGTGCGCCCTCCGGTCCGCCCGCACGCAGACCGGTCCCAGCTCCGACACTGGCAGCTGCTGGAAGTTCACCCCGCAGAAGCCGACTATCTGGCCGCCGTCCTCGGCCACGAACAGCTCGTAGCGCGGGTGGCTCCACATGCGCATGAGGAAGTCGGAATTCACGTGAGGGTATTGGAAGAAATTGGCGTTGGCGTTGCTCAAATCTGCGACCGCCTGGGCATCCGATTCGGCGAACTCGCGGATTTTCATAGTCTCATCGGCACCCCGTTCTTCTGCAGGTACTCCTTCACACTCTTGATCTTATACTCCCCGAAGTGGAATATCGATGCTGCCAGGGCCGCGTCTGCTTTTCCTTCCTTGAACGCGTCGAGGAGGTGCTCCGGCTTGCCCGCGCCGCCGGAGGCGATGACCGGGATGGAGACCGCTTCGGAGATCGTGCGCGTGAGCTCTAAATCGTAGCCCGTCTTCACCCCGTCCGCGTCCATGGACGTGAGGAGGATCTCCCCCGCCCCCAGGTCCTGGACTTTTTTGGCCCACTCGACGGCGTCATTGCCCGTGTCCTTACGTCCCCCGTAGGTCCAGACGGACCATGAGGAGGCTTGGCCTTCTGCGGTTTTCAGTCTGCGGTTTTCAGTCTTCGGTCCCGGGTTCCGCTTGGCGTCTATCGCGACGACTATGCACTGATCGCCGAAGCGACGGGAGCCCTCGCTTATGAGCTTCGGATTCTCCACAGCGGCCGTGTTCATCGAAACCTTGTCCGCGCCCGACTTGAGCGCCTTCTGGATGTCGGTCACACTGCGTATCCCGCCGCCCAGCGTGACCGGTATGAAGACGTTCTCGGTGGTCTTCTCCAGAACGTCCCACATGGTCCCGCGCCGGTCCGAGGAGGCGGTTATGTCCAGGAAGACTATCTCGTCCGCGCCCTCTTTGTAATAATACTCCGCCCTCTCCACAGGGTCGCCGGCGTATCGGATCTGCTTGAATTTGATTCCCTTAACGACCCTGCCCTGGGGCACCGACAAATCGCAGTCCAGACACGGTATTATGCGCTTGGTCAGCATTTCGCATATTTTTGTGCCTTGACGGTTAAAATTGGATATGCCGGGAAAACCGAGGCCAACGCCGCCGGGGCATGTGAAACTCAAACGCGTGGAGAAGGATACTAAGGGGAGATGGAAGGCAGCGACCCTGCGCAGATGCATCCGCGACGGCACCTGGGAGGATAAAACAGGTTTGAGCATGGATGTGCTGCACATCAGGCCTAGGGCCGTACACATAAAGAGGGGTGCGGCCGCCAAACTGATAAGGGATGCCCGAAGGCATACCGTCAACATAACGTCGCTCGCCAGGGAACTGGGCATGGAGGAATCGGCCCTGCATCGGGTAAAGTACATGGAGGGAGAAACGAGGTGGGTCGGCGATGGCTGGTACACAACCCCCGAAGTGAGGGAAAAACTTCTGAGAAGAAGGGCCGTAAAAGAGAACAGTTATGGGACGCATCAGCTTTCAAGGCTCTGGGGGAGAGACCCGCACACTGTTCAGAGATGGATTGAGAGGGGCATAGTCCCCTGCGTCTCCGAGGGCGCCTATCGGGTGCCCAAGGAATGGGCTGAAAGAAACGCAGAGCGGCTGACTCCGGACGCAGGGAGGTTTGTCAGGAAGCCAGCGCATAGAAGAGGCAAGGAAGGGCGATGGGTCATAGGCCTCGGAGCCAGGGAGAATGTTGTGGGAAATAAGCCATCAAGCGAGCGTGCTGAAGCGAAGAAAAAGCCTCCTATGAGGGGGTCGGAAAGGCTCAGGCTCATCAAAGAGCGCCATAGGAGACTGAAGGCCAAAAAAAGGAGGTCCGGCAGAGAAGACCCCACCGCCTGGCTCGAAGAGGAATAATCGGATTTAATAAGCCCAGTTTCTAATATACGGGGGTCAAAAAAGTGGACAAGAACAAGGTTCTGGAGGCGCTCACGAATGCGAACGTCGTCCGCTTCGGCGAGTTCACGCTCGTCAGCGGCGAGAAGAGTCCGATTTACGTGGACCTGCGCGTCCTTCCATCTTATCCGGAGTCCTTCGATACGGTCACCACCGCGCTGGCGGATATGGTCAAGAAGACGGGCGCGGACATCGTCGCGGGCATGGAGACCGCGGGCATACCGCTCTCGACGGCAATCGCCCTCAAGCTCGAGATGCCGATGGCCTACGTCCGCAAGAAGCCGAAGGACTACGGCACGCACTCCCGCATCGAGGGGATGGTGAAGGGCGACGAAAGGGCGGTGCTCATCGACGATTTGATGACGCGCGGGACCAGCAAGGTCGACTTCGTCAAGGCGGTGAGGGACGCCGGGATCAAGGTCGCGGACCTGGCCATCGTCCTGGACCGGGAGCAGGGAGGAGAGAACGTCATGCTCAAGAACAAGGTCAACCTCCACAAGCTGGTGACTCTAAAAGAGCTCCTTTCCCATATGGTGGACAAGGGGTTCATCAGCCAGGACCAGTATTCCAAGGTCCTGGTCTATCTGGGAGAATGACAAGCGTCTACATCATAGGGGGCTCAGGCTACACGGGCGGCGAGCTGCTGAGGATTCTGGCGGACCACCCGAAGGTGGACGAAATCAGCGTGAGCTCGAGGCAGCACCAGGGAAAGAGGGTGGGGGAACTGCACAAGGAGCTCCACACGGATTTGGAATTCGAGGATTATAGCCAGAAGAAGGCGAACAAGGCGGATTTCGTCTTCGTCTGCACCCCGCACACTAAGGCCATGGCTTACGTCCAGGAGCTCGACACCAAGATCATCGATTTGTCTGCCGACTTCCGGCTCAAGAACGCCAGGACCTACGAGCAGACCTACAGGGTCAAGCACGGCGCCCCGGAGCTTATACCGCAGGCGGTCTACGGGCTGCCGGAGATTCATCGGGAGGGAATCAAACAGGCGCGCATAGTGGCCAATCCGGGCTGCTTCGCGACCGGCGCGATACTCGCGCTCTGGCCACTGGTTAGGAACTATGAAATAGACAGGATAATCGTCGACTCCAAGACCGGAGTCAGTGGCGCGGGCAGGGAGCCGAAGGAGACCACGCATTTCTCCTGGGTCAACGAGAACCTCATACCCTATAAGGTGGGCGACCACCGCCACATCCCGGAGATGGAGCAGGAGCTGGGCACGGAGATACACTTCACGCCGCACCTCTCCCCTTTCACCAGGGGCATCGGGACCACGGTCCACGCCTTCGTCAAGGGAGACCTGGAGAAAGTCAAGGACATCTACAGGAAGACTTACAAAAGCGAGCCGTTCACCGCCGTAGTGGACGACATACCGACGGTTTTAGAGGTGCGCGGGTCGAACTTCTGCCACGTGGGCGGCTTCACCGAGTCCAAGGGCCGGCTGGTGCTGTTCTCTGCCATCGACAATCTTGTGAAAGGCGCCTCGGGGCAGGCGATCCAGAACATGAACCTGATGGCCGGATTCAAGGAGACCGCCGGACTGGAGCAGCTGGGCATCTGCCCTTGATTCTAAATGAACAAAGAGACCCAGGAATGCAGACCTGCTATTTCGGAGAAGCTGGAGAGGGTAGGGATAACCAACCTGCGCACCCTGGTCAAGACGGGGTTCGGGGGGCACATGTACAAGTTCGTGCCCACCTTCGACATCTACATAGACCTGCCCAAAGACAAAAAGGGGGCGCACATGTCCCGCCTGGTGGAGTCGATAAGCGAGGCGGTTAATGAAGAAGCCGCCTACAAGCACGAGACCTTCGAGGAGCTGGAGAAGAAGATAATCGAGCGTCTTAAGGGCAAGCATCCATTCTCGCGCGCGGAGGTGGGTTTGAGGGCTGAGCTGGTCGTGGAGAAGAAGACGCCGGTTTCAGGGAGAGACACCATGGAGACTCACGACATCTTCGTGAAGACGATCTATGCAGACGGGGAGTACCGCAAGGTTCTGAGGGTGTCGGTCGTAGGCAACACGGCCTGCCCCCACTCCAAGGAGAACACAAAAAGGCCGCACATCCAGCGCGCAATCGGGGAGCTGGAGGTAGAGTGCGGCTTTGAGAAAAAAATCGGCCTGAACGAGCTGATAGAGTGCGTGGAGCCGGCCTTCTCCTGCGAGGTCTACACGCTGGTGAAGACGGAGGACGAGAACGAGATGGTCAGGCGCATCTACGGCAACCCGAAGTTCGTCGAGGACGTCACCCGCGGGATACTCGACTCGGCCGGGAAGAGATTCAAGGACTGTAAGATAAGGGCCCGGACCGTCTCCCAGGAGAGCATACACCGCCATGACGTTATGGCGGAGGGGAGCGCAGAGTCTTAGATTTTCCTTTATTCCCGTTCTATTAACAATCATGGAGTTCTCTGTCGTAGCCGGTTATTTCCAGAAGCTGGAAGGGACCCAGTCCCGCCTGGAGATGACCGACCTGCTGGTCGAGCTGTTCGAGAAGACTCCTAAGAGCGAGATCGACAAGGTCGCCTACCTCTGCCTCGGCCACTTCACGGCGGAGTATGAGGACGTCGTCCTGGGCATAGGCGACAAGATGATGATCCAGGCCATAGCCATGGCGGCGCACCGGCTTCCCAAGGACGTCTCCAGGAAGTTCAAGGAGGTGGGGGACCTGGGGCTGGCGGCCGAGGAGATGATAGGCTCCGGCAAGGGGGTCTCCCTGGCATCTTTCACCGGCGGCGAGAGGGGCAGTGTGTCGCTTAAGGGGCTGTTCGACGCTTTCCATAAGATAGCCTCCGCATCCGGCTCGAAATCGCAGGACGTCAAGATAAAGACCCTGGCCGGGCTGCTCACCGGAGCCGAGCCCCTGGAGGCGCGCTACATAGTGAGGATAGCTCTTGAGACCATGCGGCTGGGCACGGGGGCGATGACCCTTTTAGACGCGCTGGCGACTCTCTACGCCGAGGAGAAGAGCAACCGCCCCGCGATCGAGCGGGCCTACAACATATCCAGCGACATAGGGCTGGTGGCCAAAGAGCTGGCCAAGCACGGGCTGGGGGGTGTGGAGAAGATAAAGCCAATGGTCGGTCGGCCGATAAAGATGATGGCAGCACAGCGAGTGCCGGAGCTCAAAGACATCCCCGACAAGATGGAGAAGTTCGCCGTGGAGGAGAAATACGACGGTGAGAGAGTCCAGATACACAAGGATGGGGACAAGATCAGCATATTCTCCAGGAGGCTGGATGACATAACCGCGCAGTACCCGGACGTCATCCGGTCCCTTAAGAAACAGGTCGGCGCGAAGAAGGCCGTAATGGAAGGGGAGGTCGTGGCGGTGAAGGGCGGCAAACTTCTCCCGTTCCAGGTCCTGATGCAGAGGAAGCGTAAGTACGACATAGAGAAGTACGCCAAGAAGATACCAGTGAGGCTGTTTCTGTTCGACCTGCTGCTGCTGGGCGATGAGGATTACATGAAGAAACCGTATGCGGAAAGGAGGGAAAAACTCGAAGGCATAGTAAAAGAGTCGAAAGAGATAACCTTCGCGAACAGGATAATCACTGAAGACCTGAAAGAGGTCAAGAGGTTCTTCGACGAGGGGCTGGAGCGCGGCACCGAGGGGATAATGGCCAAGTCTCTCGGCGAGGAGTCCATATACCGCGCAGGCGCGCGGGAATGGATGTGGATAAAGTGGAAGAAGGACTATCGAGAGGGGCTGGCGGACACATTTGACCTGGTTCTCATAGGCGCTTTTTACGGGACGGGAAAGAGGGCAGGCAAATATGGCACTCTTTTGGGGGCGACCTACAACGCTGACAAGGATTTGTTCGAGAGCTTCTGCAAGATAGGGACAGGCTTCACCGACGAGGTGCTGGATGGGATGCTGAAGAAGTTCAAGGGAATAATCTCGGAGGGCAAACCGGCCCGGGTGAGGAGCGAGATGGAGCCGGACATCTGGTTCGAGCCCCAGATCGTCATGGAGGTCAGCGGGGCGGAGATAACCGAGAGCCCGGCCCATTCCTGCGGCAAGGGCGAACTGGGGAAGGGGCTGTCTCTGAGGTTCCCGCGATTCAAGCGGTATCGCGAGAAAAAGCCGGAGGATGCGACCAGCACCGAAGAAGTGGTGCAGATGTACGGCAAATGAAGATGGACCTGAGCGTCCTGGAGAAAATCGGATTGAGCAACGCGGAGATACAGGTCTACCTGACCCTGCTCAAGCTGGGTCCTTCTCCTTCCAGGAGGATAGTCAAGGAGACGGATTTCAGGAAGTCGACGGTCTAC
Source organism: uncultured archaeon (assembly GCA_964540655.1). Classification (GTDB taxonomy): domain Archaea; phylum Altiarchaeota; class Altiarchaeia; order JAFGQM01; family JAFGQM01; genus CAZQBY01. The sequence goes on along the minus strand of CAZINR010000013.1, from coordinate 8,549 downwards.
AACAGCATAGGCAGGCTGCAGGAAAGGGGCCTCGTCTCTTATGTCATAAAGGATTCCAGGAAATACTTCGAGGCCACCAAGCCGGAGAGCCTGCTGGAGCTGGTCAATGGGATGGGAAGGGAGATAGAGGGTTACAAGAGAGAGGTCTCCGAGCTCGTCTCGAAAATCGAAGAGAGCTATCCGGACATCAAGCCCATCGCAGAGGCCCAGATACTGAGTGGGCTGGACGGCTTCAAGACTATGAGGCGGGATGTTTTGAAGAATCCCGGCGCCGAGCTGCTGCTGATAGGCGCGATGGGCAGGGAGATAGAGGCCATGCCCGAGTTCTTCAAGATATGGAACAACACGAGGGTGAGGGACGGGATATCCATGAGGATACTCTTCAAAAAGAGCATGGGCGAGCGGCTCAAGAATCCGAAAAAGCATCTTCGCAGGGATTTTGAGATCAGGTACCTTCCCAGGAACATAGAGAGCCCGGCAGTGATAAACGTCTACGAAGACCGCGTGGTCAATGTCATATGGAGCGGGGGGCAGCCGCTTTGCTTCATGATGATAAATGAGGAACTCGCTCAATCCTACAAGGAGTATTTTGAATACCTCTGGAAGAAGGCGAGGGCCTAGGGGTCGTCCCAACTGGAGGGGAGGTCGTACACTGCAGGATTCTTCGATTCAGGTTTGGGGAGTTTCTCCTTAATCGGTTTATTTTTTATTTTAGAAGGGCCGAGCTGAGTCCTGGGACTCTCGGCGCGCGCGCCTCCGGCGACGACATAAACACCACCCAGCACGATTACGGCGATGAGGATGTATCTGAGCGACGAGAAGAACATGTCCCCGTAGCTCAATGCGGGAAAGACGAACAAGAAAATCGAGGAAAGGAACAATATCGGTTTCATCCACCCGCCGGCTACCCTCGACGTGATTATCCCGCACATCATGAAGAATGGCAGGAGACTGTACGTTTGGACGAAGTCTCTGAAAAATCCGATTCCCGCCAGGATCAATACAAGGCCCCAAATGTTCATTATCCAAGAGGGCGAGTCTTCCTTCACCCTCGAGCTGAAAACCAGAAGGCCTGCGCCCGATATCACGTACAGAGTCTCATAGACCATCCCCGATTAACCTGAGTAACGCTGCATAAAATCTTAGTAGTCCAATAATTGGACTACTTTGTTTTAATTATAGGTCAGGCAATCTGTGGCGTGGTAAGGCTGACCAAGGAGCAGAGGGGGCAGATAATAGCATGGCAGAAGAAGAGACAGCGCCAGTTCAGATCGATACCGGACTGCGGCATGGTCAGCGAATACATGGGCAGACGCTTCATCGTGTGCAGGGACGCGTTCATACCCTGCGAGGACAGCCAACCGCTGGTCGAGAACTTCACCGTAAAAGAGGGCGAGAGCGTCCTGGACGTCTGCAGCGGCGTGGGTGTCATCGGCATCATTGCGAAGCTGAAAGGGGCCGGAGAAGTAGTCTGCGCGGACATAAACCCCAGCGCGGTCAAGTCGATAAAGGCGAACTCGGAGCTTCACAATCTCAGAATAGGGGCCCGGCTGTCCGACGTCTTCAGCAACGTGCCGGAGGGCGACTTCGACGTGATAACCGCCAACCTCCCATTCACCGACCGAGCTGCGCGCGACCTGGTGGAGGCCTCTATGTGGGACCCGGGGCTGAGGACGCACAAGGCCTTCTTCGCGGGAGTCCGAGACCATCTGAAGCAGGGCGGGAGGATATACTTCGCCCAGGCCAACTTCGGGGCGGTGGAGGAGATGAAAGGCATGGCATCTGAATCAGGTTTCAGCGTCAGGAAGATCGGCGAGAAGGCCATGCCCAACGAACTCCCCGGCATCTTCTACGCGTTCGAGCTCAGACCCTAGGTTTTTATTCTGCTAAAAGAAATTACCCGGCTGAAACACGGTGGATGCGAACATAATCAATCTTCTCCTGGTAGTCGAGATAATAAGCATAATCATAGCCACGATAGTCATAGCCCTTGAGCTGTGGATACACAAGTCCACCGTCGTGATATTGAAGAGGATGAACCATTTCTCGAAGGAGATGGACACCTACATCTCCAAGCAGATGGGCAAGATAGACGAGCACACCAGGCTGCTGGACAAGCACGTGGAGGAGCTGGACGAGCACACCGTGAAGATAGAGGGCATGCTCAAGAGGATGCAGGAGGAGAACAAGAGCATATACGAGCGGTTCTTCCAGTCCAAAGGCTGACTTTACTTGACTATCTTCTGGATCTCCCTGAACTCGTCAGTCCCCGCCTTCTCCATGAGCTGGAAGATTATCATCTCGGTTGAAACGCGATAAGCTCCGGACTGGGCTGCGCGCGCTATTGCGGTCTTCCAGTCGGTTTCTTTTCTCGATGAAATAGCATCTTCAACCAGGTAGACCTCGTGGCCCTTTTTGATGGCGTCCAGTGCAGTGTTCAGAACGCATACGTGCGCCTCTATGCCGCAAATGACCAGGCTGCGAGCATCTGGGGGGAGCGATTTTCTGAAGGGGGCGCAGTCGAAGCAGGAGAACTCCACCTTCTCTACCGGGTCTTCATCAAACAGGCCGGATAGCTCATTGACCGTCTTGCCGAGGCCCTTCGGGTATTGTTCCGTGTGAAGGATGGGTATGCCGAATCCCTTGAATGCGCGCGCAAGGCGGGAGATGTTGTCGACTACTCTGTCGAACTCGAATATGACCGGCCTGAACCCCTCCTGGACGTCTATGGAGACGAGCGCAATCTCCTCACGCTTGGGTATCCCGTCCATCTTATGATAAATCAAATCCCGGGCAAGTTATCATACGAGTTAAGAAAAATCGTCAGATTTTTCTTCTGATCACATCGACTTCAGCTTTGCTATGCGCTCGTCTATCGGCGGGTGGGTGGCCATGAGGTTGTCGGCGAAGCTCTTGGTCGGGTCGGCGATGAAGAGGTGTGAAACCGCCTCGCTGACCTTCATCTTGCCCTGGTTGTAGTTCTTTATCTTCTCCAGGGCCCCGGCGAGCCCGGGCGGATACCTCGTGAGCTTCACGCCGGTGGCATCTGCCAGGTACTCCCTCCTCCTGGAGATGGCCAGCTGGACCAGCCTCACCACTATGGGTGCCAGGATGGCGAGTATTATGCCCGCAATCAGAAGTACGGCTCCGCCATCGTTCTTGCCTCCGCGG
>CAZINR010000013.1:0-5368 GCA_964540655.1 uncultured archaeon | reverse complement strand
CCGCCCCCGGAGAACCAGAGGCTGCGCAGGAAGACGTGGCTCAGGATAGCGATCAGGCCCACGAACACCGCCACCAGCATCGAGAACCTTATGTCGTAGTTGCCTATGTGGGACATCTCATGCGCTATCACGCCCTCGAGCTCCTGCCGGTTCAGCTTGTCAAGCGCGCCCTGAGTGACCGCTATAGAGGCGTGCTCCGGGTCCCTGCCGGTCGCGAAGGCGTTGATGTCCTTGTCCGGGAGCACATAGGCCTTCGGCTTCGGCAGACCGGCCGCCAGGGCCAGCCCCTCGACCGTGTTGACGTAGTAAGCGTGCTTCACCGGGTCTGCGGGCTCGGCCTTCGTGGCTTTCAGCACCACCTTGTCCCCGTATCTGAAGGACAGCAGGGCGTCGACTATGACGAAAACCCCGACAAACACAATCAGGAAAAGCGCATATCCCGGAAAGAGATAGGAAGAGAAGAAGAAAACCAGAACAAGAAGGATAGCCAGTATCGCGGCTATGAGTATGATAGAATCCCTCTTGTTCTTCCCTATCTCGGAATAGAAGCTCGTCCTGCCCATCAGAACTTCACCTTAACAGGCTTGCGCTCGAACTCCTCTATCTCGAAGTACGGCTCGGGGGTCTTGCCCATCATTCCGGCGAAGAACCTGCCCGGCACCATCTGGATGGTGTTGTTGTACTCCAGGACGGCGTCGTTGTAGAACTGCCTGGCGTAGGCGATCTTGCTCTCTATGCCGTCGAGCTGCTCCTGCAGGAGCTTGAAGTTCTCGCTCGCCTTGAGGTCAGGATACGCCTCGGCGACCGCGAACAGGCTCTTCAGCGCGTTGGTCAGCATGTTGTTTGCCTCTGCCTTGCCCTTGACGCCCTGGGCCTTCATTATGGAGGTGCGGGCCTCGGTGACCTTCTGGAAGACCTCCCTCTCGTGCTTCGCATATCCCTTGACCGTCTCGACCAGGTTCGGCACGAGGTCGGCCCTCTTCTTCAGCTGCACGTCTATCTGCGCCCAGGCGTTCTTGACGCGGTTGTAGACGCCGATTATCTTGTTTATGTAGTAGACCAGAATCAAGACAAACAGGACTACCACCCCGAGCAATATCCACAATAGGACCATTTTGTCGTTAGATTAGGAGGTGAGAAAATAAAAGCGTTTGTCCTGGCTCACTTCGGTAAAGAGCCCTTGCCGAGGCCTCCGGCCATGTAGCGGCGGAAGTCTTTTATGGAGGTCATGCCGATGTCCCAGGCGTCCCTGCCTATGGCGAACTTGTTGCTGGCGGCCTCCCCCTCGATTAAGGCCCTGTGGTCCGGTGTGACCTCGAACGGCTCCAGCACCCTGGTGAACCTGTGCGGGTCGACCACGTATTCCTTCCCCCCAAGGGTGAACCAGACCTGCGTCCTGTCGCCGTGCCTGGCGAACCTGGCTTTGAGCCCGAGTGATTTGTCCCGGGCGCCGACGGCGTTCATGGCCGCCACCAGGGCGGCCCCGTAGTCGACGCACCCCTGGACGTTCTTCTTTTCGACGCGCTCCTCCTCGCCTAGTATGGCCGTCTTTCTTGAGTGTATTATGTCCGTGGCCGTCCTCTTCGCGTAGAGGTGCTGAAGGTCCTCCCAGGGGACGGCCACCGGCCTGAAGCGGCGGACGTCCCTCACCAGGGGCATGAGAGACGCGGGGTCCGTGGTGATCCTGTACTGGGACGCGAACGCCTCCACTGTGGGGGTTATCTCCACCTGCTTGCCGGGGGTCTGCCGGGCCTGCCTTATGCGCCTCTCGTGGCCCTCGCTTTGTATCCGGTCTGGGTGGAAGAAGTCGGCCAAGTGGACCCTTCCCAGATGCCGGTCGGGTATGCTGTGCGGTTTCATGCGCTTTGAATTGCTCTTGAAAGCAAAAAAAGGTCAGCTTCTCTTCCCCACGGCAGCCATGTAGCCGACACTCTCCTTCCTCCCGTCCGCGCCCACGACCTCGTTGACGGCCATGTCGCGAAAGGCGGCTATGGGGCATGCGCCAAAGCCGAGGGCTTCAGCCGCAAGCAGAAGGTTCTGGGCTATATGCCCAGCATCCAAAAAGACGTAGCGGTTCGCCCGCTCCCCGTACTTGCGCGCGCACCTGTCGAAGACTATCGTCCAGATGAAGACCGCGGCCGCGTCGGAGCACATTACCTGGCCCAGGGCCGCCTCGGATATCTCCTCCCTGAAGTCGCCCTCCTTCACCAGCTCCAGCTCGTGGCTGTCGACGCTGTAGTGGTAGATGCCGCTGTCCAGACCGTCCACCCTGTTGGCTACCACATAGGTCTCCACGGGGTAGAGCGCCCCTGCCGACGGGGCAGACCTGAACCCGTGCCCTCCGCTTTCGCCCGTCAAGCCGTCGGAGGCCCAGAGCAACTGGGACAGCTCGGCCTTGGAGATGTGGCCGGAAAGGCTGCGGTTGCTGCGCCTCTTCTTTATGACGCCCCATACGCCGGGGCCGCCGTCCTGCTTAGGTTTGTCGAGTCCTGCCATCATTTGTGCGCCATGAACTTCAGGCTTTCCAAGGCTATGCCGCCGTACTGCCGCTTGCTTATGTCCTTGTCCTCCGAGAGTATCCTGACCTTGAAGCCGGCTTCCTTTATTTTCCCCAGATAATCATCCCTCAGGAGCGCCCCGGCCACGCAACCGGCGAGCAGGTCTTCATCCTTCTTCTGCTCGTCCGTGAGCTCCTCCAGCAGGACGATGTCCGAGGCGAACATCCTGCCCGTTTTCTTCAATACCCGGTAAGCCTCCGCGAACACCCGGGACTTGTCGGGAGCCAGGTTTATGACGCAGTTGCTGATGATTATGTCCACCGAGGCGTCCTCAAGCGGAAGATCCTCGATGTCGCCGAGCACGAACTCGACATTACCGTAGCCGTATTTCTTGGCGTTCGAGCGTGCCTTTTCCAGCATCTCCTCCGTCATGTCGACGCCGATGACCCTGCCTTTCTTGCCCACCCTCTTCGCCGCAAGGAAGGCGTCAAAGCCCGCGCCGCTGCCCAGGTCCAGGACGGTGTCGCCCTCCCTTATCTCAGCCATGGCCGTCGGGTTCCCGCAGCCCAGGCCCAGGTTCGCCTCCGGGACGTGGCTTATATCGTCCTCGGAATAACCTATGGAACGGGATATCTGTTCGCTTGATGCAGGAGCGCAGCCGCATCCGCAATCGGAGCCGGAGGCTATCCTGGAATACTTCTCTTTCACCACCCTCTTGACCTCGTCGGATTCCATTGCCAGTAGTTCATGGGCAGGATAGAAAAAAATGTTTAAATCCGCAGGATGATTAGCAAAGGCCTTACGCGTAATATTCCCTGGCCCCTCCCGCGGGGACCCTGGAGGTCTCGCTCGCGTCGGGCATCGAGAACTCGATGCCGGGCACGGACTCCGTCCGGTCGCAGACTATGCCGGGGGCGCTGCAGACCGAATCCGGCGACGCCGACAGGAAGAGCTCTATCTGGCCGGTCAGGTTGGAAAGGCAGGGGACGTTGACATCCGTCACATCATACCATCGCAGGTCGGTTGGCGAGCTCACCGGTTCGAAGGTGCCGTACATGAAGGTCGATTCGCCGTCCGTCACCATTTCGATGGGAACGGACGCTCCGCTGCTCTTGGAGGTCAGGGTCGCCTCGAGGGAGATGCGCGGGTAATCCACCTTGGCTTCCCCTTCGATCATCCATTTGAATCCGCAAAGAGGCTCCAGGTCGCGCTCCACGCTGCAGTCCAGAATCAGCTCCCTGGGCTCGGTCTCGGCAGGGTTCTGGAGGAACAGGAAGTACGCTACAATCGCAATTACCAATATCAGGACGGCCCACGCAACTGCTTTCATCGTTAGGTTAAAGACGTGCAAGATAAAAATGCTGAAGTGCTCCCGCCGGGATTTGAACCCGGGTCCTCGGCTCGAAAGGCCGAGATGATTAACCGTGCTACACCACAGGAGCAAACAATTGCGGGAATTTAGACAGAAGGGATATAAAAGGTTATTTTATTAGCGTCGAACTGAAAATTACCCCGATTCTCAAATGGCTGTTCTGAGATGCATAGAGTGCGGGGAGGAGTTCCCGCTGGACAAGATACGCTACAGGTGCGAGTGCGGCGCGCTGCTGGAGGTCGTGCACGACCTGGCAGGCCTAGAGGTATCCAGGGAGCTCTTCGACTCGCGGCTCGGCTCGCTCAAATGGCCCTACGGCAGCGGCGTCTGGAGATACAAAGAGCTCATCATGCCGGTTAAAGACAGCCACATAGTCTCCCGCCCGGAAGGAAACACCAACCTCTACTGCTCGGCCAAACTCTCGGAATACGTGAATCACGATAACTTATGCCTAAAGCACGAGGGGGAGAACCCTACCGGCTCGTTCAAGGACAGGGGCATGACCGGCGGCATGACAGCCGCGAAGATGCTCGGCGCCAAGGTCGTGGCGTGCGCCTCGACCGGCAACACCTCGGCAAGCATGGCCGCCTACGCCGCGATGGCCGGGATGCGCGCGGTGGTGTTCATACCCGAGGGGAAGATAGCGTTCGGGAAGCTGGCGCAGGCCATAGCCTACGGCGCGCGCGTCATCCAGATCGAGGGCGACTTCGACGACGCCATGGCGCTGGTGCAGGAGGCCTCCGTGGAGCTGGACATGTACCTTTTGAACTCCATAAACCCCTTCAGGATAGAGGGCCAGAAGGCTATAGGGATGGAGGCGGTCCAGCAGATGGGCTGGAAGGTGCCGGACTGGTTCGTCCTGCCGGGGGGCAACCTGGGCAACTCCACGGCCCTCGGCAAGGCCATGATGGAGCTGAACGAGCTGGGGTTGATAGACAAGGTCCCCAGGATAGCGGTCATACAAGCCGAGGGCGCGAACCCTTTCTACGAGTATTTCAAGAACGGATGCAAGGGCTTCCACTCCATGAAGGCGGACACGCTGGCCACGGCCATCAAGATAGGCAACCCGGTCAGCTGGAAGAAGCTGGACAAGGTCATGAGGTGGTGCAAGGGGACCGTGGACCAGGTAAGCGAGCAGGAAATCGTCGACGCGAAGGCGATGGTGGACGCATCGGGCATAGGCGCCGAGCCGGCGTCGTGCGCCACGGTGGCGGGAGTCAAGAAGCTCGTGGAGAAGGGGGCCATCAAAGAGGGCGCGTCGGTCTGCGGCATACTGACCGGCAACCTGCTGAAAGACCCGGACGTCGTCATCAAGTACCACCAGGGGAAGCTGGAGGGGGTGAAGTCGAGCTTCGCCAACAAAACGATAAGGATAAAGCCCACTTTGGAAGAGGTGAAGAAGGTACTGTAATTTTATAGTTTGAAATTCTAGAATTTGCAATAATCTCCATGCCCTTGCACGCTCAAGGGCATGCTTATCATCCCTAATCCAACCGCC
>CAZINR010000012.1:233-26766 GCA_964540655.1 uncultured archaeon | reverse complement strand
GAAGTGCTTTGTCAGGGCTTATTCCCGCTCACGCGGGAATTGTGCAACAAAGCAAAAATACGCTAATCGATTTTAATATCTGCACCCATTAATAATACGGGACTATTGGGGAAAATGGACAAGATAATACTGGCTGCCGCTGTGATAGCAATCGTCGCGATAGTTGCTGTGACTATGGTACTGAACCCCTTCTCCAGCCTTGGCACCGACAGTCCCGCCACGGATGCTCCAGATGACGGCACCGATTTAACTCCGTCCGGGTCCAATGGAGAGCCAGACGACGAGCCTGATGTGCCAGATGATCGCCCAGAGATCAATGTTGATGAATCCACGATAGAGGACATAATAGCCCCAACCGTCGAGGGAGACTGCGACCTTTACAAGCACGTGGCCAAGAACCGCTGGGAATGCTTCGGAACGGCAGGCAACTACAGCAAGGTGGCCACTAACGAATACAGGCCCGCGGATTCCGACACTTACTTTTGCAAACCCACCGAATACGGGTGCAGGCTCTATCAGAAGGTCGACTTCCAGTTAGGATGATGGATCCGCGCGCCAAAGCCCTGACGGCCCTGACACTCCTTTTTTTGTTCTTAGGGAACTCCGTATCCCAAACGCCTGACGAATGCGATGGCAGTGGCAGATACTGTTTCGCCGATGTGGTTTACGAGTGCGCAGACGGAGAGCCACATCTAGTGGAGCAGTGCATCCACGCATGCCGCGACGGCGAGTGCGTCGAGAGGGAAAGCGGAGGGGCGATATCCCCGGGCCTCCGCGTTCAGGAAACCCCGCCAGAGGAGTCCGAAGGCGAAGACATGACACTCTATATACTGGTTGGGCTGGCAGTGGTCGTCATCGCGGGCCTTTTCATCTGGACTTTGATGAAGAGGTGACTTCAGCATTTACCGATGGCGAATTCCTCTAGGGCTGTTCTCGTGTGTAGCTCTCCTGAAAAAAGCCTTTTGACGGTTGCCCCCCTTCCTTTTTGGTCGCATGCCCCCAGCCCCAGGATTCCAAGGGCAAGCTGCGCGCCCGGTGTGGTGCTGACAGTGCTGATAAGCGCTGTGATATGAGTCAGCTGGGGGATGAAGTTCGCAGCGGGGCATGAGTAGCTCAGATACAAGGAGATAGGCGAGAGAGATTAAGAATGATATGGACAAGAGGATAGGCAACAGGTTCGGGGTTCACTTAGCCCTCACTTGCCTCCAGAATCCTTATGATCTCCTTACTCTTCTTCATACCCTCTATATCCTTCTTGGGCTTGAACCTAGAGTGCGTCTCCAACTCGTATTCGGCTTCCCCCAAGGGCGTTCTGCCCCATCTGTTCTTCTTGTTGATGTCTGCGCCCGCTTCCAGGAGAAACTTTACGGCATCCTTCTTTAAGAAATTGACCGCGGTGTGCATTGCGGTGTTATGGTAACTACTATCGCTTGCATCTACTCTAGCCCCGGCGTCCAACAGCAACTTCAACACCTTGGTGCTGCCTCCCTGGGCGCCGTATATGAGGGGTGTCACGTTACAATACCTGTCTGTGGTCTCAGCGTTCACATCCGCCCCAGCCCCAATCAGCAATTCAACGCATTTCACATTGCCCGCCCTGGCGGCTAGGTGCAGGGGGGTTTCTCCGGCAGAGTTCCTGCAATCTACCTTACCGCCGGCGTCAAGGAGAGCCTTCGCAATATCCGCGCGACCCGTCTCTGCTGCGATGTGGAGTGCGTATGGCGCATAACCATCATCAACCCGAACGTTCACATCTACCCCCAGTCTTATCTGGCCTATGACCCCTTCTAGATCGCCGGCTTCGACGGCTTTGAGGAGCAAAGCCCCCTGCCTGTTCTTTTCGTTACTATTGCGGATGATTAACTTCCATGCGAGTAAGATAAGGCCATACAGGCCCAAGGCCGTGACAATGCCCAACAGCCCGAATCCGCTTCCAGCCCCCACCATAAATATGGGGAGACCAAAAAACAGGATGAAGAAAAAAACCGCAATCTCATCACGTGCCCAAGCCCCAAAAGACGTGATAACACTCACTAACACAAGGGTTACTGCGGCATATATGCTCCAAAAGAGCATAACGGTCGCGGCAGCTATCAATGCCCCCACACAAAACCATAGAAGATTCCTCATGGGAACCCCTCCGTTTCCATTCTTGAGCGCTTTGACAGACCTCTTTTAGTCGGCCTATTTATATTGGCTTATTTATGGGGCAAATAAAAAAACCGAATTTGGATGGAGAAGTCTGCAAGACTTTGGAACCTTTAAATCGCTGTTATATTCGTCCGAATACTTGGAGGGTTTGATTTTTAGTGCAACGTCCGACGAAGGGGAGTTCCTTTCAATACAAGCGAACACAGTGAGCCATCAAGAATAAGTATCAAGGGGCAATCTTCAGTTAATCGTTTCGTGGGGAATTCTCAATCATAGGGCGTCAGCCCGGCCTTGTTTTTGGAGCTTGTGAAACCCAAATAACCGCACATATCCCCCAACTCCACAACCTCCAAGTCCCCCCGCACGGCAGCGTGCAACAGCGTGTCACCCGATTTCGCATCCCTCATTAGTATATCCCGGACAGAACCTATCCTCTTTTTAACACCCTTCAAATCACCGCTTCTTGCGGCCTTAAATATCTCTTTCTCGAACACGTTGTGACGGATATAATATAACCTTCTCCTTTCATGTAGCTTATCCCATAGAAACAAGAGGGCCACCGTTGTCAAGACTTCAACAAAAAGCCAGCAGGCTTCCAAATAGTTTTATATTCTCCTTTATAGCCATGGTGAGAAGCCCCCGGAGGGATTTGAACCCTCGGCCTAGTGATTGCTTGTCTCTTTTCCGTTAACGCTTTTGCGCCAAAGGCGGAAAAGGGTTACAAGTCACTCGCTCTGCCAGACTGAGCTACGGAGGCGCAGTGTGTATGCCCATGATTTGTCGTCACCCGGCCAAGCGGGGCGAAGCACACCCGAGTAAGCCGCTTCACCGGTCTGACGCGTGAATTTTGCGATTTTAGGAATAAAAGGGCTAAAGCATAGCCTCGAAGTGATTCTTTATCTTATCATAGTCCTCTTTCGCCAACTCTCTGGTCTCCGGCAGCATGAGGGTTTCCCATCTCCTGTCTATACTTGCAAGTATCTCAGGTATCGTCATCTTGACCCTCTTCTCCACGAGATACTTCTGAGTGAACCTCTGTATGCCAACGTCGCCGAATGCGTCCAGCTTGTCGGCGTCGTAGAGTATCCTCGCCTCGAGAGAGTCCCTTTCCTTGGGGTCGGCCTGGTAATCGTGGGCCCCTATTGCGCGCAGCACAACCCCTCTTTTGCCCTTTGGGAATCCTATCTTATCCAAAGCCCCCTCTGCATGCCTGGCGCTCTCCGGACCGTGCAGCTCAAGGCCGTAATGGCGCCCGATATCGTGGAGGAAGACCGCAGCCGCAAGGGCCTCCATATCCGCATCGAGTTCTTTCCCCAGTTTCTCCGCGCGTGACCAAACCCTCTCAAGGTGGCCCATACCATGCACCGAGGAGTGGAGCTCCTTGGGAGCCTTGTCCTGCTCCTTAATGGCCTGCTCTTTGAGAATCGGAATCCAGCGCTTATAGTCCATGCGGATTTTTTGGAGGAATGAGTGTGAGTGCCGATGCGGGGATGTCAAGGCTGCGAAGCTTGCCAGACCGCCTTGACAGTCGCATCGGCCGAGCTGAAGCCCAGCATTGTGAGTGCCGATGCGGGGACTTGAACCCCGGACTTCCACGTTGCCCAGAGCGCTCTTGTCGTCACGGAACTCAAGACTGAGTACCGAAGACCCTTATGAGCGTGGCGCTCTAACCAACTGAGCTACATCGGCAGAAGCGGCTTATTTAGAAAATGAAGCTATAAGAAATCACGGTTTGACCATCTTCCCCGGATTCTCTATGCCCTGCGCAATGCCTATTATGCCGCCAGCAAGATTGGTGGTCCAGACGAAGATAAGCCGGTAGATGAAGACGGCCCCGAAGGCGGCGCCTTGCGGAACCCCCAGGGAAAGAACCAAGGTGCCTATCGAAACCCCCTCATAGATGCCCAAGCCGGAGGGTACCAGAGACAGAAGCCCGACCACCGATGCGACTATGTGCAAGCCAAGGACAGCAAAGAACGATATCTCCGCCCCGAAGCCGAGTATCAGCACGTAGAGGCACATGACGTGACCCAATTGCGGGATAATGAACAGCATTACGGATATAGCTATGTTCTTTTTATCCTTCATCAAGGTGGACAGAGATCCGTACGAGCGCTCGAACTCCAAGTCAAAGAGGCATTCCTCGTAGGTGACTTTTCTGCGCTTGATTTTGTTGTATACGGCGTTGTATATACCCATAAGCTTGCAGATTATCCTTCTAACAAGGGCCTTCCTGGTTAGCAAGAAAAGCCAGCCCATGGTTATGAGAGAAAAGACGGCAATGACTATGGCCACCAGTATCTCGAATCCGGCCGGTATGGTGCCGAAGTAGCCCGCCAATATGGCAGCTACGATCGAGAAGAGGCTGACGGATATGCCCCACGAGGAGACATAAATGCCGATTGCGGCCAGAGTCTTCGTGTAAGACATCCTGTAGAACCTCTCCAGGAAGAAAGCCATGCTGGCTTCCCCTATGGGCGTTATGGTCGGGGCTATATTATCCAGGAACGAGCCGAACACCCAGGCCTTGCTGACCCCCTTTATCGGCGGCGTGATGCCCAGGACCTTGAGAGCCCTGTAGAGTATGAAAATTCCCGTGAGAACTGCCATGCCGTAGAAGGCGTAACCTGCGGCCACGCTCCAGAGCTCGACGTCCGAGAGGGCGTTCACGAGGTCCCTGCCGCTGAAGTCCGTGGCAAGATAGAAACCAACAATCCACAAGACGAAAACCACGGCCGTGAAGAGATATCTTCTCATTTTCAGGCAGGTTATTGAGAGTTAGAGGCTAAAAAACCTTTTTAGCTAAAAACACCTAATAATAGCCGCTTTTTTGAGGTGATCAATCACCTCTGGAACAATGTGGGCCGGTAGATCAGCCTGGTAGATCGCTTCCTTGGCATGGAAGAGGCCCCGGGTTCGAATCCCGGCCGGTCCACTCCGTTCGCATCGGTTTGGTCTCGTGTACCGGCCTTATGCCGAGGTCATATGAGGGAAGGTGGTGTCCACCTCGACACACGATATTCGCCGCGGTGAATATGTGCGCAGGTTCACTCTGTGAACCTCGCGTCCCGGCCTCACTTAAAGAAGAACTCAAGCGACATTGCCAGCCCGGCGGTCACCAACCCGAAGATTGCCATCTTGACCCCACCCCATATTATGTTCTCTTTGGACAATTTGCCCAGATAGACGCCCAGACCGAAGAGCAGGGCTATGGTTAATATTATGGCTGCTATCACCGCGTCGCCCACCCCCATAAGGCCGAAGGGAATGACTGGCAGAACCGCCCCGAAGAAGGTCGCCCCAGCATCGGATATGCCACTAATCCATATCCTCTTTTTCTCCTTGTCGTATATCTTGGTGTCTTTGAGCCGTACTTTGGAGCCTATCATATCCCTTTCATATTTGGCCAGGTTGAGCATTACCCCTGCCTTTTCTGCGGTGAGCGCGCCCAGAAGATTTGAAATCGCATTGGCGATACCACCCCCTAAACCGGCAGCCACTATGACCTTCGGGTCGCCGCTGATTGCGGCGCCCAAGACTATTCCGAGAGTGGAGAGAGAACCGTCTATAAGGCCGCGGGTTATGTATCTGATGGCAAACATCTCAATCCTGGGGAGTCTCGACGACCTCTATTATCTCTGTTCCGGCCACTACATTGTCTACACTGTGGACGGAGCCGCCGTGAGACTGTATGAGTTTCTCTATGTTCTTGAGCTTCAAATCCTTGCCCTCGAGAACCAGTTTCAGGCTTATGACGTTCTTGTCGATTTCGCTGACCATAGAGTTGGCTCCTTTCACGGTGGTCAAATCAGCCAGCTCCTCGGTCAGTTTGACGACATCGACTACGTTCGGTATTACGACATCCAGCACCAGCCTTCTGATTTTTGCCATGCTGAATTAGGGGCTAGAGCTAGAAAAACCTCTTCGAGCCGGACTTCATCCTATTGTAGGCGCCGAATTCGCTCCCGGCCAGCTGCTTGGCGGTGAATATGGGCCCGTCCTTGCATACCAGCAGCCCGGATGGGTCTATCGCGCAGGAGCCGCAGACCCCTATGCCGCACTTCATGTATCTTTCCAAACTGGCTTGGCATGGAATCTTTTTCTCGAGGCAGATGTCTACGACACGCTTCATCATCAGCTCGGGACCGCATGTCAGGACCATGCCGTATCTGCCGCCTTCCAAGACTCCCTCGAGCGCGTCGCAGGCATAGCAGTGCTTGCCGAAGGAGCCGTCGTCCGTCGTGAAGACGATCTTTGCGCCGCTTTCCTCCAACTCCTTTTTGAAGACCAGGAAGTCCATACTGCGCGCACCGTATATGACCGTGAATTTTGCTTTCTTACCCTCAACCAGCGGCATGACTGGGGCAAGGCCTATCCCCCCGGCGACCACGCATATGTTTCGGGCCTTGCCCAGGTCCCAGCCATTTCCGTAGGGCCCCCTTACACCGACCTCGTCACCCTTCTTGAGGGCGAACATGGTTTTGGTGAACTTGCCCTTGACGTCGTAGGTTATCTCGCTGGTTTTACCTATCTTGCTGAGGGTGAAGGGCTTCTCGCCCGCGCCCGGGACCCAAAGCATCACGAACTGGCCTGCGCGCGCATCTATGGGTTTGTCCAGAATCAGAGTCTTGATATCCCCCCTCCTCTTCCTGTTCTCCAGCACTTCGACCACTTCCGGCTTATCCATGCGCTACCCCCACCATCTCATCCAGATTCTTGAAGCCCTCTTTCTTCATGAACTCTTGCAGCTCCTTCTGCACAAGCTTGAATATCTCGATGCCTCGGTACTTGACGCCCGTGCCGATGCCCACTGCGCGCGCACCGGCCATGATAGCCTCGGCAGCATCCTCGCCCGTGAGCACGCCGCCCACGCCCAATATGGGGATTTCGACGGCCTCGCAGATGTCATAGACGCACCGCACCATTATCGGCTTGACCGCCGGCCCGCTCATTCCGCCCGACTTGTTGGTGAGAACGGGACTTCGAGTCTTCAGGTCTATGACCATCCCCGGACCGACCGTGTTTATGGCTGTTATCCCATCGGCGCCCGCCTTCTCCACCGCGCGCGCTATGTCCCCTATCCCGGCCACGTTGGGGCTGAGCTTGACCAGCAGGGGAGCCGTCTTTACCGCTTTTTTGATTGCCTTGACCACGCTCGCCGCATCATCGCAGCTGCTCGCGAACGGGTGGCCGAACTCGTGCTCGACGTTGGGGCAGGAGATGTTCGCCTCAAGCAGGTCTGCCTTGCCATCCAGCTTTCCGGCCACCTCCGCGTACTCCGCGACAGTCCTGCCGTAGAAAGATGCGATTATGGGTTTACCAGAAGCCTCACTATATGCGCGCAGCTCCTGGAGGGCCTCATCCACCCCGGCCGTCGGGAGACCCACGGCGTTCAGATAGCCGCCCTCAACCTCTACCATAATGGGGTTGTCGTGGCCCTCGCGCGCCTCCGGCCCTATGGACTTCTTGGTCACGGCTCCCGCACCGGCCTTCGCGACGCGAGCCAGGCTGGCGCCCGTGACGCCCAATATCCCGGAAGCGAGGACGGTCGGGTTGTCCAGCTCGACCCCACAGAGTTCGGTTGAGAGCATTCTGCTTATTTTGAGGGTTTTCAGAATAAAATCACTTTTCTCTCTTTAACCGTAATGATTCCATGCCCCCTCACAGATGGTTGAACAGAACCCAGATAATGGAAGAATTCCGCTCAAGACACCTCTACCAACAAATCTCAAAAATGAGGAGGGACCACAAAAGACGCAAAGGCGAGCATCCGACATGGGCTAGGAAAGAAGGGGCGGGGTGGTTTTACAGAGAAGACCAAGTCCAAAGGGTCCATAGACAAAACATGAAAGCTGCAACCCAAGAACGCGTAGAGGTGACCCGCCGCCACGACCCTTCAGTCTAACCTTTTTTATTTTCCGACTTACAAATCTAGTATGCCGAGATTCATTGTAGTTACGGGCGGTGTTTTGTCGGGCTTGGGCAAGGGCGTGACGACTGCTTCTATAGGCCGCATACTCCAATCCAAGGGCTTCTCAGCGATTCCGATAAAGATAGACGGCTATCTCAACACCGATGCGGGGACCATGAACCCCTACGAGCACGGGGAGGTCTACGTCACGGACGATGGCGGTGAGATAGACCTGGACATCGGCCACTACGAGCGCTTCATGAACCTCAGCCTCGGCAAGGACAACAACATGACCACCGGTTCGGTCTATGGCACTGTCATAAGGAAGGAGCGCCACGGCGACTATCTGGGCAAGACAGTTCAGGTAATCCCCCACGTAACCGACGAGATAAAGCGTCGAATAAAGAATGTGGCCCGGGACACCAAATCCGATTTCGTGTTAATCGAGGTGGGCGGCACCATCGGAGACTTGGAGAACATGGTCTTCGTCGAAGCCCTGCGCCAGCTCTACGCGGAGAGCCCGGACAAGGTGATGTTCATACACGTATCCTTCGTCCCCCGCATAATAAGCGGCGAGCACAAGACCAAGCCCACACAGAGGAGCGTTAAGGAGCTCCAGAGCCTGGGAATCCAGCCGAACATCGTCATCTGCAGGGCTGACAAGCCCCTGACCAAGGCCATAAAGAAGAAGATAGCCCTTTTCTGTTCCGTCCCCGGGGAGTGCGTCATAAGCAATCCCGATGTCAGATCCCTCTATGAAGTCCCCCTGGTCTTCGAGGACCAGAACCTGAGCGACATAATATTCAGCAGGTTCTGCATGAAGCCTAAGAAGAAGGACATGAGGGAATGGAAGAAACTGGTCGACACGGACAAAAAACCGGAAAAGAACGTCACAATCGGCATGGTCGGCAAGTACACTCATCTGGAGGACGCGTATCTCAGCATCAAGGAGGCCCTACATCACGCTGCCATCAAGCACAAGTGCAAGCTCAACATCACATGGGTCGAGGCGGAGGATTTAGAGAAGGAGGGCGCCGGCAAGTTCCTCAAAGACGTGGATGGCGTCATAGTCCCGGGCGGCTTCGGAGTCAGGGGGACCGCCGGCAAGATAAAAGCGATAACATATGTCCGCGAGAATGAAATCCCGTTCCTCGGTATATGCTACGGCCTCCATATGGCGGCTGTGGAGTTCGCGCGCAACGTATGCGGCATGAAGGGCGCAAACACTACCGAGGCCGACCCGAAAACCGAAGACCCAGTCATAGACCTGCTGCCAGAGCAGAAAGAGACCGATGACCTGGGCGGCACAATGAGGCTAGGCGCCTATGAATGCGATATAAAACCAGGGACGCTTGCTAGCAAGGTTTACGGAAAGAGCAAAGTCTCCGAGCGACATCGACACAGGTGGGAAGTCAACAACCAATATCGTAAAAAACTGGAAAAGTGCGGCATGGTCTTCTCGGGCATAAACAAGAAGCGCGACCTGGTCGAGATTCTGGAGCTCCCCGATCATCCTTACTTCATAGCCTGCCAGTTCCACCCCGAGTTCACTTCGAGAATCGAGAAGCCCGGGCCCCTCTTCAACCATCTGGTCAAATCGGCTCTAGCCTGATTTGTCTTGCTTCTTTTCCCCTTCAACCTCATAGTCGCTCCAGGACGTCCCCTTTGATTCTTCCGTGGACTCTCCGGAATTTCTGGATTCTTCTGTCGCTCGGGACTCCTCGGCCTGTTGAGGCTCTTCGGAAGTTGCTTCCTTCTTGGATTCTTTCACCTCTCCCCCCTTTTCCTCTCCCTCTTTTTTATTGTGCTTCTTGACTACCTTCTTGAGGGCCTTCTTCCACACTATTATCACTATTACCACTAGCAGGGCCACTATGATTATGGGGTTTGGGCCTTTGTCCTGAGCGGGCCTTACCGGAGCCTTGACCGGCTCAATCACAGGTCCAGTGGTTTCCCCCAACTCGAACCTCTGGATGTTGTTCGTTTCATCGTTTTCATCAAGAGCGTTTTCAGAATCCAAAATGGCCCATACGACGGGCTGGTCAGTCGAAGAATCGTAACTGAACGATATCTCCACCTCCTTGGTTTCGCCACCCTTCATCTGGAGGGATTCCCCGCCAATTCTTCTAGCGGAGGACATGTCGCTGCCCAGCAAAAAGGTCACATTAATATCCGATACGTCCAAACGCCCCTTGTTTGTTATCTTTACGGTCGCAGACGTCTTTACAACTCTGTCGGAAACCCCTGGGGACTCATAATCCGAGACGTACAGGTCGTTTTTGAACTGGCGATAACGTCCGTTGTTTAGTTCGTTTGATTCGTTGACGACGCCCTCAGAGTCAGCCTCGACGTACACCCCCACCTCACCTTCAGGCGCTCTGAACTCCCAGGGGAAATGAAGTTCAATCGAATCCCCTGGCCCTAGGGCGCCTATGGGGGCTTCGCCTATCGGGTGGTCGAGAAGAGGCGACCTTCTGTAGAATGTGAGTGTGGAGTTCTCTGAATCCAGTTCACCTCTGTTCCTGACCGATGCGGTTATGTTAACTATGCCGCCGGCGTCGGGAAAATTGGTGGAGACCTCCAATCCGTCCACGACTAAATCCGGCTTGTCCGGCGAGTCTATTAACTTGATTTGGTTACTGAACCGGTAAGCTACGAGTATCTCAAGGTCCTCGTCACCATCCACATCAGCCAGCACGGGTGATGCGAACAATCCGGTCCCACCACTGTAGGTCCAGTCGAAGCCGCCGGCCTCAGTATCGACGGCATACAGGGTCCCCTCTCTCGCACCCATCAGGGCCTCCACCTTACCGTCCCTGTCTATATCCGCAAGTGCGGGGGATGCGAAGGCCGTCCACCCTCCCGTGGCCCTGGACCAGAGCAGCTTGCCGGTACTGTCTACGCCATATAGCTTGTTCTGTGAATACTTGAGATAGACTCCATGAAGGTCTTCTTCGAGGGCGGTCCCGAAGATTATCCTAGTCTCGCCGTCCGTCACCAAGACCCCGGGAGAGCCGCTGATGCTCGCGTTCGCGTCGAATGAGTTGATTACCTCGCCGTCCTTTATTATCGTGAGCTCTCCGTCGTATGTCCCGACGACCACCGCCTGCCCGTTTGTCGTGGGGATGACGGCGCCGCTGGAATAGATTACGGGCGATTCCAGGTCAACCTCCCAAACCAGACTCCCGCCTCCCTCGAGCGCGTAAGCGCTCCCATTGTGAGAAGCGAAGAATATCTCCAATCCCTCATCACTGTCCAGGTTGCCGAGGGAAGGCGAGGATGAAATCTCGCCGTCGGCCTGGAATCTCCACTCCACTATTCCGCTTTCGCCGTCTATGCAATAAAGGCTGCCGTTGGAGGAACCAATATATACCTCCATATTGTTGTCGCCGTCCAGGTCCCACACCAGAGGCGAAGACCTGAACGCCCCCACGACAGCATCTCGAACCCAGAGCTCTTCTCCTGTCGCCCCGTCGAGCGCATAGACCTTGGCATCGTTGGTGCCGAAGACTATGTCCAAGTCTCCATCACCGTCGAGATCCCATAGTGTCGGGGAGGAATGTATGCCGCCACTGGTTGTGAAAGTGCCCTCCAATCCCCCTTCACTGCTTAATATGAGAAGGCTTTCCTGGAGCGTTCCACGCTCCTTCTCGAGTCCGACTACTATTTCGTTCTGCCCGTCACCGTCTATGTCGCCCACGGCCGGTGAGGCGAATATCCCGTTCGGAGCTGTGTAAGTCCATGCTATTGTAAAATCGGGTCCCAAATCCCCGGCCAGCTCGGTGTATCCGGTCCTGGCAGGGTTTCCTCTGAACATGGGCCAGTCGCCATGTGCCGGAGACAGCAGGCTTAAAAGCAGCAGTGAAAGCAGCAGGGGACAGGCACGCTTGAGCATGTAATATTATCCTCATGGGGCTAAAAAATCATTCGTATCTGAGGACTACCGCCGGCTGCAGGCTGGCAGCCTGGCGAGCCGGAAGCAGGCCCCCCACCACTCCGAGAAACGTGGCGAAAAGTGTCACGTTTATCAGAAGCATAGGAGTAATCCTCGCTATTCCGGCCTGCCCCAATTCAGCATTTATGAAATCCACGGCCAGATAACTCATGATTATCCCCAGAACAGCCCCCACGAGGGCTATCACGACAGCTTCCATTACGACCTCCATCAGTATCTGGTAGTTTGTCGCACCGACCGCCTTCATGGTCCCTATCTCCTTTCTCCTCTCCCGGACGCTCATAAACATCACATTCATTATTCCCAGACCGGCGATTATCGCTGCTATCGAGCCCATGGCGAAGGTCATTATACCCAACTGGGCTGTGAACTCTTCCGCCTGTTCGCGCGCACCTTCCTCCGTCGTGGCTTCCACATTATCATAAAGCCGCGTTATCTCGTCAGCTATGCTCTTTGCCTCCTTTATGCTGGCCGGCTCTATCATGAAAACGGTCACCTTGTCCTCTTTGCGGAGGATCTTCTGCCCCGTCTCGAAATCGGTAACGACCACATTATCCGCTTCAGGGTTGAACCGGTCTAAGATACCGACGATATCGTATTTGGTGCCCCGAATCTCTATAACATCGCCCACCTTATATCCGGTGTTTTCGGCATAATTGCTCCCAAGCACAACCTCATCGGCCTCATCCTCCATAATCCTCCCCTCCTCAAAACTAATCTCAATTTCAACCATATCCGCGTTTTCTGGGTTCACGCCGCGAACCCCCCCCACCTCAGGAACATTCCCCGTCACGATCTTTGCGACACGTTCGACGCCAGGTATGTCCTCCAACCCCCCCTCTATCGACTCATCGATCTCACTTAGCTGGAAGCTGCTAAAACCAACCCCCTCCTGGACGACCACAACCTTTCCAGATAAAAACGCCATCCGCTCGTTAGCGATATCCGACATGCCTTCGGCGAATGAGCTCAGGGTGGTGACTAGCAATATCCCTATCGATATCCCAATCACAGTTAAGATAGTCCTCGTGCGATGTCTTCCGAGTTCCTTGTACGCCATATCAAGTATCATTCTTCTCTCATAGCGTCCACGGGATTTACCTTAACCGCTTGGTAGGCGGGATAGATTGCCGCAAACATCGCTATGAAAACGCCATACAATAAACTGAACCCGGCCAGGCTCGGCGTGACGATGGCCATGGGGAAAGGCATGGATTGGTTGACCGCCTCTGTGCCCATGTATCCCAGAGACAAACCCACGACTCCGCCGAGAATCGCTATAATGGCCGCATCCTGCAATACCAGCATCATTATGGTCTTTTTCTCTGCGCCCAACGCCTTCATGACCCCAAAATCCCTCTTCTGCTCCATGACCACCATCATCATGGTGTTTATGATCCCGATTGCGGCCACTATTGACGCTATGAAACCCACTGCGAGGGTAATCAGCCTGAACTGGCCTAGCACCTCCTCCGCAGTCTCGAGCATGTCCGCCGTGGTGAAGGCCTCCACTGTATCAAATCTCTCGCTTATCTCATTGGCTATCCTCTCGGAATCCCTGACGTCGGCCGGAGTCACTATAATCGCGGTGACGTAGTCTTCCGTGTCGTAGGTCTTTGCAATTGACTGCCACGAGCTAATCACCGAATAGTCTATGAAGTCGTTTCTTTTTTCCGCAACGCCGCTTACCACATATTCGTCATCGCGCAGGACCAACTCATCGCCGACGTCCCGCCTCAGGGAATCCGACAGGGCATAACCGATTACCAGCTCGTTCTCGCCTATGGTGGCCCAGCCCCCCTCTTCGAATTCCACCGTGTCCAGACTAAGCGTCTCAAGATGGTCTAGGTCCAGGCCGACGACATAGGTATTGCTGCTGGGGTCTGCCAGTTCTATCTCCGGGCTCGCCAATTCCACGCCGTCCATCTGGGCAATCTCATCCACCAGTTCTATCTCGACTTTGGGCCATGCGACCATGCCCCCGGAGAAGTCCATGTCCATGCTCCCCTTCTCTGATACGAAGATAAGGTCGCTGACCATGTTCATCTGCTCCAGCATCATCTCGTTGATGCCTTCCGAGATGGAGCCCAGAGATACGATTGCGGCGATTGCGAGAGCCACGCCAAAGGCTGTAAGAAAGCTTCTGACCTTGTGTTCCCACAAGGACCGCAGCGTCATATCCAGGAACATCCCTATTTGTACTTGCTGACATCTATTTTCTGCTTATCACCGCTTCTTTTCCGCATATACCAGACAATGACCGCTGCCACTACTATCAGGAGGATTACTACACCCGTCATATCCGGAGCCGGCATGCTTATATCCTCTTTATCCAGCAAGATGTTCTCCTCCACGAAGCTCTCCCCCGCTTCGGCCTCATAGTCTTTATAAGAGATTCGAGCTACCAGATTTGTTTTTGTCGGGAGGTCGAAGCGGAATACTTTGTGTTTGTTCGGTTTTATCGAGTCGGTGAAACCGGTCCCTATCCCCTCACCATCCTGCAGCAGGACTATCTTCACAGCCTCGGCGTCCTTGTTGCCATAATTCGCAATGTCCACCTCCATCTCCCCGTCTTCTCTGTCCACGTCCACATCGATTACCCTCAACTCAACATCCCCCATTATCACTATACCGAGAGGCTTAGAGTCTGTGAATTCCTTCTTGCCCCCCTCGTGCTGGTAGGTTATTGAAAGTGTGCTCTCTGCGGGTATGGATTCGGCATCCTGCGAGACCTCGAAGTCGAATTCTAAGTACTTTGTCTCACCCACGACAAGGCTGTCTAAGAGCTTCTCGTTCGAGCCGCGTATGTTCAGGTCCTCTGTAGTGGTTATCGACGCGTAGATGTTCTCCAGGTTAGCCTCTCCGACGTTCCTCAGCCCGATTGAGACTCTGCCGCTCTTCCCAGGCTCTAGGTCCGACTCGATGCCGTCGACGATTATCTCCGTTCCTGCATCCACCACCGTCACACCGATAGACTGAGTGTCCGTTTGGGTGCCCCCTCCGGCATCCGTGTATGTGACAGTCAGGGTCACTGGCTGTATGCCGACCACGGCCGAGTCGCTCGCTCTTATTCTGAAGGCGGCTTCAGACGCATCGCCTGCATTTATAGATTCTACGCTGGTCCGGACGTTGCCAGTAGGATACACGTATGTGGTGCTCGGCGAGAGGGTCAGTATTAGGTCTCTCACCGCGCTCGCTCCCGAGTTCTGTATGGTTATGAGAAGATTCTCGCTACCTCCTGGGGTGACCTGCGTGTCGGTGGCGAATATCTCCAGCCCCGAGCGATATGCGACGGTCACAGGGATGTTGAGTCTGAAGCTGGACGTTTCCCCGGTTCCATATTCATAAGTGCCTCTCGCCTCCACAATGTAACTCCCCGGGCTGGCCGAGCTCTTCACCCTTATAGTGAAGGCGGCTGATGACGTGGATGAGGCGGATATGGTCTCCAGCTCGGACTTGCCAGCCGTCACCGTGATGGCGGAGTCCTTGCTCTTGAGTTCTACCTCGACATCCTCCATGTCTGTCAAAGTCTCGTCGTTCTCTATGGTAACAATCACCTGCCCCGACCCACCTGGGTTGATGCTGCTAGGGGTAACCTCATAGCTCACATCGAAGGAGGGCGCCGTTGCGCATACCGTCCCAAGCACCATTAGAAGTGCCAAAACCGCGTATTTTTTCATTTTTTCACCTTTTGTTTAAGTTTTTTAGAGTTATTGTTCTCCCTTTCCACGAATCTGCCGTCCACTATGTGCAAGCGCCTTTCGGCCCTTTCGGAAAGCTTCCGGTCGTGGGTTATCACGATGAGCGTCATACCCTTTTTGTTCAACTCCTCCAGGACTTCTATGACCTTCACCCCGCTTTTGGTGTCCAGGTTCCCGGTCGGCTCGTCGGCCAGGATTATCGCAGGGTCGTTTGCCAGCGCCCTCGCTATCGCGACCCTCTGGCGCTCGCCCCCCGACAGCTCCATGGGCTTGAAGTCTATGCGGTGCTCGAGACCAACCAGCTCCAGGAGCGCCTCCGCCTTCCGGCTCGCCGCGCCTTTGGAACTGCCGTCGAATCTCATCGGGAGTCCGACATTCTCTTTCGCGCTGAGGGCGGGTATGAGGTTGAAGGTCTGGAAGACGAACCCTATCATCTTCCTCCTGACTGCCGCCAGCTCGTTCTCGCTGAGAGTCTTTATGTCCACGCCGCCAAGCATTATCCTCCCGGCGGTGGGAGTGTCCAGGCAGCCTATGAGGTTCAGCAGCGTTGATTTCCCGCTGCCGCTGGGCCCGGTTATCGAGATGTACTCCCCCCTGTTTGCGCAGAAGTCCACGCCCCTGATGGCCGGCACCTCTACCTTTCCCAGAAGGTAGACTTTCCAAACGTCTTCCAGCTCCAGTATGCACTGCTTGCTCATTTCCATACCTCTTCTATCTCCCTCAAAGTCTGTTTGAGTATGCCCCTTATCTTGCCTACCCTGCTGGCTATGTCTTTGTCTCCCTCCTCCGCCCTGTTCTTTGACCTGAAATAAATCTCATAGGCAAGCTTCACCCAGAGGTCCATTATTCTCTTCATGTGCTTTGAATACTCCTTGTTCTCCCCCAGGAAGCCCCCCTCTATCTGCGAGAATATCTCATCCAGCCTCTTGTGGTTGTTTTTCAAAAACTTCTGGCCCCCCTTGGTCAGCGCATAGGTCTTCTTTCGCTTCTTCTCCTCCATCTCCAGCAGACCCTCCTCCTCCATGGACTGGAGGGTTGGATAGATGACTCCGGGGCTGGGTTCGTATATGCCGAGGAATTTCTTGGAGATGCCCTTCATAATCTGGTATCCGTGCTTCGGCCTTTCCGCCAGTGCATCCACGATGAGCAATCTTATGTCGCCCCTTTCGAGAATCTTATCAATGAAGACGCCCTTGATTGCACAGATCGACTCGAACGTCTTCTCGTCTTTGAATATCTCCAAGGCCTCCCTGTTGTTCTTAAGGATTTCGGTCAGTCGCTCATCCATTTCGATATATCTAGATATATCACGATATATCTATAGAACGCATCCTATAAAAATACTTATTTCAGGGCCCAGGAATAGGCGAACTCGAAGACGTCGTGCTCCGTCACTATGCCGACTATCTTGCCGCTATCCTCGACCGGGAAGCCACCCAGCCTCCGGGCCAGCATCACCTCGACCAGGTGCTCTACGCTGTCGTCGGGCGTCATGGTCACGAAATAGAGGCTCATGGCATCCCCGACCTTCTCTTTCTCCATGATCTCCTCTGCATCCACTGTCCCGAACCGGGCGAATCCGTTCTTGGATATGAACTCAAGAAAGCTGGTCGTCCTGAGCATGCCGACCATCTCCCCGTCATGTATCACCGGCAGTCGCCTCCTGCCCCGGTTTATCATGATTCTGGCGGCGTCCCCCAGGCTCATGCCGGGAGTCACTGTGTTAACCTCTCTGGTCATGATGTCGCCGACACTTATGCTCTCCCCCTGTTCCCGGATGTCCCTTATGAAGTCCCCTTCGGAGATGATGGCCTTCACCCTGCCTTCCTTGTCCACCACTGGACATCCGCCCACGTTGCTCTCCAGCATGGTCCGCGCGGCCTTCCTTATGCTGAAATCCTCCCTGATCGAAATGACATCCCCCTCCATGATCTTCGAAATCGGCGCGTTGACTGCGGAAAAAAGATTATGCTCGAATTCCCCCTTGACTATATTGCGCTTCTCGCCCCCTCCGAAGAAGTCGACAAGGTCCCTGGCGCTTATTATGCCCTCGATTTTCCTGGTGCCCGCATCTACTACCGGAACCCGCCTTATTCCGTTGTTCACCATCACAGCGCAGGCATGCTTGATGGTGGTGGTCGGATAGACCGCAATGGGCCCCTTAGAAGCCAACCCCATGACCGGGCCGGATCTCAAGGACTCTTGGACATCATCTATCACGGGTTTCTTTGAAGGAATCGGGTTTCGCCTTTTCAAATCTGCCATTCTATGGCTCAGGCCTGCTCTCTAATCTCCTCGTAGCATTCCTCGCATACGAGGGCTCCGTTGACGTTCCTCAGGTTGTCGCTGTAGTTGCTGCACTCCTCGCATTCTCCGGACATTCCGATCTCTTCTTCCAGGAGAGTGCCCGTCTCGATTTTCGCTTTTTCGAAGATTAAATCAAAAACAGAGGGCGCTATCCTGACGATATCGGTTTGAGTTATGACTCCGACCAACTTTCCTTTTTTCAGGACTGGGAGCCTCTTGACCTTATTCCTGACCATGACCCCGGCCGCCTTGCTTATGTCGACGTTCGGACCTATGCTGGCCAGCTTAGTGCCCATTATCTCCTTGACCTTCAGGGACGAAGGGTCTTGTCCATTGGCTATCATGGTCACGAGGTCCCCTTGGGTCAGCATCCCTACGACTCTGCCTTTGTCCATGACTGAGATGCCGCTCAAATCGTGCTTTGCCATAATCTCGCACGCCTTCTTGACCGTGTCTTTGGGCTCCGCGGTGACTATGCCCTTCGCCATCACATCGCCGACTTTTATCCCCGTATCCATGCTTTTTCCACCCTTGTTTTAATTAGCTGCAACAGTAATAAAAAGCACTCTGAAGATGTACAAACTGACAGTCTTGGTGAGGGGGGATTTGAAACTATCTAAGGGCAAAACCTGCGCCCAGGTAGCGCATGCTGTGCTGCAGTGCTATATCAGGCAGGACGACAAGCAACTGCTCAAAGACTGGCTGGACGGAGGCGGCAAGAAGATAGTCCTTAAGGTGAAGGACTTAAAAGAGCTGTTCGAGATAAAGGAGCTTGCCAAGAGCGCCGGTCTGACTACCGCAGCCATAGAAGACGCCGGGCATACCGAAGTAGAGCCAGGAACAATCACATGCATGGGTATAGGGCCGGACGAAGAGAAGAAGATAGACAGAATAACCGGCGAGCTGCCTACTCTTTAGACTTGTACCACTCCATCAGGTTTATGTCGCCGCCCCGGTTCAAAAAGCCCACAAGACCTATTATTGCGAAGAATGCCAAAACCAGTGCGCTCGTCACCACATTCACCCTGACCTCCAGGAGTATGTTCAGGAGAGTCAGCACGAATGGCGGCGCGAGCCCCAAGCCGAAAGACAGGGCCAAGCGCTCGCTCATGGCCATCTCATGCCTCTTCGGGAAGAGAGCCAGGCTCAGCAGGAAGCCGGGAATCATTATCATGACCAGCATCTCCGCTATCAGCAGTGCTATGGTCCATCCGTCAAGCGGGTACCACCCCAGCTCTTCCCCGACCATTTTAAAATGATTTGGATTAATGAAAATAGAAGCGCCTTGCAAGTGCGAAGCTCGCGTCGCCTTATTTTGACATTTCGACTATTAAAACAGAATCCCCTTGCCGAGGAATCTCATCGCCTGCAGCGCAAGGATAGGATTGGACATAATGCCTTTGAGTAGAGGCCCCACCAAATCCATGTCCCCTTGCTCCTCGATTACTTTTCTGATATCTGGCTTGTTCAAGAACTCCATCATGTGCTCGTATTGCTCATCACCGAATTTGTTCAGGACCTTCCTTATCAGGAGGTGGTTAGTGAGCTCTTTGTTGATATCCAAAAGAAGGGCCTCATAGCTCTCTTCACGAACTATCGCCCGCGCTAGCGCCTTTGCGGCCAGCCCCCCGAGCATCACCCCCCCACCGGTCGTCGCCTTGACCTGTCCCGCGGCGTCGCCCACAAGATAAGCGCCGTCATGGGACACTTCCAGATTCGGCTCGAACAGCGGTATTAGGCCGCCGGATTTGCTGACGACTTTGTTCTTCTGACCGAACCGGCCTTCCTCCCTGAGTCTCTTGACGAATCCACCCATATACTGGTGCGTGCTCTCATCCGCGTTCAGAACCCCCAAGCCCACTCTTGCCCTGTTCTCGTTTACCGGTATCACCCAGGCAAAAAAGCCCGGAGCGACCGAGCCTAAATAGACCTCTACAAAATCCGGGTCGACGTCAATGCCCTCTATCTCGTACTGGCTGGTGGATATGAATCTCGAAGGCCCCCCAAGACCGAACTGCTTGTGAAGATTCTGATCATAGCCGGTGGCAATCACGACCCTCTCGACTTTGAAGGAATCGCCGCCGGCCTTGAGTTCGTGTGCCCCACCTGCTCTGCGCGCACCTTTGACCTCTGTCTTCAGAAGCAGGTCGCCATCGTATTTCGAGGCCAGAAAGCGGTCGAATTCGCCCCTATCCACAACACAGGCTTTGCTCTCCCTCCCTTCTATTGCGGCGGAGGCGCCGCCGGCCGATATGAATTTCGCGCCCCTTACTTCATTCAAAATATAATCTCCCTTATCTATACCTAACCGGGAAAGGCCGCCGATATTGAAGAGGCCGGCGCATTCGACCGGCTCTCCGACTTTTTTGTCCTTCTCGAAGACTGCCACATCCTTTCCTGATTTGTGCAAGTCAGTGGCACATATAAGGCCTGCCGGCCCGGCGCCGATGACGGCCGCGTCATAGGTCTTATCTGTAGTCATCTATCCAGTCGTAGTTGTAGCTGGGCCGGTTGAAGCTCCTCCAAATCCCGCGCCCGGAGGTCCTGGCATTCTCTTTACCCTTGTAATACCATCCTAGCGCCAGACCCGTTATCAGCCCTCCAAGATGAGCGTTCTCGGCTATGCCGGTGCCGCCGCCTGCGCCGAACCAAAGCACAGCTATAAGGACGAAGAATACTCCTAGCATCCATAGCTCCATCGGCACGGGCGGGAAAATCAGCATGACCCTCATCCTCGGCCGAAGGGCTATCATGGCCCCGACGATTCCGAATATGGCGCCGCTGGCGCCCAGGGCAGATGCGCTGCTGTCGAGTATGAACACCGAAGTCAACACGTAGAACATGGAGGCAACAAGCCCGGATATCAGGAAGACCTTGAGCAGCTCTTTCCCGCCAATCAACCTCTCTAGCGCCAACCCGAACATGAACAAAGCCCAGGAGTTGAAGAAGATATGGAACATCCCGCCGTGCAGGAACATGTTGGTGAAAAGACCCCACAGCTTCTGGCCGTTCAGTACTGCGAGGGGGCTCAGCACCGTCATCTCGGTGAACGGCACGCCCGCCGCCGCCGTGGCTATCTGCGTCACGAAGACCGCGAACAATATTATCAACAGCCAGAAGGTGACTGGCAAATCCCTCAAATCCATTATGACAGTTCCTCGATTAGCCTCTTGACGGTCCGGGCGTCGGCCTTGCCCCTCAACTCGGACATCGCCGCGCCCATCAATCGTCCGAAATCCGCCCCCTTATTCCTCTTGACGATATCCTTGACCCTCTCTCTGATTTCAGCCTCGTCCATTAAAAACAGTTTCTTTGACCTTGCAACCTCTTCCGCGCTCTTGCCGGCTCTCACACCCTCCACCACCACATCTATGGACTCTTTTGCCACTTTACCCGAGTCCACCAGTTTGAATACCCCCTCCAATTCCAAGTCCGGGGCGGCCAGCATGGTCGAGGCTATGACCGAATTCTTTATATTGAATCTGTTCGCTGCTTCTTTGAATCGGCCAGTCATGCTACCCTTGACCAGCTGTTCGGCCAGCTCTTTCCCCAGACCCATCTCCCCGAGCTCTCTCTTCTGCTCTTCCGGAGTCGAGGAGACCTCTACCGAATCCAGCATGGCCTTCGTTATCTTGACCACCGGCTGGTCGGTCTCCGGATACATGCGCGCGCTGCCGGGCAGCGGCCTCATGAAGCGGGTCAGCGTCCCGTCCGCGCGCCTGACCTCCTTGGGTACGCCCTTGAGCGCATCTTTGCATCTTTGGGCTATGGCAATGAGCGCTTTCTGGGCCGGCCCTTCACCGGCTGCCACCATGATGAATGCGTCCTGATTCTTGAGCCCGAGCCTCTTCCTCACGGCCCCGACTTCCCCCTCGCTTATCCCGTAGGCAGGCATCTCGTCCGAGTGAAATATGCCCTTAAGCCCCGCGACGCTCTTCGCTATGCCGGCCAGCTCTGTTCCGAACCTGTACTCGGGCATGAGCTCCCTTCCGACCAAGCCTTTGAACTTCGGCACCCTGATGCCGAAGACTCTCCTGCCCTTGACGATTTTGCATTTTGATCTCTTGAAGATATCGCTGAGCTCTTTGACCCCAAGCTTAAATGCCTTGAAACCCCTCTTCTTGAGCTCGTCTCTTATTCCGGCCAGCTCCAGCTGCCTCCTGACCTCGTTCTCCACCAAGCCGGGTATGTCGTTGAGCGCCTGTACCCCCTTTATCTCTATGCGCCTCCCTTTTTTAATCGAGACGTTGACATCCTGCCTTATCGTCCCCAGCCCCCTTCTCACTCTCCCGGTCGCGCGCAGGAGCATGCCTATCTTCTCGGCCACATCTCTGGCCTCTCTGGGCGTCGTTATGTCGGGGTCGGTGCCGATCTCGACTAATGGTATGCCCAACCGGTCAAGCCTGTACCAGGTGGCGCTCCCCTCTTTCTTTATGATGCGCGCAGCGTCCTCTTCCAGGCAGATGGTGGGTATGCCGATCTTCTTGCCTTTGACTTCGATATGCCCGCCCGTGGCCGCAAGCATGGTCCGCTGGAAGCCGGAGGTGTTGGAGCCGTCTATGACCGTCTTCCTCATGACCTGGACCTCGTCGACGGGCTTTGCATGCAATAACATCGCCACTTCCAAAACTATGTCTAAAGCCTCCTTGTTTACGGGGTGGGGCGGCTCCTCGTCCAGCTCAACCAGGCAGTTGGTGTCCTGGTAGAACTCGTAGACGAACTCTCTGTCCTTAAGCAGCTCGTGCAGCGCGGCCGGGTCCACATCACCCAGCTCCCCTGCCACCGCCTTTATCCTGCGCTTGATTGTCCCTTCAGGCTCGCCGTCGCGTATACGGGATTCGCACTCGCAGAAGAGCTTGTGCGTGTCGAGCTGCTGGTGTATCTCTATTCCGCACTTCAGACCCAACCTAGCGTAATCTAACATGGTCTAATATTTAGGCAGGTTTCAGAAAAAAGCCCGAATCAGCCGTATATCAGAAGCAGCACGCCTATGACTATGGCCACCAGGCCGACTGTTATCAGCAGAACCGGAAGATACACGTACAGCAGGAACGTGAGGAACGAGCCGGGCACCAAAAGCCAGGCCAGAACACCCATTATCAAACCGAACACCACCGCAGCTCCACCGAACATCTTTGCTTTGCCCATTTTTATCGTCCCATATTTTCAGTTTATGAAGTAAAAAGCCGCATCGCCTGGGATGAAGCCTGTTTAAACAGGTATATTTTACCTTTATGAATAAAAATATAGCGGCACAAATGAAAAAGGGCAAGTTCATAGTATTGGAGGGCGCGGACGGCAGCGGCAAATCCACACATGCGCGCCTGCTGTCAGAGCACCTAAAGGGCTGCGGCATGGGAGTAGTCGTAACCCAGGAGCCGACTAAGGGATTCATAGGCCAAGCCATACGCATGATACTATCCGGCAAGATAAAGGTGTCGCCAGAGACCCTGACTCTACTCTTCACAGCCGACCGCGCGGAGCACGTGGACAAGGTCATAAAGCCGGCCCTCGAGGAGGGCAAAGTCGTCATATCCGATCGCTATTACTACTCGACAGTCGCCTACCAGTCCGTCCAGGGAGTCAACGAGCAGTGGATATCGCAGCTGAACTCTTTCGTGCCGGACCCCGACCTGGTCATAGTGCTCGAGGTCGCCTCGGAGAAGGCCCTTGCGCGCATGAGCCACAGGGAGAAAGAGGTCTTCGAGGTCCTCAACTTTCAGAAGAAGGTCCAGCAGAAGCTTCTGAACCTCGCCTACGGCGAACGCAATAAGCTCTCGAAGCCGGGGAAGATCTGGAAGGTGTTCAGCAACGCCGGCAGAGTTAAAGAGGTCCAGAGCAAGATACGGGAATTTACGGACGCGCACCTAAAGTAGGGCACCCATCAGGAAGGCCACCAGGCCGACGAATATCGCGTATTTGGTCAGCCGCTGGTTCAGGCGCGCATCGCTTGTCGCTATCGATACGACAAAAAGCGCGTCTGCGGTCAGGACCGGCAGGAGGTAATAGATGCCGAGCAGCCCGGTCACGTATGGCACCGGGCTCAGCAGCACGGCCCCGATTATATAAATCCTCCCATAAAGCCATGCCCTTTTCTCGCCCAAACGCGTTGCCAGAGTCTTCATCCCGGCCTTCATGTCTCCCTCGATGTCCTCCACATCCCCGATTATCTCCCGCCCTACGTTTGCCAGGAAGGCCAGAAGCGCCAGGAACACGGTGGTCAGCGGGTTCTGGAGGACCAGTGCCCCATAGACGAAGGTCGAAGCGGTTAGATAAGAGACGGCCACGTTGCCCAAGAAGACCGATGACTTGAGGTTGCGGCCGTAGAGGAAGAGTATAACGGAGTTGAAAGATGCAAGGGCCAGGCAAGAATAGTTTATTAAGAAGGCCATGACTATGCCGATAAAGAAAAGCGCGATTGCCAGATAGAAGGCATGCTCCTCCATTATGTGGCCGGACGGTATCGGCCTGTGGGGCGCGTTCTTAGTATCCGTCTCCCGGTCGTAGTAGTCGTTTATTGCGTTGCCGGCCCCAGTTATAAAGAAGGCCGAGATTATCGCCAGGATTATGCCTGCCCCCGGCTCCAGGCCCCCGGCGACTACGTAGCCTATGACTACCGCGATAGCCGCCATCGCGCTGTTCTCCAGCCGCATCAGCCTCGGTATTGCCTTCGGTTTCATTCTCGTCTATGGATCCAGCCTGCAGTAACCCATTATGTCGCCCCTGAGAACGGCATCTAGGTCAAAACCGCCGCCCAAGGCCGCATCAAGGATCATCATTATCTGCTTTAGGTTTACCCCGACGCTTCTAGGATAGTACATGGTGTTAGGAACCGTGGGGCAGACGTAAACGCAGGTGCAGTCTATCTGGAAGCCGAAATCGAAGAACATGTCGTTGCACAGCTTTGGGATTTCAAAGCTCGGCAACCCGTAACTGAACTCTCCCATGCCACCCCCTATGCAGGGTATCTCATCCGGGCAGACGCCCCCGCCGATCTCCGGCACCGTGCAGACCAGGTCCCAGGCCATTTTCTCCTTGTCCTTGCAGGCGTCCAGGGCGTTGTCGAAGTTCATCACGGTGTCGAAAGCGCCTTGTACCTGCCCGAATACTCCCAATTCCCCTAAGACGTCATATCCGAACCGGTGCGCCAGGTCTGCGAGCGCGCGCAAAGCGGCGAGGATGTTCCCGTCCTCCACCCCCCTCATCAAGGCGTCGAGTGCCCCCATGACGCCCGCCAAGTCGGTGTCGCCCAGATTGCTCAGTACGGCGGCGAGTATCGACAATATGTCGCCGCTCTTAAGCCCATGTATTATCTGGGCCAGCTGGGCGAGATAATTTGCCGCCTCCACATCGCCTGCGAGCCTTGCGGCTGCGGACACTGCCATGAGGACGTCTTCCAGATCTCCTGTCCGCATTGCCGCCTCTATCATATCGGTAGTGACCATGAAATCAAAGCCGGCGCCGTTCAGCATGTTCGCCAGAATCGCCAATACCGACCTTATGCTGCCGCTCTCCATGGCGGCGTAGAGTCCGGCTAGGTCGCACAGGGTCTTGGCGTCGGCTTCTCCGAAGATGTTGCCTATCCCGCATATGGCCATAAGCGCCTTTCCAAAGTCGTCCAGCTCCATCCAGTGCCTCATGCCCATGAGCTTGCATATGGCAGTTGCGGTCTTTGCAGCCGCCTCCGAATCTTCCAGATTGCCGGCTTGGGCCAAAGTCCCGGCGGCATCCTCCGGTATCCTCATCAGCCAGTAGAGGGATTCCTCTATCCTGCCGCCGCCAAGGCTCTCTTCAAGCTCCCTGGCAGGGTCCTCTTCTCTCGGCGGCTGGGGGAACTCACCCACCCTTTTCTCCTCGCCTGTTTGCTGAGTCGGCGATTCGCTCGACGGCGTAAGGGTGACGGTCCTGCCTTCGATTTCTACGCGACCCTTGAGATTGACTACCCTGTTCTCTCCAGTCTGCTTCACCATGGAGTTCTCATTCACCCGCCTCTGTAGCTCATCAAGGTCTTCCTGCTCGACTTCGGGTCCGTCGGGGGTTCTCGCCAGCCTGAGCTGGAACTGCTCGGTCCTGTCGGAAGTAAGGAGGTCTATCGCATTCTGTTTAATCAAATCCTCTTTACTTTCCTCACTACAGTCTATGCTCTCCGGGATGTTGGAAGTGTCCAGGCTCTGCGGGATGCTGGCAAAAGAGAGGCTCACCGCTTCTTCGAACCCATGGGGCAAGTATTGCTCATCAGTCTCCAGTACCGTCCCGTGTATCGTGGCCTGGCCGGGCTTTCCCTTGAAGGCGTTGCAGAGGTGAGTCACCCCGCCGTATCTTATATAGCCTTTCTCCGAAGACTGTTCGAGCACCTGCCTTGTCAAATCCGCCAGCAGCTCCCCCAGAAGGGGCAGGTTCAGGTTGACTTTCACCCCGGCATCCTCCACCGTTATCTCGAAGTTCGATTCGTCAGTCACAGGTTTGAAATTCAGAGTAACTATGTTGTCCTCTCCTTGAGGGGGGTCC
>CAZINR010000012.1:0-223 GCA_964540655.1 uncultured archaeon | reverse complement strand
CGGGCCTGCAGGTCTGAGTGGGCCCGACCCCCCTCTCAGAACCCCGCCTGGCCTCCCCATAGCAGGAGAACGGGCTTATATCGCTCAAATCGAACGGCTCCCCCCTCGCGTTCATGATGCTTATGCTACCGGGCGCTAGGATGACCCCATCTTCACCACTCAGGGATACTGCGGCCTTCACGAGCGTCAGTTTGGATATCCAACCCTGGGCGCCCCTGAGTAT
>CAZINR010000011.1:16292-27069 GCA_964540655.1 uncultured archaeon | reverse complement strand
GCCTGCGCGAACTGGGGGACTTACTGGGCTTTCAGCCTTTCGCTCGACTGGGACAGCGGCTGGACGGCCCACAGTCCGGTGGGCCACACCGCCGGAGACTGCTGGAACCGCGACCACGACACGCCCTCTTATGACGGCCACTACTGTGCGCAGAACGGGGATGTCTTGGGCTTCCATTACACCAGTGCGTTCCCTTCCGGGTATCCCGACTTCGTCAGCTTCGAGGACATATGCCAGGAGCGCAAGACGCGGAGGGGCGTCGTGGACCGCAAGATTCTGAGGTCCTCCAGGCCGTTCTGGGAGCGCTACGCGAAAGAGTGCGGCATAGAGTTCACCGACAGGATTCCCCCGCAGAACCTGGTGAAGAGGTGCAATGAGCACAAGGCTGAGCTCTTCAACGATTCCCCCAATGGCTCGGACCTTATAGTCGAGAAGGCCGCGGTCGAGCCCCTGAAACCGGTCTCGTACGACTACAGACCCAAGGTGATAAGGGATTTGTCGAAGCCCTTCACCCTGATACTCAGCTCCGACGGCTCGGCACTCGGCGGCGTGCCCGTTTTAGTCAATAAGAGAGAACACATGACCGGCCGCGACGGCTCTTTCTCTTTTCCGGTCAAAAGAGGGCGCTACTCCGTGAGGTTCTCCCGGCCGGGGTATGAGTCGCTCAAGATCGATTTTCAGATAGGGGGATGAGCCTTTTCTATCCCCACTCTATAACATAGTCGTGAAAAGCCTTGGCTTCAGGGAGGAACTCAATCTTAGAACCGCCGCACTGGAGATAGGAGCGTTCTTATTAGTCTTCATGCTGTTCCTTCTAGCCGCAGGCGCGTTCCGCTAGCGCTCGGAGTACTCGGGCCATCCTTCTCTGCCTATCAGCGGCACGAAGACGCAACCCCCCTTCTTGAGCTCGTGCACCTTCCCGTCTCCGTTCTTGCGCGCGACCACAAGATCCTGGTAGAAGTGCCTCCCGCCCACAGGCGCGACTATCAGACCGTAGGAGTTCAGCTGCTCCGCCCATGCCGTAGGAAGCTTGGGAGTGGCCGCGGTGGAGACTATGCGGTCGAACGGCGCTTCGGGTGGATATCCCTGGCTGCCGTCGCCCTTTATGACCCTGACCTTGCCGTAGCCGCTGTTCTCCAGATTTAATCTCGCGAATGCCACCAGTTCTGGCAACCTCTCGATGGTT
The DNA here is from genome assembly GCA_964540655.1 of uncultured archaeon. Taxonomy (GTDB): domain Archaea; phylum Altiarchaeota; class Altiarchaeia; order JAFGQM01; family JAFGQM01; genus CAZQBY01. The sequence goes on along the minus strand of CAZINR010000011.1, from coordinate 25,883 downwards.
ATGATGTTCTCCTGCCCGACTATCTCGGCGACGAGAGCAGCGTTGTAGCCGGAGCCGGCCCCCACCTCAAGGACTTTCAAACCCTCCTTGAGCTCGGCCTCCTCAAGCATGGTGGCGACCATCGACGGCGCCGATATGGTCTGGCCGCCCGGGATGGAGAGCGGGATGTCATAGTAGGCCATGCCCTTCTGGTCGTCCGGGATGAACTTGCCCCGGTCCACGTTCATGAACGCCTTCTCGACCGCCACGCTCTTTATGTGGTTGGTCTTTATCAGGTGCTCCATGAGCTGTTTTTTGTTCATTTCACTTGCTCCTCGACCCATGTCGCATATGCCGGGTTCGCGTCTCCCACGGGCAGGCCTATTATGCAGGGAATCTCATAAGAATGCAGCTTCTCGACTCTTTTCTGCAGCTTCTTGAATTTGCCGGGCAGGGTCTTTGCCAAGACTATCCACTCCCGGCCCTCCTTCAGCTCATCCTCCCACGCGTAGATTGAGTGGCTCTTGACTATGTTGGCGCAGGCCGCCAGCTTTTCGCTCACCAGCTTCTTCCCTATCCTGCGCGCCTCTTCCTCGGAGCCGCAGGGTATGTATGCTATAACGAGCACAGGCTAATTACAATAATGTCAATAAAAAGTCTGCCGAGGCCTGATTTCGGGCAGGGCAAGTATTATGCCGGGGTCAGCCCCTTCTCTTTCCCCTATTTTTCCGCCGCCTCCACAAGCGGTCTGCCTTTCTTCTCCTGCCCTCTATGACACTCTTCGTGCGCAGCACGTCCTCCAGCTGACCCGTTCCCGCCCTGTAAGGCTCCTCGGCACGGAAGAGCGGATGTTCGGGGAAGGCGCTTTTCGGAATCAGGTGGTTCAGACCGTCCTCGAGGCCGAATCCCTGCAGCATGCTGTCCCATTTCTTGCGGCCCTCCCCCCTGCCGAACCAGGGGTTCAGCGCCGGCACCCAAAGCGCGCGCTGGCCGCTGTGGGAGTGGGAATACTCGTTTCTGCCCTCCATAGTCCTCATTACCACCATGTGGTGCCCCCCGGACCTCAGGGCGTTCACCATGCGGTCTACGCTGCCCGGTTCGAGCCCTTTCAAATCCGCATCGAGCGTGACGGCGACATCCGAGCCGTTCTTTCTTGCGCGAGCGATACCTTGCTTCACAGCCCCGGCCTTCCCTACGTTCTTCGGCTCATCAGGATTCGAGTGGACCATGTCGATGCCCAACTCCCCGGCTATGCGGCTTATCCTCTCACGCCCCCTCGCCGTCCGGCTGTCGTTGACCAGGACGACGTCCCGAGTCTCCGGGCTGGCGCCCATCCAGTCCTTCAGTGGCATGAGCACCCTATGCACGCAGTGGGCTTCCCTCTCGGTTGCCGGGACTATTACCGTAGTCTCCTTGGGCATGTTAAATTAGGCAAGCAAAGCTAAAAAGAGTCGAATCTAAGTCAAGAGGTTAGAGAGAAATAGAGGGGAGCTGTTGCCAGACTCCCAAGCCCAACCCGTGGTATTATTGCTATTAAGCCTATAAAAATGTTTTGGTTTTTATTGTTCGAGAAAACATGTTTTAAAAAATAATAATAATGCCTTTTTAAAGGGCGTCATCTGACCGAATTTTGGAGCGAAGGGTCGCGCTTTATCATCTCCGGGAGCTCGTGATGGAAGAAGTCGCGGCGGTCCTTGAAAGGGATGTCGGGCAGCAGGCGGCTTAGAATGATGTCCCACCTCTTTTTCAGGGCTTCCGGAGAGGGGCGGTCTCTCAAAGATTCGGGCATGGCCACATACATGGAGTCCTCCTTGTCACGCTCTCTCATGTTCGGCAGTATGTACCCCGTCATCACTCCCAGCACCTCCTCTAAGGGCTTGCCCTCATAGTGCCTGAGGGCTTCGGGCAGCGCGCTGAAAGTGAAGGGAACGCTTTCCCTCACGCCTATGTGCGGAAACACCCTCTCCATTATCATCCTGCATTCGCCCTCCAGCTCTTCGGGCTCCTTGCTCCTCTCCAGCAGAACCGGCAGGGAATGGGTCAGGAAACCCTCTCTGAACTCCACCGGCACATCCGGCAGCAGTTCGAGTATGGTTGCCCACATCGCCTTCAGTTCAGGGGGCGACGGCCTTCTGCTGAGCGACGCCGGGAGCGCCCGGGTCAAGAAACCCACAAGGTCCCTCTTCTCGACACGAGGGAGTATCTCCCTTTCAACACTCTGCCATAGCTCCTCCAGCTCCTTGGGGCGCCCCTCATACTCCGGGGCGACCTGCGGGAGCAGGTGCATGAACAGCAGCGACCTCTGACTTTCCGGCACTGCCTTCGCCATCCGCCAGCCCAGATCCGTCATCTCCTCGCTCAAGTTGCCGATTTGATTCATCTTATGGGATGGTCGTTTATATCAGATAATCTTTATGGACCCGGATTAAAAACGGGTTTTATTCTACTACCTTAAAAATAAGCCGCGATGGTTGAACGAGATTTGATTGAATCGGTTGCAAGGGAAGAGAATGTCAAGACGGAGAAGCTCAAAAGCCTTGTTGAGTCCGGACATGCTGTAATCGTGAAGAGCGCTCTCCGCGACATCGAACCCGTGGGCATAGGCGAGGGCCTGCGCACCAAGATAAACGTGAATCTAGGCACCAGCACCTCCAAAGACGATGCCGGCGAGGAGCTGGAGAAGCTCAGGGCTGCTGTCAAATACGGGGCCGACACGGTTATGGATTTGAGCACCGGAAAGGACATCGACAGGGTCCGGTCCACTCTGATCAGCCAATCCAAAGTGCCTCTCGGGACCGTCCCCATATACCAAGCGGTCATAGACAGCGGCGGTGTGGACGATTTGAGTCCCGATACTCTCCTGAAAACCATTGAGAAGCACTGCTCGGACGGCGTGGACTTCGTCACACTCCACTGCGGGATTACGCAAGCCGCCATACCGCTGGTGAGGAAGAGGCTCATGGGCGCGGTCAGCAGGGGAGGCGCGTTTTTGCTGAAGTGGATGAGCGACCGCAAGAAAGAGAACCCGCTCTACACCCATTACGACGACATACTGGAGATAGTCAAAGAGCGCGATGTCGTCATCAGCCTTGGCGACGGCCTGCGGCCCGGCTGTCTGAGGGACGCTACCGACGAGGCTCAGCTGCACGAATTAAGGGTCTTGGGGGAATTGACCAGGCGCGCGAGAGAGGCAGGGGTCCAGGTCATAGTCGAGGGGCCCGGCCATGTCCCGCTGAATCAGATAGAATTCAATGTCAAAGAGCAGAAGCGCATCTGCGACGGTGCCCCCTTCTACGTCCTGGGGCCGCTGGTGACAGACATAGCGCCCGGCTATGACCACATAACCTCCGCCATAGGAGGTACGCTCGCAGCCTACTACGGCGTGGACTACCTCTGCGCCGTCAGCCCCAAGGAGCATCTGGGCTTGCCGAACGCCGACGACATAAAGGTGGCGGCTATCTCCAGCAAGATTGCGGCCCATGCTGCCGACATAGCCAAGGGTCTCCCCGGCGCGCGCAATTGGGACGACGATATGAGTGAGTCGCGCGCGAACCTGGATTGGAAGGGCATGCTTAAGCTGGCCATCGACCCCGACACGGCCGAGAGGATGCGCGGAGAATGCCCTGCCAAAAGCGACGACGTCTGCTCAATGTGCGGGGAGTTCTGCTCTGTCAAGATAAGCAAGGACTTGCGCGAAGATGGAAACTGAACTGGCGCCGGACATAGACCGCAGGTTAAAGGTAATAGTGCGCGCGCTGGATTTGGGGCACGTAAGCGACAAGCACATAATCGGCATGCGCTCCCGCGGTTCCAAGTCGCGCGCAATCGCGCGCATATGGGGCCTTCCGCGCATCTGGCAGCAGGCTCTCTATCTCAAGGCCTATTACATAATAGAGGTCGTGTCCGAGAAGTTCGACAAGATGTCGGAAGAAGAGCAGGACAAAACCCTCATCCACGAGCTGCTCCACGTCCCCAAGACCTTCAGCGGAGCTTTGGTGCCGCACGAGTGCTTCGGCAAGAGGATAGACGAGAAGAGGGTGGGGAAGCTGTATAAAAAATACAAGGAATCAATCGAGGAGAATCCGCACCTTCTAATCTAGCCTCTTTTTTACGACCTGGCCCCTCGGTTCGCTCTCCGACCAAACCTGGCCCTGGAAGCAATAGACTTCAGTCCCTGGTTCCATCCAACTGTCCGGGGGCAGCCCGGCCTTGTAGCAGGTCTGGCATAGGAACTCCTCCTCGTTCCATCCATGCTCCACAGGGACCTGGGGCAGGAGCAATCCCGAGGCGAAACCCTTCTTCATAATAAGACCGTCCCTACCCACTTTTATCTTGCTTGGATAATCCTTCGGGTCTTTGGATTCAATCGGTTCGGGGGGGGTAAGGACCGATACCTCCACAATAATTCCATCCAACTCCTTTTCCTCCACCGGCTGGAAACGCGGGTCCCTCGACGCGGCCGATATGGCAGAATCTATCAGCGCGTCTATCAGAGGCGCCACCGGTTCGGGGAAGCCTATGCAGCCCCTCAGCTCATGGCTTGGATGCTTTTCAAGAGTCACGAAGACCCCCCGCTTCTCATCGAAGACGCCGGGATAGTCTTCGGGCTTATGTCTCCTCTTATATTCAACAAATTCATCCAACGCTCCGCGCGCTATGCTCACTGCCTTCTCTCCCTGCTCGTCCGTGAGTCTCATTTGATATTCTCCAGATAATCGTAAGCCTCCCCCGGCTCGAAGCAGTACTGGACGGTGTTATAGTTCTTTTTGAACTTCAGTATCTCCCTCCTGAGCTCGTCCGGATTATGGCCATCCGCCAGCACGCGCCTGATGAAATCCGCTATTGCGTCCATGTCCTCCTCGTACATGCCTACCCTGGTCATCTCCTGCGTCCCGAGCCTGACCCCAGACGGGTTCTCGAAGTCGTCCTCCCATGGAAGGACCTGCTTGCTGACGATGATGTTGGCGCGCTCGAGCTTCTCGGCGACCTCGGCCCCCTCGCCGAAGTCACTCACGTCCACCAGTACTTGGTGCGATTCGGTGAAACCCTTCTTCTTTCCGATGACTGCCATGCCCATCTCGTCCAGCGAAGCCGCAAGCCTCTGCGCGTTCTTAACCACCTGCTTCGCGTAGGCTTCTCCGAACTCCAGCATCTCGGCGGCCGCCACGGCCTTTCCTGCGACGTGGTGGAGGTGGTGATTGCTGACCAGCCGCGGGAAGGTTGACTCGCGCAGCCTCTTCCTGAGGTCTTCATCCAGCGAGTCGTTGTAGAGTATCATGCCCCCCTGCGGACCCGGGAAGGTCTTGTGAGTCGAGAAAGTCACCACGTCCGCGCCCTGCTCGAACGGGTCGGGGAAGGCCTTCCCAGCTATCAGCCCGGCGACGTGCGCGCCGTCATACATGATGCGCGCGCCTATTTCGTCGCAGGCCTCTTTCAGTTCCGCCACCGGATGCGGGAACAGATAGATTGAGCCGGCGGTGATGACCAGTTTCGGCTTGGTTTCGATTATCCTCTCGCAGGCCTCTTCAGCCTTTATGTTCATCTCTTCGGCGTCGAAGGGCAGATAGACTGACTTCAGACCGAGCACTCCCGCGGCGGAGACGCTGGTCTGGGTTATGTGGGCGCCGTGCTGGAGCGAGAGGCTCATGATGGTGTCGCCCTTTTCAGTCAGGGCCATCAGGGCCGCAAGATTCCCGTTGGCGCCCGAGAGGGGGCTCAGGTCCGCGTTGTCGCAGCCGAACAGCTTCTTCACCAAATCCTGCCCGATTATCTCTACCTCGTCGAACATCCATGTCCCCTGGTAGTACCTTTTCCCGGGCCTGCCCTCGGCGTACCTGCATCCGAAGTCGCTGACCAGGGCCCTTCTGACCGCCGGACTGACCACGTTCTCGCTGGCTATGAGGTTCACGCACTCGCGCCTCCACTCCGTGCTCCTCTTTGTCCAGTAGTCTATACTGTCATAAGCTTTCTGGACGTTTTCAGGCACTTCACCCTTCACATCTTCATTAGTCATGGCTGCTATTTAATGGAAGAAATTAAAAAAAGTCTTTTATATGCGTTATTCCGCAAGATAGATACTTCTTCAATAACGATGTTCGGTCCTAGGGAAGAATGCGGTGTGTATGGCATTTTCTCGAAGTCAGATTGCGCGGTCCACGTATACTACGGTCTGTCGGCGCTCCAGCACCGCGGCCAGGAATCCTGCGGCATAGCTGTGGCCGACCGCGGCGAGATAGAGCTCTCGAGAGGCATGGGATTGGTTAACCACGTTTTCGATGCCCGTACTGTCAGTGAGCTCAAGGGCAATCTCGGCATAGGGCATGTCCGGTATTCGACGGCGGGCGACTCCGAGCTGACCAACGCGCAGCCGTTCATAACCAAGGGGGCGGACATACAGTTCGCCATAGCCCACAACGGCAATCTGGTGAATTTTATGGAGTTGAGAGACCGGCTGGTGGAGCGGGGCCACACCTTCTCCACATCCGCAGACACCGAGGTGATATCCAAGATTATAGTCAACGAATATATCAAGGAGAGGGATTTCTTCACCGCGATAAAGAACACCACGCGCCACCTCGACGGCTCGTACTCCCTTGTCATAATGACGCCTGAAGAAATCTACGCACTCCGCGACCCGTTCGGGTTCAGGCCCCTGACGATGTGCGATTTTCCCGGCGGTTATGCGTTCGCCTCGGAGGACTGCGCCTTCGAGACCATACCCGACAAGGTGGTCAGGGACGTCAAGCCCGGAGAGCTCATAAGGGTTAACGGCAAGGGGCTGAAGACCGACCGCATAGGCAAGATAAACCGGCGCGCCAACTGCATGTTCGAGTACGTCTATTTCTCCAGGCCCGATTCCACAATCAACAACATATCCGTCTACCACACGCGCAAGAAGCTTGGACGGGTGCTTGCGAGGGATTTCCCTGTTAAAGCCGATATAATCTCTGCAGTCCCCTACTCGGGAGTCGCGTCGGCCATAGGCTACTCCGAGGAGAGCGGCATCCCCTACACCGAGGCGCTGATGAGGAACCGATATGCTGGCCGCAGTTTCATAATGCCTTCCCAGAGCAAGAGGGACCACATAGTCAGGACCAAGATAATACCCCTGGAAGAGGAGATAAAGGGCAGGAGGGTGGTGCTTGTGGACGACTCGATAGTAAGGGGCACCACCATGAGGCAGATAGTCTCTCTGGTGCGCGCCGTCGGCGCTAAGGAGATACACCTGCGCATATCCTGTCCGCCCATCATAGCCCCCTGCTTCTACGGCGTGGACATGCAGCAGTACAAGCAGTTCATAGCCAACGAGAAGACGATCGAGGAGATCGGGAAGTTCATAGGCGTGGATTCGATAGCTTATAACAGCATAGACAACCTGGTGGAAGCCATAGGGGTATCCAAGACGCATCTGTGCATGGCCTGCCTGAACGAGGATTATCCCACCGAGCTGGGCGGCCTGCGGGCCAAGCAGATGAAGCTGACTAACCACGACTGAATCAGGGCAGTTCCCGCAAGTCCTCTATTGTGTAATCGGCTTTGATATCGGATTCTTCTGCAGCCTTTTCATCAGTTTCCCCCGTGAGGACCAAAGCAGTCTTCATCCCTGCCCTCTTGGCGGCCAGGATGTCCGTGTGTGGCTTGTCGCCCACCTTCAGTATCTCCCCGGATTCGAGACCCATCCTCTCCACCGCCAGCTCCATCATCACGGTGCTGGGCTTCCCTATGACAGTCAGCTCTTTCCCGGCGGCGAGCTCCAGTGCTCGCGCGAAGGCCCCGCTGCCGATATGGATGTCGCCGCCTTCCAGGTAAGTAAGATCGGGCGCGCAGGCTACGAGCTCCGCCCCTTTGTTGAGATTTCGAAATGCGCTATCGACTTTGCGATAATCTAAACCCTTGTCCAGGCCAACGACCACGAAATCGGCCCCCTCTTCGACGATTCTGTGCCCCATCGACTCCAGCTCGCTTCTGAGTTCCTGGTTACCCATCGCGTATATGCTTGACAGTCCACTCCTCTTCTTGATGTGCAAACCAGCGGCATAGGAAGAGGTTATCACGTGCTCCAAATCCGTTTTGATTCCGAATTCTTCCAACCTTTTCACGTAGCCCTCTCTTGAGCGCAGGGCGTTGTTTGTCATGAAGACATACTCTTTGCCCGACTCTATTACCCTGTTTATCTTCTCCGCAGCGTGCGGTATGGCGTTGTCCCCGTCCCAGATTACGCCGTCCATGTCGAAGATGTAGCCCTCAATCATTCACAACGCACCTCCCCTTAGCGCCCAGATACGCAGCCAGATGCGCAGGCAGCTTGGCCTTCCCCTTCTCGAACGGTCCGAAGGTCTGCTCATTCGCGACGACCTCTGGGGTCTTCTTGATGAACTCGACCCCCCTTTCCGCGTTGCCGAACACCACCGCGTCGTCCAGCGGGCGGAAATCGTCCAAGCTGCTCACAGTCTTGGCGAGCAGGCTGCTGCCCCCGTGGAGAGTGTCCACCATGCGTATCAGGTGCGTCAGGTCCGTTGTTACCTTCGAATCCACGGGTATCTTGACGGCCGCCTTCTTGGCGTATTCCATTATCCTCTTCAGCCCGTAGCCTTTGGGGAACGCCCCCCAGTTGCCCTGCCTTATCTGGTCGGCCACGTTCCCTTTGTTGTCCCAGTCGGAGTCTTCGACCGCCTGGATGACGGTCCTGGCTATCCGCCCCCTGAGGCCGTGCTGCTCCGGCCTGGGCCCGAATATGCGGCCCTGCCGCTCGAATATCAGCTCTTTCATGTCCATGTCGAGGCTCAGATAGCTGCATATCTCCTTTCTGGAAGAATCGTCCAGCTCCAGCACCTTCTCGTTCTTCAGCCTCACGTGATAACCCCTGGAGCCGGAGAAGTTCACAGAAAGCTCCTTCTCCGCGAAGCCGAAATCGTCGGTGAGGAACTCAACCAGCTTTCTCGCCTCGTCTTTAAGGGCTGAGAAGCACTCTTCGCACACCCACCCCTTCTCATGGTCGTGGTCCAGCTTCAGGTCTTCGGCGTCTATGTCGAAGATGAGGTCGGTCCCCGTCCGGTTCTTGTCTTCCATGTCGTCAGCCCCCGGGAACTCGTACCGGGCGGTTGAGTGGTTGACGTGCGCAGGGGCCTCCTTTTTGAGATATCCCAAGAGCTCCCTCCCGTCCTTGAACGCTCTGTGCCTGACCACTATCTTCTTGGAGAAAGAGCCGAATCCGAACTCCCTGCTGCCCAGCTCCGGGACCTCCGGCACCTTGCTCAGCCCGGAATAGTAGTCCGAGAAGAGGCTCTTCAGCCATATCCTTGTCTGCAGTATGCGGTTGTCGGTCATGTCTTCTTATCCTGCGCGCGCGGATGCGCCGATGGGTTCTTCAAAAAGAGGAAATAGTTTGAGACCGGATGCCCCCTCGGGCAATCGGCCGGGCAGAGGCCGTACTCTTTTATCGACTTGCAGGCCGGGCACGTGTAGCCTCTTTCTTTGGAGAACCTCACCTGGTAGCGGGCCGTCTTCTCCTTGAATTTGGGCGAGCGCCGGAACACCTCCAGTATCGAGTCCTCGTCCAGTTTGAGCCCGTGGAGGAAGGTCACCATGACGAAGTGCGCATTGTGGTTGGCG
>CAZINR010000011.1:0-16282 GCA_964540655.1 uncultured archaeon | reverse complement strand
GGTCCCTGCCTCCAGTGCCGAGATTATGTCCTGCATGCACGGCGGCAGAGCCCTTTCGGTGAGACGCTCTATGCTGGGCCTCTCAGGCCTCTTGCGGGCGACGAAGGTCTTGCCCTTGAGCCTCTTGGCCACCTTCTCGATGCCTTCGGGGAACTTCTGTTTTTCGGGTATGCTGTCGAGTATGCGATTCTTTATCGCGCCCTTGAGAATCCAGGCGAGCTGCCGTTTGGTGACCTGGACGTATCCCTTAAGCATGTTCATCTGGGACAGTTTCAGGAAATCGGGCTTGTTCTTCAGGAAGTCTATGAAATCCAGGCGCAGGGAATCTTCGGTCTTCAAATCCATCCCGAAGTCCTCCCTTGCCACTTTTATCAGGTAGGTCAGGCTCTCCTTCTCCAGCGCCTCGCGATACTCGTCGGATTTCCTCTCGGCGTACGACTCGCTCACCTTCCGGTCGTCCAGTATGGAGAGGAGTATCTTCTCGAGGGTAAATTCGACGATGGCAAAGTCCCGGTCCTCCGGCTCCTCGCCGTCGCCCTCTATGCTCTTGGCCGCGTTCTCCAGGGCTACGGAGTACACGGGGTGCTCCGGAATCTCGTCCAGCTTGACGCCGATAGACCTCAGCCTATCCTTCTCGCTGGTCAGAAACGGATAGTACTGCATTTTGATTATCCTGCCGCCTCGAGGGCGTTTGGGCGCTTAGGGATTCTCTATCCTCGGAGCCAAGAAGTATGTGACGCTGCCCTCCCCTATGGAATAGCTCATCTCCAGGGGATTGTCCTTCTTGAGGTTTATCTTTATGACAGTCGCGACATCCGTGTTCCGCGTCATGTTCTTCAGGTACTCCAGCGGGAACATGGCCCTGGCGGCCTGCTTGGCCTTCAGCTCCAGGAGCGCGTCCTTGGGCATGTCTACCTCCGCCTTGCCGCTCTCGCTCTCCGAGGATATCTTCATCCCCTTGGCATCGGCCTCGAAGACGACGTAGTTGCTCACCAGCTCCACGTCGGCGAGCGTCTCCTTGAAATCGTTGGAAGGCATCTTGACGTCCACGTCGAACTCTATCTTCGGCTTGTTAGGATGCGCGGTGGCGTCTATCACCGGGAGGAGGAACTTCCTTTTGGTTTTCCCCTCAAATATTATCTCCAGCTTGTTGGCCTTGAGCTCTATGTGAACCTTGTCCTCTGCGTGCGCCCTGCGCATGACCCTGGAGAGTTCGGAAAAATCTATCCCCACGCTCTGCTTTTCCTTGACTTCATAAGCCTTGAAGGCCTTCTTGGGCATCTCGAAGTCGACCATCGCTATCTGCGATGGGTCCATGGCCTTCAAAACCATCTCGTTTTCAGTGAACTCAAAGGTGCCTTCGTCTATCAGGGCAGCTATGGCGTCCACGCTCCTCTTCCATGAGCTGGTGTCAGATATTGTTAATTTCAGCATCTCGTTCCCCCAAATTTGCGCGAATTTAATGGGTCAATAAATAAAAAGGTTACTTTGACGCCTTTTTCGCGTCTTCGATTATCTTCGCGTGGTCGAAGGCCATCTCGGGCAAATCGTCCAGCGGCCACCACCACGTCTCAGCTGCGTCGTCTCCCGGCTCCGGCTGCCCCTTCTTGGCGGAGCATAGGTAAGCGATTGTGATGTAATGGCCCCTCGGGTCCCTGCCGGGGTCGGAATAGACGCCCAGGATTCTCTCAGGAACGACATCCAGTCCCGTTTCCTCCTTGGCCTCCCTCACTGCGGCATCCTCGACCCTCTCGTCGTAATCGACGTGTCCGCCGGGGAGGGCCCATCTGCCCTTGAAGGGGCCGTGCTTCCTCTTGATGAGCAAAATCTTCCCGTTCTCTATTACGGCCGAGTCCGCGGTGACAGTTGATTTCTTCATTTGCAGCAGTTGGGGTGGTCGGCCGCCCACCAGCACCTGCAGCTGCACACGCTGCCAGTGAGGGCGCGGTAGCCGCAGACAAGTCCCAGCTTGACGTAGCCCAGGTACGGTATGTCCACCTTGGAGTTGCCTATCGCCAGTCTCTCGTGGACCGGATAGGATATCAGCGGCGAGTTGCCGAACTTGCACTGGTCCTCGTACTGGTTGTTCTGAGGATTGTCGCCTTTGGTTATGAACAGCCTGTAGTCGTCCAGCTCATCCCTTATCCCGGGGAAGACCCTGTTTATGGCATCCGCGGAGTACACCCCCTCTATCTCGTCCATGGAATACCCCGTGGTGCGGCTGCATGGCGTGAATATCATCCCGTCTTTGTAGGTCACTGCGCCCGTCGTAGTGACCTCGCCGCTCCTGACATCCACTATCCCCACTATTCTATGTATCACCGGCTCGCCGCCTATGACGCGGTTGTCGTACTTTGTGTATAGCAGCACCTCTCCCACCTGCAGGTCCCTAGGGTTGTCGCCCTTGACCACTATTATGTCCCCGATGCTCATCCCTCCTCCGAAGGGATAGGTGTCGGGATTCAAATTGTTGTCGAAGTGCCACTGCTGCCAGTTGCCGGGGTGCTGCATGGATTCGGACTCTATGACCACCAGCGGAGAAGACGTTCCCAGCACCCAGCCCAGCCCCTGTATCACCAGCCAGGCTATGAGCAGGGCGAAAAGAAAGCTTACTATCTCCCCCGCTATGCCCGGGAAGTACTTTCTCTTCAGTTTCCTGACGTGATGGTGCTTCTCTTTCACGTAGTTGTAAGCCTTCACATGCAGCCAGTCATCGCTCCTTTCTTCCGGAGGCATCTCAGTGTACGCCCCCTTGGCTATCATATGCGCCGCCCTTATCGGCTCCGGGACCAGGCCGTTGATCGTGGTGAGCTTTATTATCTCCTCCGCATCCTTCTTTTTTATGCCTGCGGTCTGCATGTAGGCCTTCTTACCCCCCTCCAGTTCCACCTCGTGTATCTTCCCGGCCGCGCCTATCATCTTCTTCCGCAGCTCGCTGTCCTCGAGGTTCCTGAGGGCCTTGTGTATTGCGGCATGGTCCGGTCGCTTCTGCATGGAGACTATGACCGGGGTTCCGGTCTCATCGTAGACGCGCTGTATGTCCACGGTGTTGAACCCGCCGTATGTGACTCCGTTCAGGAGTATGGCGCGCACGTTGTCGCGCTTTATGTCCTTGACCAGCTGGACTATCTTGTCGGTGGCGTCCAGGCCGTCCTTTTTGATGCGCGAGTGGAAGACCCCGTCCATCATCTTGGCCCCGCGGGTCAGCACGGCCACAATCTTGACATCCTTGTCGCTTTTCTCGAAGGGAGCGTCGTCTATGCCGAGCACCTGTACCTCAGTCTTTATCTTTTTAAACTCTTTGGGCTCTAGCTCGCTCCTCCACTTCAGACCACCCAGTGGCATTTTAGAGGGATCACTTCGCCGACGTTAGGGCCTTCTTCATCGATGCGGCGTCCTTTTTTACTTCCTTCACGGCCTTCTTGACCTCGTCCTCGGGCTTCTTGCCCCTTACGGTCAGGACGAATCCCTCTAGGAGGGGATGGGGCCTTGAATAAGTGGCGAATTCCACGTTCCTGCTCTCCAGAAGCTTCTGGACCAGGAGGTTGACCAGGAGATGGTCCGCACCCTTTATCTCGAACTTCGCCTTGCCCTTCTTGTCCTCCAGCTTCTTAACTTCCATCCTTCTCCTCCCCCTTTACCAGGTAATCGCGCGAGGTGGTCCTGTGCTCTCTGGTGCCGCATATCCCGCAGACCAGCTTGTCGTCCTGCATGCGCAGTATGCTCCTGCACTTCGAGCAGTAGCCCTCTATGACGCCCAGGTTCGGGCCCTTGGTGGTGAGGACTATGTCGTCAGGCAGGACCTGCATGACCTCCGCCTTGACTATGTCTCCCGTCTTGAACTCGTCGCTCGCCTTCTCGGTGTAGCCCTGGGCTATGTCCATGACCCTTATGACCCCGTAATCCTCGGTTGGCAGGGTCCTCTGCTTGCCCACGACCTTCAGTATCTTGACCAGCACTATCTTCTCGCCCTTTATGGCTTCGACCGAGGCGATGACCGTGTCGCCTTTGTGTATCTCCACGAAAGGGTTCACAGGCTCTACGGATATGCTGTCGTCAGTCTCCTTCAGATTTCCGGCCACGGCCGCATAGGCCTGGCCCTCTTCAGTGTACAAACCGGAACCAATCCTCTTGCCGCTCTTCACGGCGTCACCCGGCATAACGAATTTCTCTTTCATTTTTCAGTCCTTTCTATTTCAGAAATGTCAACCACGGGTTTTTCGAACGCGTCCTCGCCAATGCGCAGGCACGCGGTGTTCACCCATGCGTCTATGTCGTATCCCGTAAAATAGTCGGGTTTAATTTCATTTGCTATGAATATAAACGTTTGTTTTTCCCTTTCAAGTTTCTTCCTGAGCTCAATCGCCTTACCCATCCGGCTCTGTCCCGGCTTGGCGGAGACTATTATGCCGACTTTTTCGGCCCTCTTGAACCCGTCCATGCGCGCGGCTCTTATCTTGGCGCACTTCATGAGCTCTTTTTCCGATATCTTCTCCAGCTCCCCGGACGGTTTGACTGCGTATACGGGCTTGCCGGTCTCCTCCGCCACCCTCAGCGGATGGAAGCGGCCCGTGCCGAGATATACGTAGCAGTCCGGCTCGGCCGCCGTGCCCCGGCTATCCCCGCCCGCAGCGCGCGCGTCGCAGCCGATTATCTGTCCCGGGTTGGGGCGCCCCGCTGATATCATGACAGTCTTCCCCCCCCTCTCCAGCTTTTCTCTAATCTCGTCCAGCTGGTGGACGTACTGTGCGGTCGTAACCAACCCCAATTTCTCGTAATCTACATTCTCCAGAATACTCTCGACCACGAGCTTGACGTCCGCCTGCGCGCGGCAGGGAATGAAGATTGTTTTCACCATGTCGTGTTTACAAACGGAAAATATAAATCTTACTGCTCCTCTATGCGGGGGACCCTGTATATCCTCCCGCTCTTCCTCACCCTGATTTTGCTGGCTCCCTTGGTCTTCCGCGCCCCTCTTACGCTGAGATTGTGGATCCTCCTCCCGTCTTTAAGACCTTCAAGGTGGTTCAGCATCCTGTTGAAGGCCGATATGCCTCTGGGGTTGCTGAGAGTGGTTTCCCCCGGGATGAGTGTGGCCCTTACCCTTGCCCCGCCCTTCCTGACTTCGTGGAGGTGGTCCAGTATGGATGCCATTACGTCCGCGGCGTTAAGGGCCAGCGTCTCATGGTCGTTCACAGGCTCCCCTTCCTTAAGCTTCCTTTTCACCGTTCCCTCAGGGTTCCTGAAGGGCCTGCCGAAGAGGGCTTCATACCTCTCCGGGCTGATATACTGCCCTCTGGAGCCGTCGCTGCCCAAGGAGCTGTTCACATGCGAAGGCTGCACATGCCAGAGGACGCTCCTGACGTTGCCCTCTTTGTCCCTGGCCTGGGTTATCAGGTGGAAGCAGACCCCCGCCGAATAGCTCTCGTGGGGCTTTCCGCTGAACGAGATTATCTCCGACGAGAACACACCCGGCCCCCTGGGCCCGGTGTCGGTGAAGGTCCTAATCCTCTCGTGCTTCATCCGGTTAGACCTCCTCTCCTTCCCCTTATGTTTTACCATTCTTATCTTCAAGGCCTGGCAGCGGCTTCGTGAGCCCCCTGTTTATCCTTCCGCGCCTGTCCACGTACACATCCCCGGTGCCCCTGAAGCTTGAGAGGCCCCGGGTGCGGACATTGTCTATAAGCCCTTCCTTTTTATACGTATCGAGCAGCTCTCTCATCTTTCCCATGGCGGATGCGAAATACTCCTCTTTAAGCGTGTCCTCCCCCGGGACGGCAGTCACGATTATGTTCCCGCCTTCCTGCCCTCTCAGGTAGTCTAGTATTCCGTCCACGACCGTCTTCGGGTGGAGCTTCTCGGTCCGGAATCCGAGAAGCTGGCCCTTCTCCCTTAGCTGCTTCGCTACCTCATCCCTTCCCGCCAGCTTCCCGCCTTTGTCATGTACGTGAAGCGGCGGGACGTGCCAGACGACGCTCTTTGAGGGCTCCCTCCTTCTCCTGACGCCCCTCGGACCCTTCTCTCTTTTAAGATCCCCCCTCCGCTGGAAGACCAGGGTGAAGCATGGCCCGGTCCCGTAGCTGACCGCTCCGTCCTCGCCCACTACTCTCACGTAAGACTGGAAGACCGGCTCGCTCTTGCGCGGCCTGACCCTCTTCCCTGTGGAGACCCTCTGCCTCTTCCTCTTCTTGGGTGTCCCTGCCATCACAACTCCATCAGCGCATGCGCGCCCTCCATTATGCTCTTTGGGTTGTACCCGCCTTCGAGTGTGAAGAAAGCCTTGTATGGCTTTAACATCTTTTTAACCCTCCCATAAGTCTCACCCGTGATGCCCAGCGCGTTGCCGGCGACCGACCCGCGGTCCAGGTAGTAGGCGTCGAAGCCGACCGAGACGCCGACGACGTCCGGCTTGAACCTCTCGATCTCCGGCCCGACCCTCTTATCCAGCACCTTTATGTAACCCTCGTCGCCCGTGGTCGGCGGGAGCGGGACATTAATCACGTTCGGCTCCCTGTCAGCCAGCCCGCTGCCGGGGTAGAGCGGGCTCTGGTGGATGGATAAGAACATTATGTTCTCCTTCCCCAGAACCAGCGCCTCGGTCCCGTTGCCGTGGTGCACGTCTATGTCCAGTATGAACACCCTTTTCCCATGTTCGGCCAGTTTGATGGCGGCTATGGCCATGTTGTTGAAGATGCAGAATCCAGAGCCGCGCGCGGCGAAAGCATGATGCCCCGGCGGGCGGACCAAAGCGAACCCGCCCCCCGGCACCCCCTCCAGGGCGCTCTCGGACGCGTCCACAGCGGCCCCGACTGCCCTGCAGGCCGCCTCATAGCTGTGCTTGGAGACGGGCGTGTCTGGGTCGAGCATCCCGCCCATCTCGCTGGCGAGCTTGACCTGCTCTATGTACCCGGCTTCATGCGCTAACTTGAGGAACTCCTCGCCGTCCCGAGGCTTCTTTATCTGGCTCTCGTCAAGGTAATCCAGCAGGAGCTCCAGCCTTCCGGCGTTCTCAGGATGCGCTCCGGTGTCGTGCTTCAGGAACACCGGGTCGAAGAAGACGTCCATAAGTTTTTTATCGGGAGTGGCTTAAATATAGGCTTCTTTAAACGAGGTAACCAAGATGTACTGTCCAAGATGCGGAAACCAGCTGCCCGACGGGGCCAAGTTCTGCACCGGATGCGGTGCCCCCGTCCCCAAGATACTGCCGGTCACACAGCAGGGTAGAGGAGACTCCCAGCCCTTGAAGGCTCCTGAGAAAAAGGCTCCTAAGCAGGCGACAATAGATGTCAAGAACATAGTCAAGAATCCCCCCAAGATAGTCTCGCTCAGGGAGAGCATAGACTTCAAGGGGGCCGAGCACGCCCTGGAAGGAGAGGCTCTTAAGACAAAGGCTTTCTCCGGCTTGTTCAGCAGCGCCGAGGCCCACGAGGTGAGGGTCGACGCACTGACAAAGATATACGAGCCCATACACATGGTGCGCGCGACGTACGAGGGGACCTTCGAGGCGGACAAGGAGTTCAATCTGCAGCTGGATCCCGACACGGTCAAGGTGGCCATCGACAAGAACACCTACGACGTGAAGCCTCCCGTGGCCAACGGTGGCCTGTTCAGCGGCTCGTCCGCGCCTGCGCTGAAGCTGACGGGAACCGAGACTATAAAGAAGAAGAGCGAGAGCGGCGTCTACTTCGACATGAAGGGGATGGAGAAGCCTATGCTCGAGCAGCTGGTCAAGGGCAAGGACACCGTCCCGTTCGACCACAAGAAGAAGATGCCGCGGACGCAGGTGTTGGAGACCACCTTCAACCCCTCCGGAGTGACAGACAGGGTCCTGACGCCCCAGATAATCCAGCGTCCGCCAAATTCCAAGAAGACCGTGGACGAGAAGATAACCGTGGACATGATGACCGTATATTACCCCAAATACAAGGCCACGGTCACCCACCTCAAGAACAACCAGCAGAAAGTCCTCATAATCTCGGCGGTAGACAAGCAGCTGCTATCGAACGAGACCTTCTGATGATAACCGACGCGGCGAAGCGTGTGGCATCACTGGCCGGCAAGAGGGCCGACATCCCGATCGGGAGGCCCAGCTTCAAGCCGGAGGAGCACTACGAGGCCAGGGATTTCGATGTCAAGAACTTCAAGGCAATCCAACCCTCGCATATGCGAGGGAAAGGTTCCACCTTTCCCGACCCTTCACTTCGGCAGATGGGGGGCGAAGAAGTGAAGGTCCGAGACTTGGATTGTTCGCTTGCTTTTCTGGACGGTGGCAACCTAGCGCTAATCCAGGCCCCCTCCTTCTCTGTCCACTTCGAGCGGGTCTACTTCAACTGCTTTAAACAGGCCGAGAGAACCGACTTGGACATACCGAACAAGCTGGAGTTCTTCGCTGTGCTGACGTCGTCCGGGGAAGGCGGGGATGTCAAATACGAGGCCAGCTTCGTCCCGCTGGACGAGGCGCATAAGGACTATCTTCCGGACGAGAAGGATTTGGTTTTCGACTCCTACGACGAGACGCTCAGCCAGGGAGGGGAGCAGGTCAGGATACCGCGAATAGGCGATGTGGCGCGCTCTTTCGCCGAGTGGAACTATGCGCGCTTCGTCTGCGGGCGGCTGTCCGACGGGGACATCTTCGTCAGGGACGGGACCCTTCATGCGCCCTACACCAACCAGGCCAGGTACGCCGAGCGCGCATATGAAGCCGCGCGCAAGAACGGCGTTCTGTTCTGCGGAGTCTCCAAGACATCTCATCTTTACACTACGACCGGCATGTCGCTGGTCGCGGCAATAGGAAGGCTGGCAAGGGACAACGGCATCAAGGCGCCCGGCTATTACGAGAACGTCGTAGACATAGCAGACCCCAACCACAAAGCCGATTTGAATTTCGCCCGCCTCCATGCGCGCAGCCAGTACACTTTCAGAGTTGAAATCCTCAAGGGCCAGGAGACTCACAAGGATAAAATCATGTCTTCGCTCGCCGCGAACTCCTCCGACATCTCCTTCCCCGGCTACCCGTACGGGCTCATAGAAGCGGACAAGAACGCCCGGGTAAGCGACGACGAGCTGGACGCCCTCCGGATGCTGCTGCTCTCGGAGATATCCAAGGGCAGCGACTTCCGGGACTTCAAGGACCTGCTGGCCGCCAGCGACGCGCATGACTGGCTGAACAGAGTGGTCTGATTTATTTTCATTTCATCTCAAACTAACCTGAAAGTGGAAGTCGTGGGGCAGGTGCTGGCAGGGGGGTTCGGAGAGCTTCTGGTCAGGCAGAAGAGCGGCGAGGAGCTGGAGCTGGGCGAGCTGCTGGTTGCCGACTCCGAGAGCGGCAAAACCATAATGCAGGTCTACAATTTGCTCTACGGCTCGCAGATAAACCCGAAGTCGCTGGAGCTGCTCTCCGGCATGGAGCTGGAGGGCTACGGCTCGGACCTGGGCTTCATGGAGCCCCAGCTGCGCAACTATGTCATGGCCCAGATGAAGGGGTTGGTCTCAGTCAGCGGAAAAAATGCGCGCATACCCAAGACCCTTCCGAAATTCTTCAGCCCGATAAGGAAGATAGAGAAAGGCGATTTGGACTTCCTGGGGAAGCCTGAGAACGCCCTGCTTGTCGGCAACGTGCGGTCCGGCTCCAAGGACATGGGGATACCCGTCAACCTTGACGGGAAGAAGGTGCTGTCGCACCACGTTTTGATACCCGCCACGACTGGCAGGGGAAAAAGTAACCTCGTGCGCATAATGGCTTGGTCGGTCATAGACAAGGACTACTGCGGCATTCTAATACTCGACCCGCACGACGAGTACTACAACGGGCCGGGCGGGAAGGAGAAGGGCCTGAAGGACCATCCCAAGGCGAGGGACAAGATAATCTATTATTCCATGAGTCCGCCGGCCGGGAGCGAGACGCTCAGGATAAACTACAAACTTCTGAAGCCATGGTTCTTCCAGGGGGTCCTGGATCTGTCCTTGGCCCAGAGAGACGCCATGTTCGCCTACTACAAGAAAGACAAGGAGAACTGGATAGACGACATTTTAACGGGCAGAGATGTCACGGGGGTCAAGGAGGAGACGCTGGCGGTTTTGATACGAAAGCTCAGCATATTGGGCATCTCCTCCAAGGACGGCGAAATAGTCTGCGAGGGGGTTTTCGCGAAGGAAAAGCACGAGAACACCCTGGATAACATAGTCGCTGCGCTGGAGGGGGGCAAGACGGTGGTCGTGGACAGCTCCTCTCTGTCGGGCGAGCTGGAGCTGCTGATTTCCTCGATGCTGGCCTCCAGGGCGCTGGACAATTACAAGTACCACAAGAAGGAGGGGACTCTGGACACCAAGCCGGTGATTTCAATCGTAATAGAAGAGGCGCCGCGCGTACTTGGCAAGGACGTCCTCCAGTCGGGGCCGAACGTGTTCTCGACCATCGCGCGAGAGGGCAGGAAGTTCAGGGTGGGGCTGATAGCGATAACCCAGCTGCCGTCGCTCATACCGCGGGAGGTGTTGGCCAACATGAACACCAAGATAATACTGGGCATCGAGATGGAGCCGGAGCGCCGGGCCATCATCGAGAGCGCGTCGCAGGATTTGAGCAACGACGGGCGCAACATCGCCTCGCTGGACAAGGGCGAGGCGCTGATAACCAGCAACTTCACCAAGTTCGCGGTGCCCGTGTCAATACCGCTGTTCGACCAAGACTTCGTCTCGGAGCATTCATCTTCGAAGAAAGCAAAGACCGACTTGTCGGAATTCGAATAAGATGACACCACCTAGAAAAAAGCCCCAAAGAGTAAGAACGGTAGCCGAGCAGCAGGACGCTAGGACGAGGGAAAGAAGAGAAGACCTTGAGAGGCGCAGAAAGCCCTGGGCGAGAGTGACGGGCAAATGAGATTCGCGCACATGGTTGGACCTTTGAAGTTCAAGTAATATGGCAAAGAGAAAGCACCGGGTGCTGGGCTCGGGATGGATGGTGAAGGCGGGCAAAGGCGACCCGCACGTATGGATACCCGCAAGCGTTTGCCACGGGATTGCGCTTTGCAGAAAGGGGAAGCCCGGGGCCGTCGTGGCGCACAGGCTTATGGTGCATCACAGTGCTCCGCGTGAGCGCCTCAAGCCGAAGGACATGGCTCGCCTGAGGCGGGGGCAGCCCGTCAATGTCGAGGGTCGCGTGGCGCACCCGGGAGATTTGATAGAGGACATGAGAGTGGCCGCAAGGGACTTCGGGGACCCTTCCGAGATGGAGCTTCTGATAATGCCTGGCATGGCCGTCAAATCCGGCGACGAGGTTCTGAACTCTCTTCATCAAGCCGGTCTGGAGGCAAAAGAGGCCGGCAGGATAGGTGAATGTCGCATATTCCATCCTAAGGAGGGTCACGTATTCAGAGTCCAGCCCGACGATGGCACAGTACACCATGAACCGATTACTCGGTTGGGCGACAAATTAGAGAAAACCCCCGATTACATATGGAGAGAATGAAGTTCGCGCACATGGCAGACCTCCATCTCGGGGGCTGGCGGGACCCGAAGCTGGAGGGAGCTAGTGAGGAAGCATTCGAGAGGGCGGTGGAGGTTTGTGTAAACGAGAAGGTCGATTTCGTGCTGATAAGCGGGGACTTGTTCGACACTTCGATGCCCTCGTTCGACGTCCTTTCTCTTGTCTCAAAAAAGCTTAATCAGCTCAAAAAAGCGGGCATCCCCGTATACACGATATCCGGCTCCCACGACTATTCCCCGTCCGGCAAGACTATTCTGAAGGTGTTCGAGAACGCCGAGCTGATTCAGGACGTGGCCAAGGGCCACGAGAACGAGAATGGGAAACTAGTCCTCACTCCCACCGAGGACGAGAGCGGCGCGAAGATAGTCGGCATGTTCGGCAAGAAGGGCGGTTTGGAGGAGCAGTACTACCGCGAGCTGGATCCCTCCGTGGGCAAGGGAGATGGCTACATGATATTCATGTTCCACTCGGGCATCAAGGATTACCTTCCGGAAGACTTGAAAAGGGCGGGCGGCATACCGCTCTCGCTGCTTCCAGAGGGCTTTGACTACTACGCCGGCGGGCACATCCACGCGCGCAGCGTGACGGATGTCAAGGGCATGAAGATAGTCTTCCCCGGCCCGCTATTCCCCTGCAACTTCAAGGAGCTTTGGGACATGTCGCGCACCTCCAGCGGCTTTTTCATCGTCGAGGACGGCGAGCCGGAGTTCGTTCCGCTCATGCCGTTCTCCATATCCTGCACTGACATAGACGCGGACGGCAAGACGCCCCAAGAGGTCTCGGCGGAGCTCGCGCGCAGCATAGAGCGGGGTGAAGAGCTGGAAGAAGAGCTCAAGTCCGATGAGCGCGCAGAGGGAGCCGCGGACGAGGGCGGGAAGGACATAATCCTCTGGCGCGTCTCCGGCACGCTGAAAGAGGGCAAGCCCGGCGACATAGACTTCCGCAAGTACGCCGAGGCGGCCTACAAGAGCGGCGCCTATGCAGTCCTGCGGAGCACTAGCGGGCTAAGCTCCCAGGAATATGAGGAGGTCAAGGTCTCCCACGACACTGTGGAGAACCTGGAGAAGCGGCTGGTCAGTGAGAACACCAAGAAAGATAGCGACATAAAACTGGTCCGGGAGCTCATGCGCGCATTCGACACCTCGAAGGCCGAGGGCGAGACGAACGCCACCTTCGAGGAGAGGATAAGCTCGGAGGGCTACGGAGTTCTCGAAAAGCGCGATTTAAATAAGAGCTCCGGTTAATAATATATGAAGCTCAAAGCCCTGCTCGCCCTGGCTATTCTGCTCCCTTCTGTTCTAGCCTGGAGCAACGGCAATTCGCTCTGGGAGGAGGAGACCTTCGTCGACGACCCGATGTACTGGCAGAGGACCAACATGTTCGGCACCCACGACTACCTGGCCAAGGCCGCGCTCGACATGCTGGCCGAGCAGGCGCCGGAGGAGGCCGCGTGGGTCAGTGAGAGGCTCTACTTCTACGGCACCGAGCTGCCCGACAGCCGCGGCTACGACGAAAGCATAAACGATTTGGCGGCCCAATATCTCAGGTTCGATGAGTCTGGCGATGTGGAGGACGACTCTTTGGCGACGAGGAGCATGAAGAAATACGAGCTCCTGCTCAATTCCCTCTCGGTCAACGCCACCGGTACTGCTTCGAAATGGGCCGGCGTCATAGCGTCCTACATCTCGGATGCGGGTCTGTTCCCGCGCGTTTTGGAGGAAAAGGTCCACGGCCTCGACTACGAGACATACATGATAAGGCTCACCGACATAGTCTACCCGTCCTCCGAGTTCGAGGAGATATACGGCGGTTACATCCAGTACGACGGCATGCTGGAGATAATCTCCCCATATGACGCGGTCATGAAGATAGGCGCGGCAACTTATCTGGGCAGGAAAGACGGCTCTTGCTCCGCCGGATGGATGGACGACAACTACGATTTGGACGACACCGAGTTCATAGAGTGCACTGGGCGGAACCTCGACAACATAATCAACGCGATAGCGGATGTCCTCCACACCGCCTACCAGGCGGGTGTTAATGGCCTAGAATACGAATGGTATGCCTATGACTGGGAGAGCTACGGCGAGTGGGGCGCCTCGGACGGGGCCGAGGGACCGGACACAGGCGAGGTTGAGGAGGAGCTGGACGAGCAGCTGATCGACGAGGATGATGACGAAGAGCCGGCCGGGGAGCCGCCCGCAGAGCCGGACACAAAAGACCTCGGCGGCCTGGTCGGGGTGGCGTTCCAGCCTTCCGAGCCGGAGCCCGAGGGTGTGAGCCTGGGCTTGTGGCCGATTATCATGGCGCTCATCCTGATAGCGGCGGTCCTGATGCTGACGCTTGTGAGGGTCCGAAAAGGGAAGCCGAGAAAGGAGAAGCCGCCGAAGCCGGACAAGCCGGTAAGGCGGACGAAGGTGCTTCGGAAGGCGAGGAAGAAGTAGTCTTTTACCCTTTCCGCTTCTAATTAGCAGGATGATTCTGAGGGGGCTGAAGCTTGAGAACATACGCAGCTACACCTCCGCGGGGCTGGAGTTCCCGGAGGGCTCGGTGCTGCTGTCTGGCGACATAGGCAGCGGCAAGAGCACTATCCTCCTGGCCATGGATTTCGCCCTCTTCGGCATACAGAAGCCCGACCTTCCCGGCGCCAGCCTCCTGCGGCACGGCAAAGAGCAGGGCTCGGTGGAGCTGACCTTCGAGGTCGGCGGGAAGGAGTATGTCATCAAAAGGACGCTCAAGCGGAAGAAGGACTCGGTCAATCAGTCCTCAGGCTACATCGTAGCCGGCGGGGCCAAGAAGGAGCTGACTGCTCAGGAATTGCGCGCGTTCGTGCTGGAGCTCTTGGGATATCCGCCGGAGGCGCTCAAGAAGAACAGCGCCCTCATATACCGCTACACGGTCTACACGCCCCAGGAGCAGATGCGCCATATCATAGAGTCGGACCCTGCGGACCGTCTGGACCTGATAAGGCGGCTGTTCGGCATAGACAAGTACAAGCGCATAGCCGAGAACGCCGAGACCTTCGCCCGCGAGCTGCGTTCCAAGGCGCGGGAGCTGTCCGGCGCGACCCAGGACCTAGATGAGAAGACAGAGGCCAGGAAAGAGCTCAAGGGGGAACTGGCATCCCAGGAGAAGACACTCTCGGAGGTCCGCGAGAAGATACACGTGGAGCAGGCCATCCTGGACAAGAAGAAGGAAGAGCTGGAGGGGCTGCGGGATAAGATAGAGCTGGTCAACCAGAAGAAGCAGGATTACGCATCCATGCGGAGCGAGTTCGACATGCTGAAAGAGGAGAAGGACCGCCTGAAGCTGGCCATCGAGGAGGCCGCCCCCAAGCTCAAGAAGCTGGACGAGAAGCTCGCCGAATTCAAGGAGCTCAAAAAGCCGGGCAAGACAGGCAGGGAGCTGCAGGAGGAGATAGCGAGTTTAGAGAAGCGCGACAGGGAGGTCTTAACCAGAAAATCGTCCCTGAGGACGGAGGTCGATTCCCTCTCCCAGATACTGGACAAGGGGGTCTGCGGGACGTGCAAGCAGAAGGTGGCGGACCGGGAGTCCTTCAAGAAGGGCATAGAAGAGAAAAAGCAGGAGATAAAGAAGCTGGAAGAGGAGGACAAAGAGCTGCGGGATAAGGTCTCGTCCATGAAGAAGAGCCTGGAAGCTGCGCAGAAGTACGACTCTCTTTTGCGCGAGAAGAAGTCTCTGGAAGACCGAAAAAAGGATCTGGCAGATGCTGGCGATAAGCAGAAGGAGGACTATCAGGTAAAGCAGAAGAAGCTCAGGGAGCTGGCGGACAAGCTGAATACGCTGGCCAAGGAGATAAAGACCGACAAGCTCTCCCAGGAGTTCAAGGAGAAGCAGAAGAAGTTGGAGGAGCTTAGGAAGGTCAAAGAGGAGCTCCAGATGAAGGAATCTGCTCTAGGGCAGAAACTGAAGGGCCTGGAGGAGCGGATCGAGTCGCTGTCAAAAGAGATAAAGGAGAAGCAGGACAAGAAAAAACTCATGGAGGCCCACAAGAAGCGCAACGACTGGCTGAGGGATTTTTTTGTCAAACTGATGGGCACCATCGAGCGCCACGTCATGGTCAGCGTCCAGCATGAGTTCAATTCCCTGTTCCAGAAGTGGTTCTCCATGCTGGTCATGGACGAGGGGATGCGCGCGCGGGTGGACGAGAACTTCTCGGTGGTGATAGAGCAGAACGGCTATGAAACAGACTACTCCTTCATGTCGGGCGGAGAGAGGACCGCCATAGCATTGGCCTACCGTTTGGCGCTCAACAGGGTGATAAACGACTTGATAGAGAAGATACGCACCAAAGACCTGCTCATACTAGACGAGCCCACCGATGGGTTCTCCCACGACCAGATGGATTCGGTCAGAGACGTGCTGGCCGAGATGGAAAGCCGGCAGACCGTCATAGTCAGTCACGAGCCCAAAATAGAGAGCTTCGTGGAGAACATAATACGGTTCGTGAAAGAGGAGAACGTATCCAGGGTTTTAAGCACCTAGCAGCTAAATCATCATGGAGAATCTGGGCATAATCGAGGAGCTCTGGGGAGTCGTGCAGGACCGCAGGGCCAGTCCCAGAAAGGGCTCGTACACCAACGAGCTGCTGGAGGATGATGAGCTGCTCTTCGAGAAGCTGGAAGAAGAGCTTGGTGAGATTGAAAAAGCTGTGAAGGAGGGCAGAATATCCGGCTCTGGCAAGGACTCGCTTGCATGGGAGTCGTCCGATCTCATCTATCATCTGCTGGTCCTTTTGGCCTCTAAGGGCGTAGAACTGGAAGAGGTCCTTGCGGAGCT
>CAZINR010000010.1:0-28885 GCA_964540655.1 uncultured archaeon | reverse complement strand
CCCTTCTAGGGAAAATCATGATCCTCAAATAGATTTCATTATCCGATTTGATGCAGATATCCTGCAAATTCACTGCGTTGCTCCCTTCGAGCTCATCAAGCATATGGTCTATGACTCCATCATCCACCGCCCCCGTTCTAAGCCAAAGTCCTTGGGGGATGTAATCGCCACCTATCGGAATTTCCGAGATATCGGAAACCTTTGCGGATTCTAGCATATACAGCACATCCCCTATCCTGACATTCGGCTGGAAGTGAACAACTAGACAACCCGGAACGTTGCTGAAAGGGGGACTGGCCACATACCTCTGCAGGCATGAGTCAAGGGCTCCCTCATCGATTTCCACCTCCCCCCCCTCATAGAGGTATGGCAGATCCATCCAGCCTTCTGGAGACTCTGGATCAAATGACGACCAGGTGGTATTGAAGTTATTCGGAAAGATATTGGGCATGTATTTGATTGTGTGGCCCTCGCACGAGGGGTATTTCGAAGCGTTCCTACTGGTTACTATGCCATCTGTATAGTCAGATTCGACATCTTGGTCACCGATACCCCCCTCAGTTTCGTCGAGGTCGCCTGCCGCATGGTCGTCGCCATCCCCTGTGTTGGTTATTACGTATCCCCCTATGAATATCAGGATTATGACTGCTATCGCCAACAAAATGATTTTAACATCCATACGCATTACTTTATCCCCAATTACTTAAAAATCCACCCATCAGAGCCTTTTTGTAGCCATCCGCTCTAATTAAACCCGATTCCTATGATACGACAGCCGATAATATCGGCCCTGGGCCACGTGGACCTTTTTGGTCGGGCACTTGCTTCTTCTTGATTTAAAATTGCGTTACCGAGAGCCCTCTAAGACACGTCAAGTCCTATCCCACCTCACACGGGTCAGTTGCGCACATTTCGAGCCATCTGCGTTTTTGGGTACCATGACGGATTTCCTAAACTAAACTGTAGTACCTAAAATATCAATAAAATACACGAAAAAATTAAGTTCTTAAATTAGAATTTACTTATCCAATTGTAGTACCTAAAAGTTTTTATACCTTTAGCTTCAAAATATACATGGCTCACATAGTCGAGAAGGAGATTTATGGGGGGACGTACTTATATTTGTACGAGTCCTACCGGATAGGTGACAAAGTCAGAAAAAGGTTTGTCAGGTACTTGGGGAAGAAGACCGACTTAACTTAGTACCTAAAAACTGCTTGCGTGGACTGGACACTACAATGTTCGCAGACAATTTTAACCGTTTTTGGGTCTTAGAGCGTAGCGAAGTTTTTGTATATAAAAACTCAAATTAGGCAGGATTTCTCTAACGATGATCAGGCAGCCGATAATATCGGTTTTGGGCCATGTCGACCATGGCAAATGCGTTACAGCAGATACTGAAATAGTATTGGCTGACGGCTCAATCCACCCAATCAAAGAAATCTATGACTCCTTTTCCGCAAAAACCCGGCCGTCAACTACCAAAGACGGTGAGATTATAGATGTTTCAAAAGCTGGTTTGAGGCTTCTTTCCATTGACGAATATGGTTCCATAAAACCGAAAAGAGCCAGTCATCTGTGGAAACGCAGGGCCGAAAGAGTAATCGAGGTCTCGACAAAGCATGGGTCGAAAGTGAAAGTCACGCCGGAGCACCCATTCTTCTCATTAGACTCCGAGGGTAACGTTACTAAGGTGCGCGCAGACGAGCTTGAAGCCGGCGATTTTATCCTGGTGCCTTCGAAGGTACCCTCCCCAAGAATCACCTTAAGAAAATACAAGCAGTTGCTCCTCCTCAAACTCGCGGAATCGCCGGATTTTCTGGCATTTGTGCACCCGGCACTGACAGAAGAACTGCGCGACCTACTGCGCCACACTCCAAACTCAAAACTGATTGCAAACCACCCGTATGATTGTCTGAGGCATAATCGTTTCAGGGTAGCCGACCTCATAACACTTTCCAAGGGCAGAATCCCGCTGGAGAAAGTATACGACTCGATAGAATCCGTCAAATTTTCGACGACCAAGCAAAGGGCCTCACACGCAGCCTTGTTGATGCAGCTGCCAAAGACCCGGGATCAGTTTATCGACGCCTTCTACGTCCTGGGCGCATTGTGGGGGGACGGCACTCGTAATGTCGCACACCTCTCAAATACGGACGGTGACCTCATAGCCGAATACAAAGAAGCGGTTGCCAATGCGTTCGGGCTCAAAACCAAGATAATAAAACAGCGTACTACGAACACGATTGTCACATCTGGGGGCAAAACCTTCAGCGAGTTCGTGTGCCAAGCTTTCGATTATCCGCGGAGGTCGAAGAGCTGCACTGTCGACATCCCCGAGCTCATCCAAAGGGCCCCAAACGAGTTCTTGGCGGGTTTCATCTCCGGCTATTTCGACACCGATGGGTATGTTTCCGCCTCTACGGGAGTCGAAGTCCTTTCCATGAGTGAGAACATGATAAAAAAGCTTTCAATTCTTCTCCAGCGCTTTGGGTGCCCGACAGTCCTGAGCAGAAAAGGAGCCGCATACCGGTTGAAGATTTCTGGAAGCGAATACCTGCGAAATTTCAAGAAAGGGATAGGATTTCGCTTGCAGCGCAAAGAGGCGCAGGCAGACGCCCTCATAAAAAAAGCGACGACAAACCGCAATTTCGACATCCTGCCCGTGTCCGGGATGAGGATTAGGAATCTGCGCGTGGAGTTCGGGCTTTCCGGCATGGAGACCGGAATACCTTTTCAGAAGAAGTATGAGAAATACGAACACGTCTCCCGTTCGTTCGTCAAATCCTTCGTCAGTTCGATGCAGCGAATCGTTTCGGGAGGGCCATACCAGGCCACTACAAAGGATAAGATAAAAGTCATAAAGGCTCTTGGAAAGCCCATGAGTTACACTACACTCTACAAGAAGCTTTCTATGCCCCACAGGAAGCTTGCCAACTATATCACCTTTCTGACGAGTGAGAACATCATAAAGAAAACAAAAAAGGATTTTTACACTACGACAGGGGTTGGCAAAAAGGCACTATCCGAACTCTTGAAAATATCCAATAATCCCGATATCGTGTTCAACCACACGGGCAATCTTTCAGGGATTGTCTCCTCGGACTTCGTCTGCGTCCAGCTCAAGAGCCTGAAAGAGACAAAAAAGGAACAATATGTCTACGACTTCACAGTCCCGGACACCCATAACTTCGTAGCCGACAGATGCATAATCCACAATACAAGCTTCCTCGACAAGGTCAGGGAGAGCTCGGTCGCCGCGCGCGAGGCCGGCGGGATAACGCAGCACATAGGCGCGACTGAAGTCCCGATCGACGTGGTCAAGAAGATATGCGGAAAGATGCTGGAGGTGATGAAGGTCAAGGTCACCATCCCCGGCCTGCTTTTCGTCGACACGCCGGGCCACGAGGCCTTCACCAATTTGCGCAAGAGAGGGGGCAGTATAGCCGACCTGGCGGTCCTCGTAATCGACATACGCGAGGGCTTCATGCCCCAGACTATAGAGGCGCTGGAGATATTGAAGGCCTACAAGACCCCGTTCATCATAGTCGCCAACAAGGTTGACCTCCTCTCCGGTTGGCACGACGCCCAGACCTATTGCTTCAGGGAGGCGTACAAGCAGCAGCAGGACTTCGTAAAGAAGGAGTTGGAGAAGAAGATATACGAGCTCATCGGTAAGCTCAGCGAGATGGGCATCCAGTCCGAGCGCTTCGACCGCGTGGACGACTTCACCAAACAGGTCAGCATAATACCGATGTCCGCGAAGACGGGCGAGGGCGTCGCCGAGGCGCTCATGATACTGACCGGGCTGTCGCAGCGCTACCTGGAGAAGAACCTGCAGATAGGGGTCAGCGGCCCGGGCAGGGCCAGCATCCTGGAGGTCAAGGAGGAGAAGGGCCTGGGGACCGGCCTGGACCTGATACTCTACGACGGCACCATAAAGCGCGGCGACACCGTTATACTGAGCGGCAAGGATGGACCCATCGAGACCAAGGTGAAGGCCCTGCTCAAGCCGAAGCCCCTGGACGAGATGCGCGACCCCAAGGACCGCTTCGACAACATCGCGTCAGTAGCCGCGGCCAGCGGATTGAAGCTGGTCGGGCCAGGAATAGAGGACGCTCTGGCCGGAGGGCAGGTCTACGTCGTCGATGGCAACGCGGAGGAGCTGAGGGAGAAGATAACCAGAGAGCTGGAGTCGGTCAGGTTCGAGCACGAGAACGTGGGGGTCATAGTGCGCGCGGACACGCTCGGCAGCCTTGAGGCAATACTTGGAATGCTCCAGAAGATGAAGATACCGGTGAGGAAAGCGGACATAGGCGCCGTGACCAAGACGGACCTCATGGAGGCCGAGTCCATAAAGAAGGAGGACCCGGAGTACGGCGTGGTCATGGCCTTCAACGCACCCGTCCCGGAGGACGTCGCCCGCTATTCCAAGGACACCCGCATAACGCTAATCTCGGACAAGGTCATCTACAAGATAATAGAGGACTTCGAGGAATGGGTCAAGGAGGCCAAGCGCCGCCAGGAGATGGCGATGTTCGACACGATACCCTTCCCGGCCGAGCTCAAGTTCCTGGAGGGCTGCACCTTCCGCCGCTCCGGCCCGGCCATAATAGGGATGGCCGTCATAAAGGGCAGGATTCGCCCGGGCTACCCGCTGATGAAAGAAGACGGCACCAAGGTCGGGGCCATCGAGTCGCTGCAGGAGAAGAACGAAAAGCTGGAGGAGGCTCAGAAAGGGGACGAGATAGCGGTTGCCATCGACGGCCCGCTGGTGGGCCGCAACATCGAGGAGGGCGACATCCTCTACACATACATCACATTCGGCCAGTACGAGCAGATTCTCAAGAAGGGAAAGAAGTTCCTCAACGGCGAGGAGACGGAGCTGCTGAAGAAGATAGCGGACATCGTGAGGAGGGCCAAGCAGTCCTGAACAACCCTTATATACCCTCACCTTCAAAATAGACGCTGTTTCTTTGGAAACATTACACAATCAAATAAAATGGAAGCGAAGATAGTTGTCGGGACCAAGGCCGGAAAATCTTACAACATAGAGGCCAAGGAGGACTCGGCTGCTGTTTTCATCGGTAAGAGGATCGGGGACACCGTGAACCTGACGCCACTCGGGCTGAAGGGTTACGAGGCCAAGATCACCGGTGGATCAGACAGGTGCGGGTTCCCCATGAGGAAGGACATACACAGGGCCGGAAGGGCGAAGGCCCTCATGTCGAGCAGGACGCAGGGCTACAAGCCGGAAAAGGCGGGCATAAGGGTCAGGAAGACCGTAGTCGGAGACGTCATAAACGATGACATATCCCAGATAAACACGGTGGTCGTCAAAGAGGGCAAGGACCCCGTGGAGAAGCTCCTCGGCCTGGACAAGGCGAAAGAGGGCGAATCTTCGGAGGAGAAGCCAAAAGAGGCCCCGGAGGACAAGCCTCAGGAAAAGGAGAAACCCAAGGAGGCCCCGAAGGAGGAGAAGAAAGAGGCCCCGAAGGGGGAAGCCTCCAAGGAAGCCTCCAAGGAAGAGTCCAAGAAAGAGCCTCAGAAGGAAGAGAAGCCTGAGGAGAAGCCTGCCGGGGAAGGGAAGCCCGGCAAGGCCGAAGAGAAAGAAGACAAGGCTGAAAAGAAGTAAGCCGCAATCGCGATCATGCCTCAAGCTGAAGTCAACATCGGCCTAGTGGGTCACGTGGACCACGGGAAGACCACGCTGACAAAAGCGCTGTCGGGCATATGGACCGACAAGCACAGCGAGGAGATACGCCGGGGGATATCCATACGCCTGGGTTACGCCGATTGCAGCCTCTACAAATGCGAGAAGTGCAAGGAGCCCGAGGGCTTCACCAGCGAGCCCAAGTGTCCCAAGTGCGGCGGCAAGGCCAAGTTCTTGAGGAAGATATCCTTCGTCGACGCGCCCGGCCACGAGACTCTAATCGCGACTATGCTTTCCGGCTCCGCGCTCATGGACGGTGTCATACTGGTCATAGCCGCCGACGAGAAGTGCCCGCAGCCCCAGACCAAGGAGCACCTTCTGGCCCTGAGGCTGATGGGGATAAAGAGGATAATAGCCGTGCAGAACAAGATTGACGTCGTCAGCAGGGACGAGGCCGTGCAGAACAGGAATGACATAGAGGCCTTCCTCAAGAAGATGGGCATCGAGGCGCCCATAATCCCGACGGCTGCGAATTACAATGCCAACACCGATGCTCTTATAGCGGCCATAGAGGAGTTCATACCGACGCCCAAACGCGATTTGACCAAGGACGCGAAGATGTACATCGCGCGCTCGTTCGACATAAACCGCCCAGGCTCGAAGATAAAAGACATCAAGGGCGGTGTCGTAGGTGGGAGCATAGTCCGCGGCGAGGTGAAGAAGGGCGAAGAAGTGGAGATAAAGCCGGGCATAAAGAAGATAAAGCAGAATCAGGAGGTCTGGGAGACCGTCAAGACCAAAGTGGTCGAGATAGACGCGGGCGAGGAGAAGCTGGAAAAGGCCCATCCGGGCGGGCTGATAGCCCTGCAGACGCTGCTGGACCCGAACCTGACCAAATCGGACGCGCTGTCCGGCAACGTGCTGGGCAAGGTCGGGAGTCTGCCCGAGCCGCTGAAGTCGCTCGACTGCAAGATAACCTTCATAGAGCGGGAGCTAATAGCCTCGGATGTCAACATCCTCCCCAACGAGCCGCTGATGCTGAGCATAGGTACCACTGTGACCGTGGGTGTGGTCGAGAAGATAAAGGGAGAAGAAGCGTCCATGAATCTCAAGATACCCATAGTCGCGGAGAAGGGGGACAAGTTCGCCATCTCCAAGCGCATCGACATGAAATGGCGGCTGATAGGCTACGCGGAGATAGTCTAGACCCACCTCTGCAGGCTCTCCGGCTTGGTGAGATGCTCGCTCAGCTCTCTCACAAGCGCGCAGTACTGCTTGGGGTCGAGGGGCCTCTTGTATATGTCTAAAAGCCCCAGTTTCCCGATCTTCCTTATGAAAAGCTGCCACCTCCCCCGCGGCACTTGCCCCATGTCGAATAGCAGGGACATCTCGAATATGTTGGTCCCGAAGTTGGCGTATATTTTGTTCAGCAGCTCCGTCTCGGATTCGCTGAGTTTTTTGAGGGCCCTTTCAACATCATACGCCTCCCCCTTCTTGAACAGCAGATAAGTCTGGGATATCGACGGGAGGTAAGGCTCGAGGTATGAGCGCAGCGCAGGTATGGAGACGTTGAAGTCTCTGGCTACCCTCTCTATGGTTATGTACTTCTGGAGCTCTATGAGATGGAGGTAATAGGCTATGGCGGCGAGTATGCGGGCTGTCGAGATGTCCAGCGAACGGTCCACCTTGTCCAGTATGTCGTAGAGCGCCCGGTCATCGGAGCCAGTCTTCTTCCTGAGCAGCGTCTTGGCCCTCTCCACGGGGTTCACTCCGCCCTCATAGGCGTTCATGTATTCCCTGAGCGTGGAAGTGGAGATGCCGTACTTGTCGGCTATGTCTGTGAGCGAGATTTCCTTTCCGCTCTTGTACTGCGATATGTAAACAGACGACGCCGCCAGCGCGGCCGGATTCATGTTGCTCTTCTGCCCCCCCAGGCTCTCATAGAGGTTGTCCAGCATCTTGAGGGCGCTCCTCAGCTCCACGCCGAACAGGGAGTTCTCCAGCATCTTCTTGGCGCTGTCTATCGAGCTGGTGCTGGGATATGTCCGCAGATACTCTCTCAGCGTGGCCGACGATATCCTGAAGCTGGATGATACGTTCTCGAGCGTCACGGAAGTCCCCTGCCTCGTAAGATATATGTGAGAGGAGGCCGCCGCCAATGCGCGCGGGTGCAGATATCCCCTTCTCTTAGAGAGCTCCATCGCCAGGTTCCTGCAGATGCCAAGGACGTCTTCCAGCTCCTCCTCGTCATGCTTCTCCTTGAGGTATCGCATGGCACCCTTAAGAGCAAAACTTTCAGTCATTTCCCCCGTATAATAAGAACGTAAACTATAAAAAGGCTACGTTTTTTGACCTCTTTTTAGTGTTTTATAACACATCTTTTTATTGACAATATTATCCCCCAGACGGCCAAAGAAAGGCATGTATTTTTATAGGTAGTGTCGTGATATAATCACGATTTTGGATGAAGGAATCATGACTAAGAAAAAGAGCGGTGGGACGGAAGCAAGCCTAATGCCCCAGCAGTACAGCCTGAACCTGGGCGACCAGCTCAAAGAGCTTACCGAGGTGACGGAGAAGTACAAGGCCGTTGCTGAAAACCCATTCATGTTCTCCCAGATATTCCTGGGCCTCAAGGCAGCCATAGACAATTTCAATTCGCTTCTGCTCGATCTGAACAAGCGGCTTTCCAAGATAGAGTCGCAGATGTCCGACATCGAATCGAGAAAGACTCATGACACAGTCGCCCTCAGCAAGAAGGACCAGGAGGTCCTCAAGTTCGTGAAGAGCCGGGAGAAGGTCTCGGCCGGGGATTTGCAGAAAGAGTTCGACTACAAAGGAAAGCACGCCGCGTCCGCGCGACTCAACAAGCTCTTCGCTCGCGGAGTCGTTGACAAAATTCACTCTGGCAGGACTGTTTACTACGTAGCTCCCAAGCCTTAACCCGACAGAGCTGTGTTGCAAACACACCCAAGCCGACCCGACGGCCGGGCCCCCAGGGGTCTGGTGTCACCGTTAACAGCGGAATCCGCAGGGAGCCCGACCCGGGCCCTGCGGGGACAGGAGGCTCTTCGGAGCCTCCGGTAGGAGGTCTCTCCGGTCCGCAGTCTCTGGTCCACAAGACTGCAGACTCAGGACAGGAGACCGTCACCCTTACCACCCCCAACAGCAGGCGTCAAGCCTGAAGCCCAACCGGCGCCGCGAGGCGCCGGGGCCTCTATTTCTTCTAACTTTTATTCCAACCTCCACAAACTACTGGATGGAGTTCTTCATACTAGTCCTGGTCGGTCTCGGGATCGGGTTCGTGGCCTCCATCGTCGGCTCCGGGGGCGGCTTCCTGATGGTCCCCTTCCTGCTCCTCACGACAGACATGAGCCCGCAGTTCATCGCCGGGACCGCCCTGCTCGTGGATGTAGTCACCTCCCTGTCGAGCGCACTCGCCTACCGGCGCCAGCACAAGATAGACTGGCCTCTTGCCAGAGTCTTCATAGCCTTCACCATACCGGGCATATTCCTGGGCGTCTACCTCAACCAGCGAGTGACGGTCGAGCTGTTCACATTGGTGCTCGGCCTCATCCTGCTCATAAAGTCCCTGTTCCTCTTCAAGAACTTCGCCCTGAAGGCGGCGAAGTCCCTGCCCCTTGATAAGGTGAGCACCCGCAAGTCGGCCCTTCTGGGCTTCATCGTCGGCGCGGCGTCCCCCATAGTCGGCATCGGCGGGGGCGTCCTGAGGGTCCCCCCCATGATAATGTTCCTTCGCATGCCTCCGAAGATAGCGGCTGCCACGAGCCAGCTGGTCACGCTCTCCGGGAGCCTGCTCGCCGCGGCACTCTTCGCAGGCAACTCGCAGGTGGCTTACGTCCTCGCGCTGCCGCTCGGCCTGGGGACGCTCGCCGGCGCGCAGGCTGGCGCTTATTTCTCGCTCAGGAGCGACACGCGCCTTGTTGTGGGCATCATGTCCGTAGCCCTCTTCTTCGTGGGGCTTTGGATGGTCCTCCGCCTGGCCTGATTGGTCCAAAATCCGCATTTATTATCCTGCTTTCTCTAATTTAGGAATCGGCATGGACAAGATTCTCGAAAAGCTGGCTTCTGAGCAGGACCTCACGCCTGAAGAGGCGGAGGAGGCCATGGCCCTGATAATGGACGGCAGGGCCGGCCATGAAGACATCAAGGATTTCCTGCTCAAGCTCAAGTCCAAGGGCGAGACTATGGATGAGATAGCCTCGTTCACCCGGGTATTGAGGAAGTTCGCCGACAGGGTCTCTTGCAGGCCGGAGATACTGGATAGGCTGGTGGACACTTGCGGCTCCGGGGGCGACAAACTGGACACTTTCAACATCTCCACGGCCGCAGCCCTCGTCGCGGCCGGAGCCGGCGTTCCTGTCGCAAAGCACGGGAACCGTTCTGTTTCCTCGAAGAGCGGGAGCGCCGACGTGCTGGAGAAGCTGGGGGTCAGGATAGGCCTGGACGCGGAGGGCGTGTGCCGATGCATAGAGGAGGCGGGTATAGGATTCATGTATGCGCGCACCTTCCACGGTGCCATGAAGAACGTGGCGGAGGCCCGCAAGGAGCTGGCCACCCGCACGGTCTTCAACATCCTCGGCCCCCTGATAAGCCCGGCCGATGTCAAGCACCAGGTCTACGGCGTATACGACCATATGCTCACCGAGAAGCTGGCCGGCGTGCTTAAGCGGACGGGCAGCGTCCACGCCCTCGTGCTGCACGGCATGGACGGCATCGACGAGATGTCCACCCTCGGCAAGACCAAGGTCTCGGAGCTGCGCAGGGGCGTGGTTGAATCATATTACATCGAGCCGGAGGACTTTGGGATAAGAAGGGCGAAGGCCGCCGATTTGAAGGGCGGGACTCCCGAAGAGAACGCTCAGATTGTCACGGACCTTCTCATGGGAAAGGAAGGCCCAAAAAGAGACATAGTCGTGCTCAACGCGGCCGCTGCGATATACGCCGCGGACGCTGCCCGGACCCTGAAGGCGGGAATCGAGATGGCCGAGGACAGCATAGACTCCGACAGCGCGATGGACCGGCTGCAGAAGCTTATAGAGGTGTCTAATGAATGAGAATGTGCTCGATAGGATTGTCGCGAAGACGCGCATGGAGCTCGAGCTCAGAAAGCGCAAGATTCCGGCCGATTTGTTCGAAGCGAAAGGCGAGTCTCGCAGCCTGAAAAAGGCGCTCGCCTCTGCCAGCGGCAATGCGGTCATAACCGAGATAAAGCCTGCGTCGCCCAGCGAGGGGGCACTGCAGACAATAGACGCGTACCGCGCCGCAAAGGAGATGGAGGCCGGAGGGGCCGCCGCCATATCCGTGCTGACCGAGCCCTTTTATTTCCACGGCAGCCTGGAGAACCTGCGCAGGGCCAGGAAGGCCGTCAGCATCCCGGTCATGCGCAAGGACTTCATAGTCGACGAGTACCAGCTCATTGAGGCGAGGCATTACGGAGCGGATGCGGTCCTGCTTATGGTCTCGGTGCTGGGTCAGGATTTGAAGGCATTTTATGAGAAGACCCGCGAGCTGGGCATGGAGGCTCTGGTCGAGGCGCATGACGAGAACGAGCTGGATGCAGCGGTATCCTCCGGAGCCGAGATAATCGGCATAAACAACAGGAACCTGGAAGACCTCACAGTCGATTTGAAGACCACCGAGAGGCTGGCGCCCCTGGTCCCGAAGGGACGGCTCACAGTCTCGGAGAGCGGGGTCAAGACGAGAGAGGACCTGGATTTCGTGCTCAAGCATGCGGACGCGGCGCTTGTGGGGACCTCGCTGATGCGCGCGGACGATGTCAGAGATGCAGTCAAAAAATTGGTCTTCTGCTAAAGCCCATACTTACCTCTATGCTTGGCGCTGATTCTCTCCAACACCAATTTTCTGCCGATCCTGTGCAATATGTTTTGTGAATACGCTTCGCAGGGCCCTAAATCGGGAGTCTTTGGGACAAGGCCGTGCATATGCTCCCCGAGTATCACTCCCCTCGCCTGAGCCTTCAGCTTTGAGACCCTCGGGAAATTGGTCCTTTTCCATTGACTCGTGTGTACCCTTTGCGCCATGTTCCTAATCCTCCTCAATTCTGGCGTTAACCTTATCGCATGGGTCAAATACTTCTCCGGGACCGTCCCCCACATGGAATCCGCCTCCACGATCACGACCGGTCTTCCCTTCCAAGCCCGCTCAGCGGCCCAGTCAAGGCTCGCCTCCCTGACATTCTGGTGGTCTTTGTTGGCGTCATTCTCTGAGGGTATCACAAGCGTTTGGAAATCCAGCCTGTCCAACTCTGAAAAAAATCTTCTTCTCTCTGCCGAAGTGAACCTCTTCTTCTCGTAAAGCCCCCGAAGGTCAAGATAGGTCATCTCTGCGCCCAGGATGTCTGCCTCACTCCTACCCTCGCCTAGCCTTTTTGCAATTCTGTCCTCCGGATTCTCAATACCCTCTATAGGGGCTTTGTGGCCGGGCACGACATTGACGATATGTATCTCCCCCCCGGACCCCTTTAGGTATATGGCTCCCGGAGCATTGAGCCCCGCATCGTCAAAATGCGGCGAGATTACCCCAGTCCGCCCAATCATGAGCTCATTTGGTTTTGGGTCGAATACTATTTCCCCCGGCTTTCGCCTATCATGTATCGGGCGCTTTTCCCTAGTCCTCCCGAACTTCTTATGGTCTAAATACCTATGTCCGAGACGTGGGGGCATTTTTGA
Organism: uncultured archaeon; assembly: GCA_964540655.1. GTDB lineage: Archaea > Altiarchaeota > Altiarchaeia > JAFGQM01 > JAFGQM01 > CAZQBY01. The sequence goes on along the minus strand of CAZINR010000010.1, from coordinate 16,519 downwards.
TAAACCTTATTATAAAGACAAAATAAAAAATGACCGCTGTCAAGATATGCGGACTTACAAATCCCGAGGACGCCCGGATGGCCATGGGGATGGGCGCGGATTTCCTGGGATTCGTCAATGCGGAGATTTCACCGCGTTATCTCTCGCCGGACGAGATAGCAAGGATCATAACTGAAACACAGCCGATCGTCCCCACAGTCTTAGTCACACACTCGCAGGATTTGAGCCAGATACTCAACAGCTTCGAGGCCTCGACCGCCGACGTACTCCAGCTGCACGCCCCCCTGACGGCGGAGGAGTATGGTGAGGTGAAGGAGTCCGTGCCCGCAATAATCGCCAACGTCTCCATAGACGCGCGCCTGAAAGAGGCGGATGAAAGACTCGAGTCTCGCATATCCGAGATCTCGGGGATAGCGGACTACATACTCATGGATACCAAATTCGGCAAGGAGATTGGCGGCACCGGAAAGACCTACGACTGGTCTATAGCAGCGCAGCTGAAGAAGAGCTCCCGGAAGCCGGTGATAGTCGCGGGAGGCCTGACCCCCGCCAATGTAGCCCAAGCTGCTGGCCAAGTGCGCCCCTTCGCCGTTGACGTCTCCAGCGGGGTGGAGTCGATGCCCGGCAAGAAAGACCCGAAGAAGGTGAAAGCGTTCATCGAGAACGCTAGACTTCCTTTATGAGGAACCACCTGTCGCAGTCTGCGCCCGCCTCCTTCATAGTCTCCATTATGCTCTCATTGAGGGCGTAGCATATCTTGACCACTTCTTCCACGGGCTCTTCGGAGGTCGGCATATCTGGACCGTCCACGGGCCCGGCCATGAACATAAAGGCACCGACAGCTATGACAATCACTATGACTGCCGCCGCGGCCACCCAGGTGAGGTTGAGCTCTCTTTTCCTCTGCGGCCGGCGTATGGTCCTCTTTCGGTCTACGCTGGATATGACCTCCCTTATCTCTCCTTGGTCGTAACCGGATTCCTGCATAGCCTTTCTCAAGGAATCGAGGCTTCGGCCGTCACGGAGGCCGGCTTCCACGGCTTCGGCCAGCTTCCTGACTTCAGATGGTTCCACCGACCTATTTTCCCCTCAAACCTTAAAAATTAGGGTTTTCCACTGCTCTGCCTTATTCTATCCAGACCGGCTGCCAAGAACGCGCCTTTCATCAGCGTTCTCGGCACTTTGGTTTTTCTTTTCCGTGCGTTTATTATCCCGATGAACTCACTTTCCAAGATACAAGCGCTGATGATAATCTTTCTGCTGCTTGTGATAGCCGCATTGATGCTGGAGCCGCTATTGCTGATTCCGGCCGCGGCGGCTTTCCTCCTCCAGTTCCCGCTGGCCAGATCCCAGCTCAAAGACGACTACCCTGAGGACTGGAGCAAGTATCTCTTGATGTTCCTGGTATACGAGGTCGTGCTTGTCGCGGTGTTCTACCTGACCGCCACAACCACCATCTCACTCACCGACTTCTCGGCCATCTACAACATATTCATCCTGCTGATAATCGTGATAATGATGACCATAGTGGTCAGGTACATGGTCGTTAGGAACTTCACATATGGGGTGGTCCTTTTCTCCGCGGGCGACTGGGTAGGTGTCAGCCTCAGGAGCGGCCTGTTCTCGAAGGTGCTCGAGGCCAATTATGCCGTGAAGAACAGTCTAGGCCTCAAGGTCCGGAAGGGCGACCGTGTGAAGGTCAGGGTCAGGCGCGGGCTAGGCAGGTCCGTGCCCGAGGAACTAACGGAGGTGATGGACTGATGTCCTTTATCGACAAGCTGGCAGGCGGGATGGGACGGAGCAGGGATTTCGTGGTCTCCAGAAGCCTTTACGAGCGGCAGAAGGGTCGGAACGAGATTTACAAGATGAAGCAGGAGCTCGCTCCGCATGCCGATTTGAAGATATACTCGGCCTTCAAGAACCCCGAGTCATTCATCACGGACATTACGCTCGACCGTAAAGACAAGGAAGAAGCCGAAAAGCTCAGGGAGCGGTTCACTCTGGCTGACGAGGAGGCCATGGACCTTCGTCTTGCCAAGAAGATGGGCTGTACACTTGCCATAAGCTCTAAGCAGATATGGCTGCAGAAGGCGGCCAATAAAATCGGGGTCAAGACAAAGCTATTCTCATGATGGACGCTCAACTGCCCAATCTGGTAATGCTCCTCGCAGCAGTGGGCTTCTCGCTCCCCGCATCCTATTATGACCTCAAGACGGGCGAGATTCCCGACAAGTTCACTCTTGGGCTGGTTATCGCAGCTCTTGCTTTGCGAGCCGGCTTCTCCGCGTGCATGGGCGATTTGACATACCTCCTGGACGGGATTATCGTCGGCGGAATATTCTTCGGCTTCGGCGCCGCCCTATTCTACACCGGCGGATGGGGCGGAGGGGACGCCAAACTCATAGCGGGCATAGGCGCGGCTCTGGGAGGGCTGATAGCTCCGACGATAATCGATTCGTCATTCGCCGTGTTCCCTGCCTTCTTCGGGCTCTTCGTCTCGCTCTCGATGGTCGCGATCCCCTACTCCCTGGGCTATGCGCTGATACTCTCCTTCAAAAGGCCGGAGGTCTTCAGCGCCACCTATTCCAAAATCAAAGAGGCGTGGCTTATGCTGGCGGCCGCGCTCATAGCCTCGGCCACATTGTTCATACTCTTCAAACCCTACAACCTCGTCCTCGCCCTGACCGCGGCGTCGCCTCCCCTCTTCTTCGTGCTGATAATGTTCGTCCGCAGCGTCGAGGAGCTTGCCATGAGGAAGGAGATAAGCATAGGCGAGCTGCAGGAGGGCGACATGGTGGTGGAGGACTTGGTGGCCGACGGGAAGAGGATAATCGGCAAGAGGGACATGGACGGGATTTCGAAAGAGGCGCTGGAGGAGCTGAAGAAAGCCAAGAAGAAGCCCGAGAAGGTCAAGATAAAATGGGGCATCAAGTTCGCGCCCGCATTCCCGCTGGCTATTCTGCTGAGCCCGTTCTGGGCGGGACTAATCCTGCTGCTTTTCTGAATGATTTATATAACCCCTGTTCTTTAACCCCTACCGCGGAGAGGTATCTAGCAGGATGCACTTCGGGCGATTCGGCACTCTGCCGCTTCTCCCAATACTACTCCTGGAGGGCTAACCAGCTCGCCAGGGACGGGCTCGGTCTTCTGGATTGAGGCCTCACATCCCCTCGAGAGCCTTGAGAAGCCCGGAGCTCAGCTTCTTCTCTCCGACCGCCTCCTTCAGACCGCTCTGCTCGGGGGTCTCTGGCGACATCTTCATGTCGTCCTTTATGGCCTTGATTATGTCGCCCATCTCGTGCTCGCTGGCCTTGAGCCTGCCCAGAACGTAGAGGTAAGACTCGACTAGCCCCTCTATGTCTAGGATCTTCTTCTCCCTGCGCTCGGTCAGCTCTTTCACATAGAGGTCGACCAGCTTGTAGGCCACGTCGTGCTCCCAGTCGCAGGCCGGCTCGATGTTTGACTCCTTCTTCGAGGATTTCTTTGCCATGTTTTAATTTAAAACTAAAGGTAAAAAAGCTTAGACCCTGTAGTCTATGCGCAGCTCCTTGAGTCTTGTCTCCAGCTTCCTGTGCTTTAGCCCGGCCATGCCTATCATCTTCTTGGCGGACTGTACCGAGTCGGTGTCGGCGTATTTGTCGCTGAGGTAGATTATCTCCTTTATGCCCGACTGGATTATCATCTTGGTGCACTCGTTGCAGGGGAAGAGGGCCACGTATATGCGCGCGCCGTTGAGGTTCTTGGTCGAATTCAGAATCGCGTTGACCTCGGCGTGGACCACGTAAGGGTACTTGGTCTCTTTTATGTCATTCGCTTTCCTGGCCCAGGGCAGGACGTCGTCGGAGCAGCCGCGCGGGAAGCCGTTGTAGCCTATGCCCACTATCTTGTTGTTCTCGTCCACTATGCACGCGCCGACTTGGGTGCTGGGGTCCTTGCTCCGCTGGGCCGACAGCAGGGCAACACCCATGAAGTACTCGTCCCAGCTTATGTAATCCTCGCGCTTTTTGCTGTTGGTGTCTTTGCCCTCCTCTTCGTCGACGAACTCTTTATCCACGCATGCGACAATCTCGGTCATCCCGCTATTTTATTGCTTAACCGGAAAAAAATAGCAATGACCAAAGTCATCGGGCTGGCCGGGCGCATCGGCTCCGGCAAGGGCACGGCTGCGGAGCACCTCAAGAGCGAATACGGTGCCGAGCAGTTCGTCTATTCGGACATACTGGCCGACGTCCTTGAGCGCCTCTATCTGCCCGCGACCCGAGACAACCTACAGCATCTGGGAAAGGCCCTCCGGGAGGGGCTGGGCGAGAGCGTCTTGGTCGACGCCATGAAAGGGGACATCGAGAAGGGTTCCGCCGATGTCAGGCTTATAGACGGCATAAGGTACGTCAACGAGGTGGAGATGCTGCGCGAGTTCCCCGGCAGCAGGCTAATCTTCATAGACGCCCCGCTTGAAGTAAGACACGAGCGGGTAAAGGAGCGCGCGCAGAAGGGGGAGGGCTCCATGACTCTCGATGAGTTCCGGAAGAAAGAGCGCGCAGAGACGGAAAGAGAGCTCGACCGGGTAAAACGAATGGCGGATCACGTGGTGGACAACACCGGAACCATCGAAGAGCTGCATCAAACAATCGATTCACTGATGAATGGATAAAAAGAGCTTCTATAAGCTGGTAGACGGGCTTCTCATACTGCTGGGACTGTTCCTGATAGTGGACCGCCTCCACCTCCACTGGATACGCTTCGACTACGCCATGCTCGGTTTGGGCTGGCTGGACCCCTGGTTCGACCACTGGATGATCGGTCTCTTTCTGATAGCAGTGGCGGCGTGGGACTTGCGGAGCAAAAATAAGGAGTAGCTCAAGCCCTTCCCACGTTGTTGTCCAGTTCGAACCCACGCTCCTCTAGCATCTTCTGCATCCATGCCATCTGGACTATTATGTGGGCCCTTTCAGCATCAGACAGGTCAAGCTCGCGCTCCTTGCCCAGGATTTGACCCAGTGCCCTGTGGTTCTCCATCATCATTCTCTCCCCGGCCGAAGGCTCTCTTATGGAACCCTTCCCTCTACGTTTCCTAAAATTTCCGTGCGGTCTGTTCATTGTGCTCTATTTAAGCCCTTGCCCATATAAGCCCCCACCCTCTCGTAACCGAACTTGCGGTAGTAGCCGCGCGCGCCTATGCCGCTTATGACGCGAATTGCATCCAACCCCCATTCCTCCGAAGCTATGCGCTCCGCCTCCGCCAGCAGCTCCCGGCCGTATCCGCGGTGCTGCCACTTCTCGCGCGCCTTCTCGCCTATCTCGACCATCGGGCCGTAGACGTGCAACTCGCGGATGCCAGCAGCTCTAATCGGTCCTCGGTCCTCGGTCTTCGGCCGGCCCGGCAGCAGCTCATCTCTATGCGCATCATCGCTAGGCTTCCGGAGCCGCAAGAACCCGATTAGCAGGTCGTTGGACGTTTCCTCGAACGACAGAAAGACCTCTTCCCCGCCGCCAGCTTCATAATCAATGCGCTTGGGCTCTATAGCGCGCGCATCGGGTTCGATGTTCTCCTTTGACATCTTGAGCCCTATCTCTCTGCACCTTATGCATTTGCATTTCCATCCATGCGCGCGCATCTCTTCCTGGACCAGCTCGCGAAGGTTGGATTTTGTGACTCCCGCCGCGACCAGGTCCACCGGTATGTCCCTCTGTATCCTTATTATGCGCGCCCACGGCGGCACGTCTTTCTTGAGTTTCGCTATTAAGCGGGTCGCCTGCTCGGTGGTATAAGGCTCATACTCCCCCTTTTCCCAGAGCTCGTAGAGCTTGGTCCCTTCCAGCACGAGGCAGGGGTAGAACTTGAGCAGATCGGGCTTGAACCTCTCGTCCGAGAAGAGCTGTTTGAACATCTTCAGGTCCTGCTTCTCGTCGCTGAACAGACCGGGCATCATCTGGTAGCCGACCTTCAGCAGAGAGTCGCGGCAGATTTGAGTCGCGCGGGCGACATCCGCTACCATGTGCCCACGGTCCACCTTTTCATAAACGGCATCGCTCAGCGTCTGGACCCCTAGCTCGACCTTGGTCCCGCCCAGCTTCAGCATGGCGTCCACATGCGGCTCGAAAGCGTAGTCGGGGCGGGTCTCGAATGTCATGCCCACACATCGGACATCCGCAGATTCATTCGCCTTCTGGATGCCTTCCAGTCCACGGTCTTGGGTCCTCGGTCTTCGCGCTGGGTAATCGTTCATCGCGGCGAGGCAGCCTTTGACAAAAGACTCCTGGTACTCGTAGGGCTGCGACGGCAGGGTCCCGCCCATGATTATGAGCTCGCACTTGTCTATCGGATGCCCGATTCCATCCAACTGCTCCAGCCGGGCGTGCACCTGCTCATATGGGTCGTAGCCGTGCATTATCGCGCGCCTTGCGGCCGGCTCCTTGCCTGTGTAGGACTGCGGCACCTCGACCTCAACGCCGCCCGGACAGTAGATGCATTTTCCATGGGGGCACTCGTGCGGCTTGGTCATGGCCGCGATTATCGCCACCCCGGAGAGCGTGCGAGTCGGCTTCTTCTGCAGCAGGGGCAGGACGTCGTCGTACTCGTCCTCGCCCGCGTATTGGAGTATGTCCGAGTTGCGCGGCATGCTCCTGAGCTTGTGCTTCGCGGCCAGCCGCGCCTTCTCCCTCGCCAGGCTGCTTTTGTCCTTTATCTTCCCCGAAAGTATCTTTTCGATTATTTCTCTCGCGACTGTCTCCATCTTTCGATTATTTCTCTCCTCTCTTCTGGGACACTCATATAAAGTGCCAGATCTAAATCGTCCAGGGATTTTTCAAGACCCCACCGTTCTAGAAGCCTTTCAACTCTCTTGCGCTTGGCTCCCGGAACTCCTTTTAAATAGCCTCTAAGCTTATCTTCATCCAAGTCCTCTACTTCTAGAAAGAATGGCTTGCCCTCTTTGAGCATGACGTTAGGTTCAAATAAATTGGGCTCCAATCCTGCCTTTTTCATCTCTTCAGCCCGTTCTAGTATCGCCGGATTTTCTGTTTCCTGAACCTTCTCATAGCGGCCTCCCCTGCGAATCTGGACAGAGAACCTCTTGTTGCTTGCGGGCCTATGCACGAAGTCGCTCACCATGCCCTTGTCCTCATGGAAGATTCCCCTCACACGGAGGTTGTTCTTCGGAAAGAGGGCATGGGCAATCTGATGCCGCCTATAACGATTAAGCGCTTCCCTTTCTGGAGTCCCCTCAGTTACTTTATGCTCCCTTTCCTTGGGGACTCTTATAACCTTTGTGGGTTCTCTCTGCTTGTCCAGCGGGAAAACATCTGCACTTTCGCCGTGGCCTATGGGTTTGAATCTCCTGCGCCTCTTCATTTCAACATTAAGTTTTATAGTCTAGACTAGAAAATATACCCGCGTTTTACGATGAAGAAGAAAGGAACAGACCAGATAAAGCAGGGATTCGCCAAGATGGTGAAGCACGGGGTGATAATGGACGTCACCAACGCGCAGCAGGCCAAGATAGCCGAGAAGGCCGGAGCGGTGGCCGTGATGGCCCTTGAGAGGGTGCCCTCGGACATCCGGGCCCACGGCGGTGTGGCGCGCATGGCGGACCCCGCGAAGGTCAGGGAGATAATGAAGGCGGTGACCATCCCGGTCATGGCGAAGGTCAGGATAGGACATATAGCCGAGGCCCAGATACTGCAGGCCATAGGCGTTGACATGGTAGACGAGAGCGAGGTGCTCACGCCGGCAGACGACGAGCACCACATATCCAAGAAGGCGTTCACCGTCCCGTTCGTGTGCGGCGCGCGCGACTTGGGCGAGGCTCTGCGCAGGATAAACGAGGGCGCGGCCATGATACGCACGAAGGGAGAAGCGGGCACGGGCAACGTCGTGGAGGCGGTCAGGCACATGCACAAGATAAACGAGGGCATAGCCGGCATCAAGGCCATGCTCGTTAACGACGACGAGCCGGCGCTCAAAAAGTCGGCCGACGAATTCAAGGTCCCGTTGGAGCTGGTCAAGAAGACCGCGGAGCTCGGCAGGCTGCCGGTGGTCAACTTCGCCGCAGGCGGGATAGCGACTCCTGCCGACGCGTCCCTCATGATGCAGATGGGCGCCGACGGCGTTTTCGTCGGAAGCGGTATATTCAAGAGCAAGAAGCCCGCCAAGATGGCCAAGGCTATAGTCGAGGCGGTTCTCAATTATGACAAGCCGGCCAAGCTGCTGAAGGCCTCCGCCGGCCTGGGCGACGCGATGCCCGGCCTTGACGTCAAGAGCATGGACGACAAGGACAAGCTCCAGCACCGAGGGGTCTGATTTTTTTCTTCCCAGCCGCAAATTCCCCGATGATAATCGGCATCCTGGGAATGCAGGGCAACCTGGAGGAGCATATAATCGCCACGGTCGCGGCCATGCGCAAGCAGGGCACGAAGGGCAAGGTGATTCTGGTCAGGGACGAGCAGGACCTGCGAAGGACGGACGCCTTGATAATAACGGGCGGCGAGAGCACCACGATGTGGAAGCTGCTGAAGAAGGCTGGACTGTTCTCCCGCCTGAAGAAATACAAAAAGCCGATATTCGGTACCTGCGCGGGTTTGATCCTCCTTTCCAAGAGCGGAAAGGGCGACTCCGAGAAGACCGGCCAGGAGTTTCTGGGGAAGATGGACGCAATCGTCAACCGCAACGCCTTCGGCCGGCAGCGGGAGAGCTTCTCAATCAATCTGGACATAAACGGGATTGACGGTTTCCATGCGGTCTTCATCCGCGCGCCCGCCATAGAGAAGGTGGGCGAGAATGTGGAGGTGCTAGCAGAATATGGGGGAAAAATCGTCGCGGCCAGGCAAGGCGACATATTGGTTACGGCCTTCCACCCGGAGCTGACCGACGACACGAGGGTGCACGAGCTGTTCCTGAGGATGGTCTAGCATGCACTCATTTAATGAATCTTACGCTGTTCATCCCCTCAAACTCCTTGTCCCCAGTTACGAATTCCACTCCCTCTTTCTTCGCCAGTATGTACCCCAGGCAATCGACGTAAGATAACCTCTTCCTCCCGTTCACATATCTGAACTTCGCGGCCACATAGCAGTCGTCTTCCGAGAAGCCGACGCATGACGGCATAATGTCAGAGACTGCTCTCTTTATCTCCTTTTCTTCAACATCTTTTCTCAGAAGCGCGTATTGGACCTCCATGACATTCATCAGGGTTGTCAAGCCCTCGTTAAGTTTAAGCCTCTTATAGTTTGGATTGCCTGAGAGCATAGCTATTAGCGCATAGCTATCGAAGAAATACTTAGTCCCCCCATGCATCTTTGTTCTCCTTGACGAATTCATCCAGTTCTTCCTGGGTGTATAGGTCTTTGAACCTGCCGAATATGTTCCTCCCAGGCTTTGACGAGAGATTGACCCGGACCTCCTGCCCAACCGAGATTCTCTCCCTTTCAACCGTCTCCCCCGGTATAAGCAACCCGAGCGAGTTGCCGACCTTTCTGGTCTTGGCTACGAATGTCTCCATGTTATAATTTGTTATAACATCTATAAAAAATCAGAATTTTCCACCGGTTTATTGACCGGTGGCGTCACTGGTGGAAAATATCTGTCAAAAACCAAGGAACATGCCACCGGTCTCCGGCCGGTGGTTTTTGACACCTTCTAAAACCACTGGTCCAAACTGGACTGGGTGACGTTCTGGGCGTATGCCTCCTCCAGCCGCTTTATGCCCCTGTCCACGCGCATCTCCGAGAAGCTGTGCTCGTCTATCAGTATCCTGCGCATGCTCTCCGGGTCCGGCTTCTCCCACTTGAGCTCGTAGTTATCGGTCGTCCTGGGCTCCATGAAGATTTTTTTGATCATGCCGTACTTCTCGCCCAGTGCCTCTTTGTACTCGCCGATTTTTCCCTCTTTGACTATCTTGTAGCCCTTCTTGGGCCCTATCCCCTTGACCCCGCCCTTGTTGAAGTCGGTGCCGGCGAGTATGGCCACGTCCACCAGCTGCTCGCGGGTGAGCCCCAACCGGTCCAGGTTGTCCTGCAGCTCTATGCGCTCCAGCTGGAACTTCTCCTGCATAGTCATGTTCTTTATCAGCCGCGGCGAACCGACCAAGAGGGCGTCGTAGTCCTGCGACCCCGTCGCGTAGACGTCGCCTTTTTTGCACATGAACGCGCACTGGGCCTCCCCCTCGCTGGGAGCCTCGACCAGCGGCAGCCCCATGGCTGTAATCAAATCCTTGGAGTCCTGCAGCATCTCCTTGGTGAAGCGGGAGGTCATCGAGGCGTACTTCTTGGCCTCTTCCAGGTCTCCCCTGTCCTTGGCCTCCCTCCACTTCTCCTCGGCCTTCCGCTTCCTCTCCTTCCTGTCGCCGAGCTCGCGGCCCTTGAGCTCAGGCGGCTCTCCGTCGAACACGTAGCAGGGTTTCACGCCGTTCTCGTAGACCCGTATGGTGCGGTAGAACAAACCGGTTATGTGCGAGGTTATCTTGCCGCTGGCGTCCATGAGCGGAGTGCCGTCTGGCTGGCGTATTATCGACAGGAACTGGTACAGAGTGTTCATGGCGTCCACGGCTATCTTCTTCCCCTTCAGCTCTCCCCACTCTATCTCGCGGCCCTCTATCAAATCGCGCAGGTTTACGCCCATCTTATTATTAACTGTTGAGTTTCAAAAAACATTAATGGCCACAGAACTAAATCCCCTCCCCTCCTCGAAGCGGGAGAGGAACCGGTATCTGGTCTACGAGGTCTCCTGTCCCCGGTCCGAGGTCCGCGCCGAAGACATGGGCAGGGCCATCTGGAAGACGGCGCTGGACTTCCTCGGGGAGCTGGGCGTATCGCGCTCCAGCCTGCGCATCGTCGATTTCGACGAGAAGAAGCAGAAGGGGATAATCAAAGTCAACCACACATCCGTCGAAGAGGGCCGCGCGGTGCTGGCCCTGGTCAAGGAGGCGGGCAAGAAGCCGGTGGCGCTTCATGTCCTCGGCGTCAGCGGGATACTGAAGAAGGCGCGGGGGAAGTGGTTCTAAATACTACAAGAGCCTATTTGAGCCTTGTGTACATCTTTAAGAACATCTTAATTAATTCCCACAGCAAGAATTCCAAGAACCCATGCAATGCGCGCGAAAAAGTCGAAAGAGAAATTTCCAGAACTCCATGCATCTGCTGAAAGACTATTTGGAGCGGTCTGGAGGGGCGAGGATGATGGCTTGTGGGAAAGCCATTTGAGTGGATGATTTCTTTACTCTCCAAAATCACCTTTTTATACCCCCTGTTTCAAACTATACGCTGCTTCTCATGGCACATCACTTTCAAGATTCACGCTCACGATTGAGGAGGTAAGAAAAAGATGTATCCCGGAGGCCAATTGGCATACGACAGGGCAATCACCGTATTCAGCCCCGACGGCCGCATATTCCAGGTCGAATACGCGCGCGAGGCTGTGAAGAGGGGGACGACCGCGGTGGGAGTGGTCTACAAGGACGGAGTGCTCCTTGCAGTGGACAAGTCGATAGAATACCCTCTGCTGGTGCCCGACTCGATTGAGAAGATATACCAGATAGACGCTCACATAGGCGCTGCTTCGTCCGGCCTGATCGCGGATGCGCGCAGGATGATAGAGGACGCCCGCCTCGAGGCGCAGAGGAACAGAATAGCCTACGACGAGGAGATATCCATCTCGGAGCTGACCAGGAGGGTCTCCAACACGTCCCAGGTCTACACGCAGTTCGGCGGAGTCAGGCCCTTTGGCTGCGCGCTGCTCATAGCGGGTGTGAATTCCGACGGCAAGCAGCTCTTCGAGACCGACCCGAGCGGAGCATACGCCCAGTACAAGGCAACCGCAATAGGCTCGGGCAAGAAGGAGGTCGAAAAGTACTTCGAGAAGAGCTACAAGGAGAACATGACCAAGAGCGAGGCCATAAAGCTGGCCGTGGACGCGCTCAAGCAGATATCCAGCAGCAAGTTCAATGTCAAGAACATCAACCTGGCCGTAATCGACGAGTCCGACAGGGAGTTCACCCTGCTCTCGGAAGACAAGATACAGGCTGCGTTGAAGAAGAAATGAGCTTATTCTAGAAAATGACCCTCGAGGACAGCGTTATAGCCCGGTACGAGAAGTTCGGCGAGCATTTCGAGATTCTGGTCGACCCCAAGGGCGCAGAGGACTTCCGCTCCGGCGAGAAGGCGGAGATGAGGGACATCCTTGAGATAGACAACATCTTCAAGGACGCGCGCAAGGGGGACAAGGCAAACGAGGACTCGATAAAGAAGGCCTTCGGCACCACCGACCCCGTGGAGGTCGCCGAGAAGATACTCAAAGAAGGCGAGATACAGCTGACTACCGAGCAGCGCAAGGAGATGACCGAGCGCAGGATGCAGCGGATAATACAGACCATCTGCCGCGACGCCATGGACCCGCAGTCGGGCAGGCCGCATCCGCCCGAGAGGATAAAGAACGCACTGGAACAGGCGCACTTCAACCCCGACATCCACCGGCGCTTCGAGGACCAGCTGGACGACGCCATAAAGGCGATAAGGCCGCTGATACCCATCAAGTTCGAGCGACTCAGCCTGGCCATAAGGGTGCCCGCGGAATATGCGCCCAAGGCGTATCCGCACCTGCACCATTACACGGTCAGGAAAGAGGAATGGCAGAAGGATGGCTCCCTGGTGGCTGTTCTGGAGATACCCGCGGGCCTGCAGGACGAGGTCTACGGAGAGCTAAACTCCTTCACCCACGGGAACGTCGAGACAAAGATCCTAAAAGATGAATGAAACGAACGCCAAAGGCAAGATTGTGGTCCCAGGAGAGGCTCTGGGGGAGGGCAGCAAGAGAGGCGACTACACCTACATGGAGAACAAGGAGATAAAATCGGGCATATTCGGCCTCAAGAGCGACCGGAAGGGGCAGATATCCGTCATACCCCTGGCGGGCAAGTACATCCCGAAGGAGGGAGACATGGTGATAGGCGTGGTGACGAACGTCAACCGCAACGGATGGACCATAAACATAGACTCCCCCTATGACATCTACATGAACCGCGACCGCCGCAAGAACGACGATGACTTCGACCTGCGCCGCCTCTACAAGGAGGGCGACCTGGTTTCGGTCAAGGTGATTTCGGTCAACGAGGTCAAGAGGAGCTACGCGGAAGGGCCGAGGAAGCTGAGGGGGGGCCGCATAGTCATAGTCAACGCGAAGAAGGTGCCGAGGATAATCGGCAGCAAGAAATCCATGCTGAGCCTGCTCCGCGACAAGACCGGATGCAGGGTGACCGTGGGCCAGAACGGCATAATATGGCTGGACGGCCCGGAGAAGAGCATGCAGCTGGTGATTGACGCTATACTCAAAATAGAGAGGGAGTCCCACACAAGCGGGCTCACCGACCGAATATCCGAGTTTTTGGACGAGGGTATGAAGAAAATAAAGAAGAAGGATTGAAGATGGGCGGAAAAAGCGACAAGCCCCTTATAGTCAAGGGGAAAAGATTGGACGGAAGGAAGGCCGAAGAACTGAGGCCTATTAAGATAGAGGCCGGGACGCTCAACAGGGCGGACGGCTCATGCTACCTGGAGTGGGGCAACAACAAGGTGCTCGCAGCGGTGTACGGCCCGAGGGAGCTGCACCCCAAGCACCTGCAGGACAACACCCAGGCGGTATTGAGATGCAGATACAACATGGCGCCGTTCTCGGTCAGCGACCGGAAGAGGCCGGGGCCGGACCGGAGGAGCATGGAGATAAGCAAGGTGATCCGGGAGGCGCTCGAGAGGGTGGTATTCCTCAATTACTTCCCCACCAGCGGGATAGACCTCTTCATGGAGATACTGCAGGCGGATGCCGGCACGAGGTGCGCTGCCCTCACAGCAGGCGCCGTGGCACTGGCCGATGCGGGAATACCCATGAGGGACCTGGTCCCCTGCTGCGCTGCCGGCAAGATAGACGGCGAGGTCGTTCTGGACCTGATGCAGGAAGAGGACAACTTCGGCGAGGCTGACGTGCCCCTGGCATATATCCCGTCGAAGGACGAGGTAGTGCTCCTTCAAATGGACGGCATGATGACCAAAAAGGAGTTCGAGCAGGCCAAGAAGTACGCGATGGACGGCTGCAAGAAGATATACGAGATGCAGAAGAAGGCCTTGAAGGCGAAATATGAGAGCAAATAGGTGAATCAAGATGAACATAGACAGAGAACTGAAGAGGCATTTCGTCGGGCGTCTGATAGACGACGGCAGAAGGATCGACGGAAGGAAATTCGATGACATAAGGGAGACCTCGATCAAGACGAACGTCATAGACAAGAAGGCGGAGGGGAGCTCCTGGGTCAAGCTTGGCAACACCGAGGTTATGTGCGGCATCAAGATGCTCACGGGAGAACCCTATCCGGACCAGGAGGACACCGGAGTCATGATGACGTCCGCTGAGCTGGTGCCGATAGCCTCCCCTAATTTCGAGATGGGGCGGCCCGGCGAAGACGCCATAGAGCTGGCAAGGGTTGTCGACAGGGCGATTCGCGAATCCGGCATGATAGAATTAGGCAAGCTTGTCATAGAGCCCGGCGAGATGGTCTGGATGGTCTCGATAGACCTGCATATACTGAACCATGACGGGAACCTGCTGGACGCCTGCAATCTGGCCGCGGTCAGCGCCTTGAACACGACGTGGGTGCCAAAGTACGAGGACAAGCTCGTCGTGAGGGACAAGAAGGCCATGGACCTTCCGATAACCAAGATACCCCTCTCCTTCACTTTCGCGAAGGTGGGGAGCGGCATAGTCCTGGACCCCATACTGGACGAGGAGTTCGCCATGGACACGAGGTTCACGGTCGGGACTTCGGGCAAGGAGCTGCACGCAATGCAGAAGGGCGGGGGCAGCGGGGCGTTCAAACCGGACGAGATATCCGGCATGGTGGACAAGGCGATGTCCAAGTACAAAGACGTCAAGAAGCTGATAAAATGAGCAAAGACAGGCAGGGCGGAAAATTCGGCCCCCGGTACGGGAGGAAGATACGGGCGCGCGTGACCGAAGTCGAAAAGAAGCAGCGAGCGGAGCAGAAATGCCCCAAGTGCGGCAAGGTCGCCAAGCGCGTCGGCCCGGGGATATATGAGTGCCCGAAATGCGGGAAATTCACCGGAGGCGCGTACTCGGTCAAGTAAGCCGCGTCACAATCATACCGAAAATGGGCGAATACATCTGCCAGAAATGCGGAAAGACGGTAGACAACATATCCAAGACGGTCTGCCCCTACTGCAGCGGGAGGATCCTGATTAAGCGGGGCAGCAACCAGGTCAAGGAACTGTCCGCCGAATAGGATGGAAGCCAAGCTTAGGATATCCACTGATAGCCCTGCTGAGGCAGAGGTTCTCAGAAGGGCCATATCGGTGGACGAGAAGCCGGGTGACAGGAGCTCCGAGAGCGCATCCTCACAAGACTGCCAACTGACTATTGATATAAAGGCTCGCGACCTCGGAGCGCTCCGGGCGTCTCTCAACTCATCCCTGAGGCAGATCAAGATTGCATCCAGCGCTTTATTGTAAAAATGGACAGAACATCCAAGATATCCGGGTTCTACAAGCTGCCCCCGGACAAAAGGCTGCAGCTGGTGAAGGGATTCGCAGGACTATCGGACGAGGAAGCGCAGCTCATAGGCGCATCGGGCCCGACGGATATGAAGACCCTGGACATGATGATAGAGAATGTTGTGGGGTCCTTGGAGCTCCCCCTGGGCATAGCAACCAACTTCAAGATAAACGGCAGGGACTATCTCATACCCATGTCCACGGAGGAGTCCTCCGTCGTCGCGGCTGCGTCCAATGCGGCCAAGATGGCCCGTGTGAAAGGGGGATTCAAGACGGAGAGCACCGAGCCGGTCATGATAGGGCAGATCCAGCTGGTGGACGTCCGGAACCCCAACGACGCCAAAGAGAGGGTAATAGGGACCAAGTCGAAACTGCTGGAGATGGCGAAAGAGCAGGACTCTGTTTTGGTCAAGTTCGGCGGAGGTCCCAGGGATCTGACGGTCAAAATCATCGACACCGAGAAGGGGCCCATGCTGAGGGTGCATCTCATGGTGGACGTAAGGGATGCCATGGGTGCCAACGCGGTGAACACCATGACCGAGGCCATCGCACCCGTGCTTGAGGAGCTGACGGGGGGCAAGGCGCTTCTGAGGATCATATCCAACCTGGCTGTTGGCCGCTTGGCAAGGGCCAGGGCGGTATTCGCCAAGGAGGCTATCGGGGGAGAGGACGTAGTCGACGACATAATAAAGGCGTATCTGTTCGCGGACAAGGATGTCTACCGGTGCGCCACTCACAACAAGGGCATAATGAACGGCATAGTCGCCGTCGCCCTGGCTACGGGCCAGGACCACCGGGCCATAGAGGCGGGCGCGCACGCTTACGCTGCACTGGAGAGGTACAAGCCTCTCACCAGATACAGCAAGGACAAGAACGGCGACCTTGTGGGCGAGATAGAGCTCCCCATGGCTGTGGGCACTGTGGGCGGCGCCACCAAAGTCCATCCCGGCTTTAAAATCTGTCAGAACAAGAA
>CAZINR010000009.1:0-31467 GCA_964540655.1 uncultured archaeon | reverse complement strand
CGTCCGCCGCTTCGCCCAAATAGACCCCCATCCTGGAGCCCATATTCTCCTTGAAGCTCCTCTGCGGGTCTATTGTGTGCGGCCCCTGAGTGCTGAGAAAAGTGGCGATGACGGCCTCGAATTCCTCCTGCAGGTACGTGTTGTAGAAATCCGCCTGTATCGCCTGGGATATGAAGTTCAGCCGCGTTTCGGAGGTCTGGGAACGGGCCGACGTCACCATCTGGTCGTTCTCGCTCTGCATCTGGAAGACGATGACCGTGGTTATGAGGAAGAAGACGACTCCGAGGATCAGCAGGAGAAGAGTGCTGAAGCCTTTTTTGTCCCTCATAATCCCAGTCTTTTGCATAATCTCTCCTGCATTCTGCTGCTCCGGTCTGCGAAGGTCCTGTACCAGGCGAAGTAGTATAATACCAATACGACGAATAAGAAAAGTCTGAATATTACGGTATGATAGACATCCCCAGCCTCCATCCCAGAGCCTTTGGTTATGACCAAAGTCGCGGCTATACGAACCGGATTGAGGGCCAGCAACATCCCCGCCCCCAGGATTGAGCCCAGAACCCTCCATATCAGCAGAATGTCGAAGGACGCTATCAACAGCG
Source organism: uncultured archaeon (assembly GCA_964540655.1). Classification (GTDB taxonomy): domain Archaea; phylum Altiarchaeota; class Altiarchaeia; order JAFGQM01; family JAFGQM01; genus CAZQBY01. Next base: position 30,865 of record CAZINR010000009.1, on the reverse strand, counting down.
ATACCAAGAGCGCTATTTCCACATCCCCGGAACAGATCTGAGATACAACGAAATCAACGTCCTGCCCTCTCACCTCCATGGTTATAACGTTCCCATCGACTGCAGACTCGACCCCCCATGTCGAGAGGACGCCGTGAGCGACCTGCGCATGTACTCCACCGGCCCATCCCCAGAAAGGGGCTGCGAACGGTATGATTGCCAGAAGGAAAATCAGGAATGAGGCCGAAAAGACAAGGGCGAACCTCAGGACGTTCTTGAGCCCTCTCCTATCCTGGAGGTCCTTTCTTATATCATTCCAAAAATCCTTGGCGGGCTTCATCGGATGTTTTTGCTGTGTATAGTTTACGCCAGAGCGTAAAAAGTCGCTCCGCGAAACCGCGGCTCGATTTTTAAGACATCTCAGATTAAATAACCACCCGATAATACTTAAAATGGCAGAGACACTGGATATGCTCAAGACCTGCGGTGCGATGATAAAGCACAGCGAGGGCAAGAAGGAGATGGTCGTCAACTGCAGGAATTGCGTCTACGGCTCATCGGTGGCCGACTATCCCCAGTGCATGGCCCGGACCCTCGACAAGCTGGTGGAGCACCCGGATGTCGACACAATCAATCTTGAAGAATTTTACGAGAGGATATACAACGAAAAGCAGACCCAGGTCCTCAAGGAGATCGCCCAGGTGCTGGCGCGTCTGATGTCCGAGAAGATCTGGAGCCCCAGCCATCTTGGCGGCGAGGAGTGCGATAAGTATTTGCCCGAGAGGACCGATTACACGACCAATCTGGTCCATAACCTGCTGAGAACCGACCCCGTCGGCGCCTATTTCAATCTCAGGAAGGAGGTAGAGAAAGAGAGGGCCAAATACCAGCAAGGTGACGCCGCCTACCAGAAGTGCTCCCAGCCGTATCTTAAGACACTGATGGAGATAAAGTCCCTGCTTGAAGGGACAACCCTTATAAGGAGGGCAAATGCCATAATATCCAAACTACACAAGGTCCCGACGGGGAGGGCGATATATAAGACCATCTTCGAGAGCTCGATAAAGCCGACGTTCATCCGGACGCGCCTAGAGACCGGAGCGCCCAAAGGCGTGGAGCTGGTGGATTCCTACATGCTGGGCGATTCGGAGGTGGAGATATACAAACACCCGGAGAAGATAGAGTACCTCTATTATCTCTACCCCCCTGAATATTCCTTAGCCCCTGACCAGTACTTCCTCCTCAACAAGACAAAGGAGCTGGTCTCGGAGCAGAAGATAGAGGGCGTGGAGTTCGAGGACCCCAGCGAGACCCGCCGATATTTCGAGCGCATATATGAGGGCACATTGTCCGACATCGCCGAGCAGAACAATATCCGGCTGGATTACAAGGACATCCAGAAGCTATCCAAAATAGTCGCGCGCTATACGGTAGGCTTCGGTCTTCTCGAGACCGTCCTCTCGGACGAGAGGGTGACGGACGTCTACATCGACGCCCCGATAGGTCGGCATCCCGTATATCTCGTCCACGGCGACTACGGCCAGTGCGAGACCAACATAATCTACACCATGGACGAGGCGCGCAGCATGATATCCAAGTTCAGGGCCATATCAGGGAGGCCGTTCGACGAGTCGCATCCGGTCCTGGACATGGACCTTGATGTGCTGTCTTCCAGGATATGCGTAATCGGCAAGCCGCTCAGCCCCAATGGCATCTCCCTTACCTTCAGGCGGCACAAGGAGACGCCATGGACGCTGCCGCAGTTCATCGACGTCAAGATGATAAACCCCCTCGGGGCGGGACTTATATCCTTCCTAATCGATGCTCAGGCTTCCACCATCGTGACCGGCTCCAGAGGTTCCGGCAAGACCTCTTTCATGAACTCGCTGATATTGGAGATACCGCAGAACCTGCGGATACTTACTCAGGAGGACACCTTGGAGCTGCCCGTCCAGTATATGAAGGGTCTGGGCCTTAACATACAGAGGCTCAAGACGCGCTCCGCCATCCAGACCTCCCAGACGGAGAGCGAGGTCGCGCCGGAGGAGGCCCTGAGGACCGCCCTGCGGCTGGGCGACTCGGTTCTCATAGTCGGCGAGGTCCGCTCCAAGGAGGCCAAGGTCCTTTATGAGGCTATGCGGGTAGGTGCCGTGGGCAACGTGGTGATGGGAACCATCCACGGGGAAAGCGCCTACTCGGTATGGGACAGGATAGTCAACGACCTGGACGTCCCCACGACCTCTTTCAAGGCGACGGACATAGTCATCGTCTGCGCGCCCATAAGGTTCCAGGGCTCTCTGGTCAAGCAGAGGAGGATGATACAACTGACCGAGGTCAAGAAGCACTGGGAGCACGATCCCTATCTGGAGAACGGCTTTGAGGACATCATGACCTACTCGGCCAAGACTGATGACTGGGAAATAAACAAGCTCTATACGGACAAGAAGATATACGAGACCACCAAGGAGAGCGAAATACTCGAGAAGATAATGCGGATGCGTGGCATAAAGTTCGAAGACATCTGGAATGAAATACATCTCAGAGCCAAGACCAAGAACTATCTCGTCAATGTCAGGAGAGAGCAAGATCTGCCCATAATACTGGAGAGCAAGTACACGGTGCCCATACACAACAAGATGCAGCTGATAAGCGAGCAGTACAAGTCCGAGGGCAAGGGCATAAACTATGACGCCATCTACGATGAGTGGGAAAAATGGGCCAAGGAGAGATATGTCAAGCCCCTTATCGCGCGCAAGAAGAAGCTCGAGGAGCTGCAGGCCCAGCGCAAGGCCCAGGTGAAGGCTCGGCGAAAGGCGATGAAGGTCTCCAAGAAATAACCGACCGGTTCTATCTTTTATATTTTTAACTACAAATTCCACCCGTCTGAAAATGAAAGTACTCCTAGTCGGCAACGGGGCAAGAGAACATGCGATAGCAGAGGCCATCTCAAAGAGCAAGGCCGACCTTTACGCTTACATGTCCAGGAAAAACCCCGGCATAGCCGGATTGTCCAAGGAGCATGAAATCGGAGACATCAACGACCCGGATGATGTGGCCATGTGGGCCAAATCCAAGGGTATAGAGCTGGCAGTCGTGGGGCCGGAGGCGCCTTTGGAGGCTGGAGTTGTGAATGCCCTGGAGAAGGAGGGCATCGACGTTGCGAGCCCGAACAAGAGCGCTGCAAGACTCGAGACGGATAAGGCATTCACCCGACACCTCATGAAGAAGTATGACGTGCCGGGGACACCCATATTCAAGATACTCGTGACTCCCGAGGAGGTGGATGAATTCATCGACGATTTGACCATGGACGTGGTCGTCAAGCCGGCTGGACTGACCGGCGGAAAGGGAGTCAAGATAATGGGGGAGCACCTCAAAGACAAGGAAGAGGTGCGCGAATACGCCAAGCAGATAATCAAGGAGGGAGTGGGCACAATCGACATAGCGGTCATCGAGGAGAAGCTCATCGGCGAGGAGTTCACCCTCCAGGCATTCGTCTCTCCGGACGAGATTCTCGGGATGCCGATGGTACAGGACCACAAGCGGGCATACGAGGGAGACAAGGGCCCGAACACCGGCGGGATGGGGTCTTACACTGGGAAGGGCTACATATTGCCATTCCTCAAAAAAGAGCATTATGACTTCGGGCTCAAGGCGATTCACGAGGCCATCAAGGCGCTTAAGAAAGAAACGGGACAGGTCTATAAGGGTGTCATCTATGGCCAGTTCATTGTGACATCCAACGGTCCCAAACTAATCGAGTTCAATGCGCGCTTCGGCGACCCGGAGGCCATGAACGTCCTTTCGTTGTTCGAGGGCGACTTCGTGGAAGTCCTCAAGGCTATGGTGCACGGCGGCTTGGAAGATGTGGATATGAGATTCGCTGAAAAGGCTACTGTATGTAAGTACCTGGTACCTGAGGGCTACCCCTCCGACCCGGAGAAGGGCGCCGAGATAGCAGTCGACGAAGAAGCCATAACCAAATCGGGGGCCAGATTACACTACGCTTCCGTCGGCGAGAAGGACGGCAAGATCCTCACCTCGGGATCCCGTGCGATATCCGTGACAGGCATAGCTGACAGCATAGAAGAGGCCGAGAAGATTGCCGAGAAAGCCACCTCTTATGTAAAGGGGCCGCTGGAGCACCGCAAGGACATAGGGACCAAGGACCTCGTGCAAAAAAGGTTCGACCATATCAAGGAACTCCTGGGCTAACCTTTTTAAGACCATCCCCTTAATTTAACGATTACCCGTGGCCCCTGAGGAATTCATCGGAGACGAAGGAAAAGTCCTAGTCTCCTACAACTCTCTGTTCAACCGGATAGAGGCTAGAGAGAACGCCCTGATATTAGCCCGGAGATTGCCTCCGAAAAGAAAGTCGGTAAAATACAAAGAGATAGCGGGAGTCAAGCACAAGAGGCTCGTGAATTACGGGCAGCTGGCTGCCGCAGCAATCGCATTCGGCCTTGTTTACGCTTTTCTGTACGTGCAGCCGGTACTGGACATCCTGGGGCTTCTGATAAAGGAGCTGGCCCAGGCGATACCATCGGTAGCAAGAATAAGCGCCCAGCAGCTGGGCACGTATCTTGCTTTCATCGCTGGAGTGGGTGGGATCTACTATCTGATCAAATTCGCGCTCTCGTTGGGAAAGAAACTTGTGATTTACCGCTCCGGCAAGAAGCCGATAGCCATACCCTTCAAGGTCACGGGCGAAGGTCTCCAGCTGCTGGCCAAGATAAATCAGAGGGCCAAGGAGGAGGGCGGCATAACCAAGGCCGAGGCCGAGGAGCTGATAAGCGAGAAGGTCAAGAGCCTACTGGACCAGCGCATGGACATGCAGAGGCGCCTGGTGGAGTCTCTCAAAGAAGAGGTGCGCGCGGCCAAGGAGACCGGCAACCGCGAGCTGCTCAAGCAGAAGTTGAAAGAGAGCATCCAGAAGCTGAAGGCTCAGGATGAGGCGATAGGCAAAGAGCTCGAGAAGACTGGTCTGAGCAGGGAAGAGGTCTTCAAGAAGTACAGAATCAGGCCGCCCAAGGAAGAGTTCATAGACAGCGTCCTGAAAAGTGAGGGGCTGGAGAATCTGATGAAGTAGTGATGCCCCCGGATTATTCCAGAAGCCCCATTTCTTTCCCGGCATCCATCCAACCCTCGGCGTATTCCAACGCGGCAAGGGAGTTGACGTACTCGCCCCTCTCATAGAAGTGCTTAGCGTCGGAATAATACCTCATCGCGCTGTCGTAGACCTTCTCGGCCCCTGGTTGCTTGCCACCCTTTTTCAGCTTTGAGAAAAGCGGTTCGGCCCGCCGGAGATATTCCTCAACCTTCGATTTTAGCTCCTCCATAGTCTATTTTTATGACACTAAGGCAAAAATAACCCATGATTCTGATACTGGCGGGTTCCAAATCAGACGAGGCCATAGTGAAGAAAGCCGAGGGCGTTCTGAAGGATGCGGGGGTCGATTATGCAGTAGAGTACTGCTCAGCCCATCGCGAGCCTGAGCGCTTGGACAAGATAATCAAGGACAGCGACGCGAACGTGTTCATCTGTGTGGCCGGGCTGTCGGCCGCGCTTCCGGGGGTTACCGCCTCCAAGACCGACAAGCCAGTCATCGGCGTGCCCGTATCATCCAAACTGGGCGGCCTTGACGCTCTGCTCTCAATAGCGCAGATGCCGAAGGGTGTGCCGGTCGCATGCGTCGGTATAGACAACGGACAGAACGCCGCGCATCTGGCGATGAGGATTCTCAATAAATGATGGAAGACTGCAAGATCGAGATACGGCTCGAGGACAAGCCTGGAGAACTGTCCAAGGTCCTGGACATCATAGCCAAGAACAAAGGCAATCTGTTCTCGGTAAGCCACATAAGGGAGAGGAAGCGCGAGGGCAAGGTCCCAGTGGTGGTCCAGTTCCAGGCGACCAAGGAGCATTTCAGCGCGATAGCGGAGGTGCTGGACGACGAGGGCATCGAGATAACCGAGAGGTCCATAGGCGGAGCAGAGGAGTCTCAGTTGATCCAGGAGTTCATACTCATAGGCCACGTCATAGACACGGACATCAAGGACACGATATATGCAGTCTGCGACAAGGACGTCATGATACGGTCACTGGACATAGGCCTCAAGAGCCTCAAGGCTCCGTCCTCGGTCTTCGCCGAGATAGGCGCGAAGAGTTCGAAGGCATTGGAAGCCGCGATGCAGAGGCTTGAGAAGACTGCGCAGAAAAAAGACCTGCTGCTGATAACCGGGATACAGACATGAAAACCGTCAGGATACTGCTGCTGGGATTCGGTGTCATCGGAAGGGGGTTCGCCCAGGTGCTCCTGGAGAAGTCCGACTACATCAGGAAGAAGCATGGGGTGGAGCTTAGGGTCGTTGGAATTGGCGAGCGCGACGGATGCCTGATTGACGATGACGGCGTGGACCTGAAATCCGCTCTGGAAGCGCGAGACAAAGGCGACTGGCTCGACAAGCTTCCCCAGTGGAAGAAGATGGGCTCAAAGGAGATGATGGAAGCGGTTTCTGCCGACATCGCCGTCGAGGTAGTCCCCAGCAACATCAAGACCGGAGAGCCGGGGGCGGACCTCATAGAATCGGCCCTCGAGAAGGGCCTGCATGTCGTCAGTTCGGACAAATGTGCTATTGCAAACCGATTCTCGAAGCTGATGGGATTGGCTAAAGAAAAAAGAGTCTGGCTACTGTATGAGGGCGCCGCCGGAGGAGGCATGCCGCTGATGAACCTGGCCCGGGAATGCATACAGGCCGATGAGGTCAAGAGCATGGGAGGCATACTAAACGGCACGACCAACTATATCCTGACCAAGATGTCGAAGGGCGGCATGGATTTGGAGACTGCTCTGCGAGAGGCCCAGGAGCTCGGCTACGCGGAAGCCGACCCCACCTACGACGTTGAGGGCATAGACGCCGCCGCGAAGGCGGTGATACTAGCGAACGACATAATGGGCATGAGCAAGGACTTCTCTGACGTCAAGACAACGGGCATAATGGGCATAACCAAGGAAGCGGTCCAGCTGGCCAAGAAGAACGGCTATGTAATCAAGCTGATAGCGGAGATAAGGGATGACCGGCTGTCGGTCGGACCGAAACTCGTTCCTGAGGACCACCCGCTCAACATAGAGAGCAACCTGAACGCGGTCATGTTCAAGACGGACATCGGCAGGGACGTCACCATAATCGGCAGGGGCGCAGGAGGGCGGGAAACGCAGAGTGCCATATACTCGGACGTGCTCAGGATATGCAAGGACCTATAGTCAGCCCGACAGGTTGGGAGTCTTCACCGAGAACCTCTTCTCGCCGTCTTTGACGGTCATCTCGATGAGCTTCTTTTTGAGGAGTGATTCTATCTCCTTGTTTATGTCCTCTCCTGAGACGGATGAGAATTTCTCATCCTCTCTTATCTCCTTCAGGGAAACGTTCCGCTTCTGCTGTATGAATATGTAAAGAGAGCTGGCTTTCGGGGGAAGGCTGCCCAGAGCCCTTATCTGGTCTTTCAGGAGGGCGTTCTTGAGCCGCAGCTTCTCCATCTTGACCCTCAGCTCGTTGTTGGCTTTGACTACCTTGTCGTATTCCTCTTTCTTGACCATGCCGAAGACCATCGCTTAGTTAATGCCGCACCCTTAAAAACCAGGCCCATTTTTATTTTAGAAAACATTACTTAAACCTGTTATAAATCTGCTAACAAAAAAAGGTTAAAATGGCTTACAAACAAGGTTCCATGGGATTGGCTATACTAGTCGGATTCATAGCGTTCTTCGCTCTGAACGCGATATTCGGGCTGTTCACCCCGATTTGCGTGGACGCTGGCGGCATCGCCGCCGCGATGGGGATGCCTGGGATGGGTGCGCCTATGCCCCCTACATGCATCTCCATAATGGACGTTTCCAATGCCCTCAACTCTTTGGGCGGAATGGGCATGGCCGGGGCGCCAGGAATGCCTGGGCTGGGGATAGACTTCATGCTTATAGGCATGCTTGCCGGGTCGGCGCTTCTGGGGATGATACCACTTTTCACACCGTTCCTGGCGATTAGCATAGTCGGCATACTCCTAGGAGTCATAGCCGCTCTGGTCGCGGGAGTCCTCGCCGGCCTGATATCGCGGGGCGCTGCCAGCAGGGGCTTCATGTCCGGCTTCTCATCGGTGGTGATAGGCTATTATATCGCACTCGTGATACTGGTGCTTTACGCATTCTCGGTAGCCGGCGGCATGGTCCAGATGGGCGGAGCCGACCTGCTCCCGCTCTTGGGCGTGATACTGATAATCCCCATAGTAATCGGCATAATCGGCGGCATCGGAGGCGCGATAATGTCCGCGATTCTGGCCTCTCCCGCGCCGGAAGGGCAGGCGCAGGCGTCAACGACCAACATAATACAAGCCCCCGCCCCGGCTTCCGCGCCGGTAGTTGTCCAAGGAGACCGGACGAACACAGCATCTTCAGCCGATTCGGCCAAGGCCCCTGCGGGAACAGTGAAATGCCCGGCTTGCGGGACCGAGAACAGCTCTGACACGACGTTCTGCCAGTCATGCGGCACGAGGCTCAAGAGTTGAGCCACTTTGAGCAGGCAAGGCCGCTCCAATTCGAAGCGGCTTTGTTTTTTAACTTTTTCTTTGAAACTTTTATCCGATGCCAATCGTAATTCTCCCCGTCCTGAAAGTAAGCGACAAGATACTGGAGGATCTGAAGAAGGAAGTCGGCAACACTTTCCTCTCTAGGGTCGAGGTGGTCCCACCCATAACCACTCTGAAAGACGATCTTTATGACAGAGAGCGGGAGCAGTACGATGCGAGCAAACTGATCGCCTATCTGGATTCCATGGCCAAGAACCTCAAGGCGGACAAGGTTCTGGCGGTATGCAACATGGACATTTACCTCGGCGATATGAACTTCATCTTCGGCGTGGCCCAGAAGGGCGGTCGCATCTGCTTGATATCCTTATATCGCCTGGACCAGCGGTTCTACGAGAAGCCGTCGAGCTATGAGAAACTCGAAGAGCGTGCGGTAAAGGAGGCGGTGCACGAGCTGGGCCACTGCTTCGGGCTGGAGCACTGCGGCGGCAAGGAGTGCGTGATGACGTTCTCGGACAATATAATGCTGGTGGATGCGAAAGAGCGGTTCTTCTGCGAGGACTGCCGCGAGAAGATAAAAAGAGAGCTTTAAACGACCTTCCCGCCTTGGTATTTCCCGGTGTAGCCTTTGGTCTCGCCCCTGACTTCCTCGAACACTATCTGCGCCACGCGAGCCCCCCTCCTCACAGTGAAATCGTGCCCGGATATGTTCTTCAGACCGAAAGTCAGCCTGCCCTTGTATCCCGGGTCCACCAAAGCGTTGAAAGTCGAAGCACCGCATCTGAAAAGGGAGCTCCGGTTCAATACGCGCGCTATCAGGTCGGAAGGCATGTTCACTCTTTCTACCGTCTCCATGAGGACATATTCGCCTGGTTTGAGAAGAAGCACGTCCTCCATAATCTCTTTGATATCGGGAAGTCTTCTATCCTCTTTGCCCAGGAAAGTGTCGCCGCTGTTGCCGTAGAACATTCCGACCCTCAAATCGTAGCCGGCTCCTTCAAGGCAGGATTCGTCGAACCCCTCTATCAGCTTTTTCTCTTTGACCAGCCTCAATATCTCGCCCCTTCCGAGTATCATTTGCCGTACCTCCTCTCGGTCTTCGCGAACTGCTCTATCGCGCGCTTCAAATCTTCGCGGGTGAAATCGGGGAACAGTTTCGGCGAGAAGTTCAGCTCGCTGTAGGCGCACTGCCACAGCAGGAAATTGCTTATCCGGCTCTCGGCCGTTCTAATCAGCAGATCAGGCGCGCTCTTTATCTGAAGATGCGCGTCCAGGTTCTCCTCGGTTATCTTCTCCCCCCTCTCGACGAGCTCTCTTACAGCGCGCAGTATCTCGCCCCTGCCAGAGTAGTTCAGGCACAGGTTGAGTCTTCTCTTCCCGTACTTGCCGGTTTCCCTTTCCACCCTCTCAATCAGCATTTTCAGACTCTTGGGGAAGGCGCTCAAATCGCCGGCGAAGCGCACCCTTACCCCGCGGTCGACTATCTTCGGGGATGAAAGCAATTCCTTGAAGCCATTTTCATATAGCTTGAACAGGAATTTCACCTCCGTCGGCGTGCGCTTGTCCAAGTTCTCCTTTGACAGGGAGTAAGCGCTCACCTCCTCTACCCCGATGTCGTAGCACCAGTCCAGGAACTCCTTGAACCTCTCTATGCCCGCCTTGTGGCCCTCCCAGGGATTGAGCCCTTTTTGCCTGGCCCACCTCCGGTTTCCGTCCGGAATCAGCGCTATATGCTTCGGAATCTTCATGAAATACCCCTACGACAGTCTTTTATTTGGAAAAAGTGAAATATAAAGGCATCAATTGCCCACTAGATTTTAGGGCTTGCGACTGTGAAGTCACGTCGCGATTGGCTGATTGACAGCAGCCTCTCGCCCAAAGAGTCTACTAAGAGCGAGAATGTTTCGAGCAGCATTTAAATCGCTGTTGAGTGCGAATCCACAGTTCTTACAGTGATACCACACCCCTCTTCTGTTGGCTTTCCTGACTTCTCCGCACTTACTACATCGCTGGCTGGTGTTCTTTGGGCTCACATATTCGACGGTCTTGCCGAGTGCTTCGGCCTTGTATTCGAGGAACTCTTGGAACTGTTTGAAGGCCCAAGTCCCTAGTTTCTTGTTGAAACGCTTGCCATTCTTCTTGCTTCGCTTGATGTGAAGTTCTTCTAGAACGAAGACATCCGCATCACTTTCAGCTATTTGTTTGGAAATACAGTGGTTGACATCCTTCATGAACCGTTGTTCTCTTCCGCTGAGTTTCCTGAGATAACGTTTGGCGGAACGAGTGCCTTTGGACTGAAGTTGTTGCTTCAACCACCTGTACTTTCCTTTGACTGCTCGAATGTGACGAGAGTTGAAGAATCTATTATCGCTTGTGACGGCAGGGTTGATGATTCCGCGGTCGATTCCGATAGCCTTGTTTGGTTTGATTTTGGTTGGAGCTTCGGTCTCTGCCACTAGGTTTAAGAAAATCCTCCCCTTCTTGAGCAATAGGGTAGCAGAGGAAATATTCCAGTCTGTGTACCCCATGAAATAATCAGGAATCTTAACACTAATTTTAATTCTTCCGGAGATTGTGGAGAGTGAGATAAAGCCTTTTTTGAGAAATGGCGTGAAGGTGCGTAAATTGAGCCGGATTCCAGAGGAGGGCTTCTTCTTTGGTAAACGCTTTAATTTTTCCCTCTTGAGCATGTCACTGCTTTGGTCCCTAGCGGCACAGACGAGGCTACTCTGGAGTTGTGGGTACTGTTTCCTAATCCATCTGTAGGTGGAATTATGGAGCTTAAGCTTGTTGTAGGTCATGAGTTCAAAACCCTTGCGGAGGCAGTAGTTACAAACCTCATTATAAAGTCTGATTGTCTCTACAATTCGCTCGTCCCTAGGTAGAACGAGTTTGATTGTTCTGTGCATTTTACCACTTAACTCGCACCAGGGGCATTTAAAAACTGAGGAAGGTATGAGCACTGAGCAGTGGTGGGTTGTGCCCTGTCTCAGACTCCCAACTAGGCTGCGCGCAATATCGGTTCTGAGGTAGAATTGGAACTTTTAGTCTTGGAAGACTTCTGGGAGTAGGCTTGTCAGAAGCGATTACATAGCTCCTAGAGGCATTCTAGTACTCACTCATACAAATCTGAGTGAGCAGTGGTCTGACTCTAGCATATTTTTGGTCGGGGCTGACGCCCCTCTAGGACATCCAAAGGTGTTTCTGATCTGCGGTCTAAAGTCAGGTTGCGCGCGCGGTGGGGTTCTGTTGTGGTTTTAGGTACCACACAACCCTGCCTTAAAAGACCCGTCTGCGCGCAACTATGGTATGTAGTGTAAAATTCAGAATCAGCTCAAAACACGCTCTTCCCCGAGATAGCGGATGAACCTCTTTCTGATTTTGTCGCCTTCTCGATAGGATTCATACAGGTAGAGGTATGTTCCCCCGTTGATTTCCTTTCTCATTACGTGTGCCATGTTAATTTAGAAGGTTAAAGTATAAAAATTTTTAGGTACTACAAAATATAACATACTAGCTTAAGAAATTATATATTTTTAGGTACTACAAGCTTCTACCTATGACTGGCACCTAAACCGACAAAGTTCGATTCCCAAAGCATCGAATGCCTAGAAGATTATAAGTTTTTCAAACAAATAACAAGCGCCACTGCCCAGTGCTCAGATGGGGGTTAGCTTTTAATAATATGATAAGCCTAACTAACCGCAAGCGAGTTCTATTTGAATTTGCATTGACCTCACTATGTACCTGATTTTTGACACCGAAACGGCAAGTTTTTTGGATAGAACACGTCCAGAACCACCGGAGTTCTCAAAAGACTGGCCACGTTTATTACAGTTGGCGTGGATAGGATACGATGAATCTGAAGGCGAGTTGCTAAGAAACAGCCATATAATCAAGCCTTGTGGGTTCGAAGTTACTGAGGAGGCAGCGAACTACCATGGTATTACCAATGAAAGGGCTTTGCGCGAGGGTAAACCTCTGAGGGGCGTTCTCGATGGCTTCCTAATGGCACTGAAGGAGTCGGAGTATCTGATTTCACACAATATGGATTTTGACAAAAATATTGTTGGCGCTGAATTAGGTAGATTAGAATTCATAGATGAACAAAAATGGTTAAAAGATATTAATAAATTCTGTACTATGAAGGGGTCAACAGATTTCTGTCAAATACCCTGGGGACCAGATGGCGGGTACAAGTTTCCCAAACTGCCAAAGTTATGTGAGCTACTTGGTATTGAATTTGAAGAAACACATAACGCCTTGAACGATAGTGAGGCATGTGCCAAATGTTTCTTTGAACTGAAGAAGCGCGACATTTTACGTTTGTAGTCTCAATGAAAAATCTTAGGCTGACAATAGAGCTGGTTCCGGAGCCTTTGTGGGAGTTTAGTCTAGCTAACAACGCGAAGAATTGGGATATTCTGAGGAAAAGCGTATACAAAAAAGCAAACTACGCTTGCGAAATATGTGAGCGGGGGAGTAACGAATTGGGTCCAGACGAGAGATTCGAAGCCCATGAGTTATGGGCCTACGATGATAAAAAGAGGATACAGAAACTAATGGATTTAATATGTCTATGTAGCAGATGCCATCAAGTGAAGCATATGGGGCGCACAAGAATCAAAGCATCCGAGGGAGAACTCGACATCAACAAGGTTATCGAGCACTTTTGCAAAGTGAATAAGTGCGATCGTCAGATTTTGGATAAGCATGAGAAAGAGGTATTTAGAATATGGAGAGAACGCTCTAAACATACTGACTGGAAAACAGATTTGGGGGGCTATTCAGATTCATTTCACTAATCCTAAAACCACCACCGACTTTGTGTCCTAGAGCGAAGCGACTTTTTATTTGCTTGGGAGCAATTTAAGGGGTTGCAATTCCTCCACCTATTAAATGGGTGGTTTCATTGTGACATTTGTAATGAAAACTGTCCTCGCTTATTCTGGAGGTCTGGACACCTCCGTGGCAGTCAAGTGGTTGCAGGACCAGTACAAGACCGGCGTGGTCACGCTTACTCTTGAGTTGGGGCAGGGCAAGACCGATTTGAAGGCCATCGAGGACAAGGCCAAGAAACTGGGCGCAGTCGCCACATACTCTCTCGACGTTCGGGAGGAATTCTTCAAGGATTACATCTCGATGGCCATCAAGGCCAACGCCCTCTATGAGGGCAAGTACCCCCTTGGGACGGCGCTGGGCCGACCATTGATTGCGAAATACCTTGTCGAGATAGCCAAGAGGGAGGGGGCAGACGCCATCTCCCACGGCGCGACCGGAAAGGGCAACGACCAGGTGCGCTTCGACGTGGGGGTGCGCGCGCAGGACCCGGAGCTCAAGATAATAGCCCCCGTGCGGGAGAACTGGATGACGCGGGAGGAGGCGATAGAATACGCGAAGAAGAACCATATTCCTGTCCCGGTCACATCCAAGAACCCATACTCCCTAGATGAGAACCTCTGGGGCCGGAGCATAGAAGCCGGTGTTCTGGAGAATCCGATGACCGAGCCGCCCAGCGACGCGTTCAAGTGGACCGCCGATCCGGACAAGGCGCCGGACAAGGCGGAATACGTCGAGATAGGCTTCGAGAAAGGTGTCCCCGTCTCCCTGAACGGCGAGAAGATGGGCGGCGTGGAATTAATTGACGCACTCAACAAAATCGGCGGCAAGCACGGGGTGGGCCGGATAGACATGATAGAGGACCGTGTTGTCGGAATCAAGAGCCGGGAAGTATATGAGGCCCCGGCCGCGGTAATAATCATAGCCGCGCACAAGGATCTGGAAGGGATGGTGCTCACGCGGGAGCAGAAGTCGTTCAAGGCTGCCATAGACCAGAAGTTCGCGGAGATGGTCTACTACGGGCTGTGGTTCGACCCGCTCATGGACGATTTGAGCGCTTATCTGGACTCTTCGCAGAAGCACGTCACCGGCAAGGTCAAGCTGAAGCTTTACAAAGGAAGCGCGCAGGTCGTGGGGCGGGAGTCTCCCAACTCCCTCTACAGCCTGGGCCTTGCCACATACGACAAGAAGGACGTCTTCGACCACAAGTCGGCCGAGGGCTTTATCAAGCTGTGGGGGCTTCCCAGCGAGGTTGCTGGGAAGAGGGAGGGATAGAACAGATTCAGTACGTGTACCCCTCGGCGGGCACGTATCTTATCCTGAAAAGCTTTCCAAACTTTCTTGTGACGTAAGCTTTTTGACCGTGAGAGAAATCGTGCGCGTCCCTACTAAGAGCATATTCAATAAGCTTATTTTTTTCTTCATCCGGCATGTTTAGGAGGTTCTTTGTGGGCATTAAGACTACTCGGCCACGCTCCATCAGCCTCTCCGAAGCTTCTCTGGCCACTCTTGTTACCACATTTTTCACTTCCTCTTCCGGCGGCATACCGCCGTAACGATTCCAGAGCTCCCCCAACTCCCTTCTAGCGAGCCTTCGGAATGTGTTCCGAGCAGACTCTTCCCTGACCTCTGATATGACGTGAATAACGTCCCCATGCTTCATTACTTGCTCGACAAAGAAAGCAACATCACCCATGGATATGCTTGAGTGTTCTGAATGCGTGTGTATGTCGAATCTCTCCCCTTTTTTGAGAGGCCTGGTCTCAACCCACCTATGCGCGCTATCCCTTACAGTCCAAACTAGAGGTTTTTTGGGTTTCTTTGCATACCCCAGCTCACTCGTCTGCGGGGACCTGATTCGCCAGGGTTTGAGAGAAGGCGCCATCTTCACGGCATCCTTTACAAACTTCCTTCTGACATCGCGCTCTATCCTGGATTTTACGGAGGGTCTTTTCCTGCCTCTTCGGGCCATTCACTTCTTGAGCTTGGAGAAAGCGGAATCGAGAAGTTTCTTCTCCTTGATTATTCGTCCCTTCTCAGCCTTGATCTTGGCGGCGGATTTGCCCAAGCCCAGGTTGCCCGTGGCGCCCAGATGCTTCTTCGATTTTATGTTCTCCACTGGGTCTTCACCTTCAAGCTTGTCCAGCTCCCCGGCCACCTTCTTGTACGCGTCCCGGAAGGGCATGCCCTTGCCCACGAGCTCCACAGCCTTGTCCGTGGCGAATATCTCAGGCTTGCAGGCCCGTATGCACTTGACTTTGTTGACCTTGAGCCCGGAGACTACCAGCGCGCATATTTCGAGCGATGCCTTCGTCACGGCCAGCCCCTCCATCAAAGGCTCTTTGGTCTCCTGGAAGTCCCGGTTGTAGCCGGAGTACAGATCCTTGATTATGCCGATGACCTGCTGGTACGCAGCCAGCACCTTGTTGCTCTTGGCCCGCACCAGCTCCAGGGCGCCTGGATTCTTCTTGTTCGGCATGATGCTGCTGCCCGTGCAGAACTCGTCCGGCAGGTCGAGATAATCTAGCTCCGGGATGCTGAAAAGAATTGTATCGTTGGCGAATTTGCTCAAATCCACCATAACCTGTGAGAGCGCGGCCAAGGTGACCGATTCTATCTTCCCCCGGCTGTTGTTGGCGTAAAGCACGTTGTTCTGCACCTTCTTGAAACACAGCAAGTCCGCGACCATCTGCCGGTCTATGGGCAGCGAGACGCCGTAGCTGGCCGCGCTCCCCAGCGGGCACTGGTCGTTGAGATCGTAAGCGGTCTTCAATACCTCTAAATCGTCCAGCAAGGATTCAGCATAAGCCCCGGCCCACAAGCCGAGCGAGCTAGGCATCGCCAGCTGGGTGTGCGTCCGACCGGGGATTGGGACATCCTTGCTCTTCTCCGCGAATTCAATCAGCGCTTGGCAGAGCTCCAGCAGGCTGTCCCCCATCTCCAGAATCTTCTGCTTCGAATAGAGTCGCACATCCACCAGGACCTGGTCGTTCCGCGACCGGGCCGTGTGGATCTTCTTGCCCAAGTCGCCCAGCTTGGATGTCAAGTGGTTCTCTATCGCGGTGTGGACGTCCTCGTCTTCCTGCTTAATCTCGAACTTGCCCTTGTAGTGTAACTCCAGAATATTGAGCAATTCTGCTTTGAGCTTCTTGAATTCGCTTTCCTTCAAGACATCTATCTTGGCCAGCATCTTTGCGTGGGCTATGCTGCCCGCTACATCCGCCTCGACCAGCTCCCGGTCGAGGAGGTAGTCCTTGCCAACGGTGAACTTCTCGATTTCCTCGTTGAGGTCATAGCCCTTGTCCCAAAGTTTGGCCATCGCTAAGTTTGCTCATAACAAAAGAAAAAGCTGGGGGGAGGAGTTCTTCGGCCTAATCCTCTGAAATCCCCCTCTTCGCGAGTATCTCGAAAGGCAGGCCGCGTATCTTCGCGGCGTCCGCGCAGGTCTGCTGGTTGAAGCCCTTGCTCTTTATGGAGCGTATCTCCTGAGAGAACAGCGAGCTGTCCGACTTGCGGGAGACTATGTCTATGTTGCCCTTGTAGAGCTTCACCCTGTAGCTTCCGCTCACGAACTCCTGCGACTTCTCGATGAAGGCGTCCAGCTCCGCGCGCAGCGGATGGAAGAACATGCCGTGGTATGTCAAAAAGCCCCACTTCTGGTCGACCATCGCCTTGAACATGCGCTCGTCTTTGGTCAGGCAGAAGCCCTCGAAGTCTTTGTGCAGCTTGAGGATGACGTGCGCCGCGGGAGCCTCGTATATCTCGCGGCTCTTCAAGTCCATTATACCGTCCTCCCACATGTCGATTTTCCCCACGCCGTTGCGCCCGGCCACGACGTTCAGCTTCTCTATGAGCTGCTCAAGCGGCATCTTCTTGCCGTTGAGAGCTATCGGTATTCCCTTCTCGAACTCGATTTCGACCTCCTCGCCCTTCTCGCCAGCCTTCTCCGGCGGTACCAGCCACATCCAGATGCCGTCCGGCAGCTCCTGGTTCAGGTCTATTGCGCCGCTTGCCAGAGACCGGCACCACATGGTCTTGTCGTCCCCGCCGCTTATCATCTCCGTCACCGGCACATCCCACTCTTTGCATAGCTGTTCTTCCTCCGTTCTAGTGAGGTCGAAGTCCCTGACGGGAACCAATATCTTGACGTCAGGGGCGAATATCTTGATGGTGTTGTGAAGCCTGTACTGGTCGTTGCCCTTGCCGCTGGACCCCTCCATCACCGCGTCGCAGCCCAGCTCTACCGCCTTCCGCCCCACTATCTTGCCCACCAGCTGGCGGGTCATGGATGTCGAGACCGGATAGCCCTCGTAGTCGGAGTTGGCCCGGATTGCCTTCTTGAGCCACTTCTCAGTGAACTCCTTCTTCGCGTCTATCATAATCGGCGCTATGCCGAGCGCCTTGGCCTTGCGCTTGCTCTCGGCTATCTCCTCTTCACCCTGCCCCACGTCCACGGTTATCGGGACTATCTCCTCCGCCTTGTATTTGCGCCTGAGCAGCTCCACCCCTAGGGAAGAGTCCAGCCCGCCCGAATAGGCCAGGCAGACCTTCTTCACCTTAGGCACAGGCGTCTCCTCTATCTTCTTCAGAATATCCTTCACGCTCATTTTACCCCCACGTCTTTTCCACCGCGGAATATTAAAATTATGCATTCAGCCAGCTTATTGAATGGCGGTCTGCCCGGCGGAACGCTACTGTCAAAAAGCCATTGCCATGCAAAGAAAAGATGGTCGCCGGCTTTTGACATATCTCCTTTATATCGCTGTTTCGGCAAAATATCCAATGGAGAACCTCATAAGCATAGAAGACTTGTCGAAAGAGGAGATACTCGAACTCATAGCCCTGGCCAAAGATTTGAAGTCGAACCCGGGGAAATACTCCAAAGTCATGGATGGGAAAGTCCTGGCCATGATCTTCGAGAAGCCGTCCCTGCGGACCCGCCTTTCATTCGAGGCCGGGATGAACAAGATGGGTGGATCGGCTGTTTTTTTGTCGAAGACCGATATCCAGTTGGGGCGCGGGGAGACCGTCGAGGACACCGCGCGCGCTACCAGCCGCTATGTCGATTTGATAATGGCGCGCGTCTTCAAGCACACGACCATCGAGGAGCTTGCCGAGAGCGCGACCGTGCCGGTAATAAACGGCCTGACCAATTACAACCACCCCTGCCAGATACTCAGCGATTTGCTGACGATATCGGAGAAGCTGGGCAAAGTCGAAGGCATAAAAGTCGCTTTTATGGGGGACTGCTCCAACAACACTGCCAACTCCTGGGTCGCCGCGTCCTCCAAGCTCGACATCGACTTCTGGTGCGGATGCCCGGAAGGCTATTTGCCCGACAGCTCTTTAACCAAGAAGTCCAAGAGATGTAATGTGACCCATGACCCGGAAAAGGCAGTCGAAGATGCCGACGTTATCTACACCGACACCTGGATGAGCATGCACATCGTTGATGACGAGCGGGCCAAGAGGCTTGCCGAGCTGGACATTTATCGTGTGACAAAAGAGCTGATGAAGAAGGCCGAGAAAAACGCGGTATTCATGCACTGCTTGCCCGCCCATCGAGGGGAGGAGATGACTGTCGATGTAATCGACGGGCCGCAGAGTATTGTCATGGACCAAGCCGAGAACCGCATGTGGATGCAGGACGCGATTATGTTGAAGCTGCTTGGACTATTCTAACTTTTTCGCCTTTATTCCTACCTGCCTCAAAATCTCCAATGCTCTCTCAAAATCCCTCTGATTTCCTTTTTGAAGGGAAGCCTCAATCAAATCGCGCAGATTCTCCTGCCCATGCCGATTTGCGATTCTAATGAATTCCTTAGCGAATGCAGGATGGTCGTCCGAAACCGCATGCTCTCCCCTAAGCCTTCTGACAGCCTCCACCGCTTCCCGATTTACAAGTGGTGGCCTCAAATCTGCGGGTCTTCTCGGACCTCTTATCTTGCCTTTGTGAACCATGAGAGTTCAGGCAAACTCCAATCCCCTCTGAACCCTCTCGCAATAGGAGCATCTGAGAGACAGGGGCTTCCCACTCTCAGCCACGAAGCGGGTCTTCACAGGCTCCGCGTGGGTGACGCACACCGGGTTGGTGCATTTGAGTATGCCGACGATCTCCTTCTCCAGCTCGACGTTGTACTTCTTCTTGACCTCGAAGTTCTTTATCAGGTTTACGGAAGCGTTCGGAGAGAGGAGGGCTATCTTGTTCACATCCTCCTTGTCCAGCTGCTTGTTCTCTATCTTGATGACATCCTTCTTGCCCCTGCTCTTGGAGTGGACGTTGGACAGGACCATGACGGTCTCGGGGAATTCCTCCAGGCCGAGGAGCTTCACGACTTCCCAGCCCTTGCCCGCATCTATGTGGTCTATCACCGTCCCTTCCTCTATCTTCTGAACCTTCAGAGTCTTCTCGGTCATTCTGTTATAGCCTTGTGCAGGACCGCCATCCTGGTCGGTATCCCGTTGCGAGCCTGCTCGAAATATTTGGCCCGCGGGTCGTTGTCCACGTCTATAGTTATTCCGTCTATGCGCGGTAGCGGGTGCATGAGTATGAACTTCTCTTTGGCTTTGGCCATCATCTCGGGGTCCACGACGTAGACCCCCTTGAACTTGAGATACTCCTCCTCGGTCGGGAACCTCTCCCTCTGTATGCGCGTCATGTAGAGGACATCCAGCTCTTTTATCACGTCCTCTATCTTCATGGTCTCGTCCACCTCTACGTTCTTGCCCTTCAGGTAGCGTATGGTGCCCTTGTCCATGCTCAGCTGCGGCGGGGAGATGTAGTGCATCTTGACATCCCAATTGCTAAGGGCTATCGAAAGAGGCCTGCCCGTCCTGCCGTATCTCAAGTCGCCGCAGATGCCGATATTGAGCCCGTCGAAATCTCCCAGGCTCTTCCTGATGGTGTACAAGTCAAGCAACGTCTGCGTCGGGTGGTCGTGGCTGCCGTCGCCGCCGTTGACTATTGGCACCCTCGAGACCTCGGTCGCCAGTTTGGCCGCCCCCTCTTTGGGGTGACGCATGGCTATGCAGTCGACGTAGCCGGACACAGTCTTGATTGTATCCATCAGAGTCTCGCCTTTTTTGACAGACGTCCCCTCTGTGGACGAGAAGCCCACGCACTTGCCGCCCAGCCGCTGCATGGCCGTTTGAAAGGAGAACTGGGTGCGAGTGGAGGGCTCGAAGAAGAGGGTGGCAAGGATTTTTCCCTTCAGTACGCCCGTGAAGTCCTTGTCAGAGTCGAACTTCTTGGCGCTCTTCATGATGTCTTCAAAGAAGTCCTTGCTCATCGACCTTGTCGAGATTATATCCATAGTCTCTTAGTTTAATCGCTTGATTTATTAAAATAATCGTTTAGGCTCATGGTCTCGATATCACCAGACCGCGCGCTCTTTATAGCCTCGACTGCCGCCCTAGCCCCTGCCATGGTGGTGACGTAGGGGATATCGTAGTCCAATATGGCGAACCTTATCTTGCGCTCATCATTGCGCGCTTTGACCCCCCTTTTGGGGACGTTTATGACGAAACTCAGGTCCTTGCCCTCTATCATGTCAACGGCGTTCGGGCTGCCCTCGCTGATCTTCTTCAGCATCTTGCACTCGACGCCCTCCTTTCGCATGACCTTGTGCGTCCCCTCAGTGGCGTAGATGTCGAAGCCCATCTCGGCAAGTCCCCTGGCCAGTCCGGCAGCTTCAACCTTCTCTTTGTCCCCGCCTATTGATATGAAAACGTTCCCCTTGTCCGGAAGACGTATGCCTGCCCCTTCTTGCGCCTTGTAATAGGCGTTGCCAAAGTTGCGGTCTATGCCCATCGACTCGCCGGTGCTGCGCATCTCCGGACTGAGTATAGGGTCTATCCTCAGCTTGTCGAAGGGCAGGACCACCTCCTTCACGGCCACGTGGTTTATCTTCTTGGCGTAATCGAAGCTCTCCAGAATGTCCCTTAGCCGCTCGCCCATTATGCACCTGACCGCTATCTTTGCCAGCGGGACGCCCGTGGCCTTTGATATGAACGGTATGGTCCGCGAGGAGCGGGGGTTGGCTTCCAGCACGTAAACCTTGCCGTCTTTGACCGCATACTGGATGTTTATCAGCCCCACAGTCTTCAACCCCAGCGCCAGCTTTTTGGTGTAATCTTTGACTTTTTCGACAGTTTCTTCAGTCAGGGTCTGCGGAGGAACTACGCAGCAGGAGTCGCCGGAATGGACGCCCGCCTCCTCTATGTGCTCCATTATGCCGCCGACGTAGACGTCCTCGCCGTCGCAAACTGCGTCCACATCTATCTCCGTAGCCCCATCCAGGAACTTGTCGATGAGTATCGGGTGCTCTGGAGAGACGTCGGTGGCCTCTCGCATGTATGATTCTAAATCTTCGTCGTTGAAGACTATCTCCATGGCCCTCCCCCCCAAGACGTAGGAGGGCCTGACCAGGACCGGATAGCCTATCTCATGCGCAATCTTCAAGGCATCGTCGAAGGACATGGCCGTTCCCCACTGCGGCGAGGGTATTTTCAGCTCTTTGAGCATCTTCCCGAATTGGTCCCTGTCCTCTGCGAGGTCTATCGCCCCCGCCCCCGTGCCCAATATCTCAACGCCCGCGTCGGCCAGCCCTCTGGAGATGTTTATGGCCGTCTGGCCGCCGAACTGGACCATCAGGCCCAGCAAGTTCTCGTTCTCCGTCTTGACGATGTTCAGAACGTCTTCGACGGTCAGCGGCTCGAAATACAGTTTGTCCGAGGTGTCGAAGTCAGTCGAGACTGTCTCAGGATTGTTGTTGATTGTGATGGCTTCATAGCCCATCTCCCTCAGCGCAAGGACAGCGTGTACTGTGCAGTAATCGAACTCCACCCCCTGCCCGATACGTATGGGCCCGCTCCCCAGTATGATGACCTTCTTCCGCTTGCTTGACTTGGCTTCGCTCTCATCTTCGTAGCTCGAGTAATAATAGGGGGTCTTGGCCTCGAATTCAGCTGCGCAGGTGTCCACCATCTTGTATGTGGGCTTCACGTCCTTGAACCTCATCTCTCGCAGCTCCTTCTCGCCTTTTCCGGTAAGCCGGGAGATTTGCACATCGGAGAAACCCAGCCTTTTCGCCTCTTTGAGTAGGGAGTTGCTGAGCTTGCTTTTACCAAGCTTCTTCTCCATCTTGACGATGTTCATGAGCTTGTCCAGGAACCAGCGGTCGATCTTGCTGACCTCAAAGACCTCGTCAACGCCCCATCCCTTCTTGAGCGCGTCGTAGACATAATAGATGCGCTCGTCGGTCGGGTGCGCGAGTTTCTCCTTGATTATCTCGTCGTCCTTTTCCTCCTTCCGCCCATCCGCGCACAGCCCCATCCTCTTCTGGTCCAGCGAGCGCACGGCTTTCTGAACCGACTCTTCGAAAGTCCTGCCTATGCTCATGACCTCCCCTGTGCTTTTCATCTCCGTGCCGATTCTTCTCGACATCGCCCTGAACTTGTCGAAGGGCCAACGCGGTATCTTCGTCACGATGTAGTCGAGCGCCGGCTCGAAGGAGGCGGGCGTGGTCTTTGTGACCTCATTCGGTATTTCATCCAGCGTCATGCCTATGGCTATCTTGGCCGCGACCCGCGCAATGGGGTAGCCAGTGGCCTTGGAAGCTAGAGCGGATGAGCGCGATACTCTGGGATTGACTTCTATCACTCTGTACTCCATCGTATCCGGATGAAGGGCCAGTTGGACATTACATCCACCCTCCACACCCAGCACGCGTATGATGTTGAGCGACGCGCTCCGGAGCAATTGATACTCGGTGTCGTTGAGTGTCTGTGTCGGAGCGACGACTATGCTCTCGCCGGTGTGTATGCCCATGGGGTCGAAGTTCTCCATGTTGCAGATTGTGATGCAGTTGTCGTTGGAGTCGCGCATCACCTCGTACTCTATCTCCTTCCACCCCCCTATGTACTCCTCAACCAGCGCCTCACCGTTCCTGCTCCTGGACAGAGCACGCTGGACTATCCTAGCCAGTTCCTTCTCACTGTGGGCGATGCCGCCGCCCGTCCCGCCCAGGGTATAGCCGGGCCGGATTATCACGGGATAACCAAGCTCGAAGACGGCCTCCTCGGCCTCGTGCAGGCTGAAGACGGAGTGGCTCTTGCAGATGGGCTCCCCTATTTTATCCATCAGAGCTGCGAATTCCTCCCTCCCCTCTGCGTTCTTGATGGTCTCGATGCTGGTCCCGAGCATCTTCAGCTTGTGCTTCTTCAGAATGCCTGCCTTGTCTAATTCCACGGCCGTGTTCAGTCCGGTCTGGCCCCCCATGGTCGGGAGGATGCCGTCCGGCTTCTCCTTCTCGATGATGCGCTCTATCGATTCAATGGTAATCGGCTCGAGGTATACCACGTCCGCGATGTCGGTGTCCGTCTGGATGGTTGCCGGGTTGTTGTTGACGAGGACTGTCTGGTATCCCTCTTCTCTTAGCGAGAGGCAAGCTTGGCTGCCGCTGTAATCGAATTCGGCCGCCTGGCCTATCTGTATCGGCCCGCTGCCTATCACCAGTATCTTCTTCACATCAGTTCTCTTTGGCATCTTGTTGTTTTACAGCCCATCATGGCTATGAACTCGTCGAACAAATACTCCGAATCCCAGGGGCCCGGGTGCGCCTCCGGGTGGTATTGGACGGTGTAGACGGGCAGCGACTTGTGGACTATACCCTCTACGCTCTTGTCGTTCAGGTTTATGTGCGTCACTTCCACGTCGGCGGGCAAGCTGTCTGCGTTTAGGGCGAAGCCGTGGTTCTGGCTCGTGACGTGGACGCGCTTGGTCTTCAGCTCCTTCACCGGCTGGTTGCCGCCGCGGTGCCCGAATTTGAGCTTATAGGTGTCTCCGCCCAGCGCCCGCCCCACCAGCTGGTTGCCGAAGCAGATGCCGAAGACGGGCAGCTGGGTGTCTATGACTTTCTTGATGTTCTTGATTATGTATTCCGCGCGCTCCGGGTCTCCGGGACCGTTCGATACCATCATTCCATCCGGCCCGTATTCCAGTATCTTCTTCGCTTCGGTCCCTGCCGGCACTCGGATTACCCTGCACCCCCTGTCCACTAGGCTCTTGACTATCGACATCTTTGTGCCGCAGTCTATCAGGACGACCGTCTTCTTGATCTTCCCTTCCGGTTCGTGGGTAACGGGCTTCTTGACAGTGACCAGCTCGATGAGGTCCATCTCAGAAATCGACTTGAGATTCCGTGCGCGCTCTTTCAGACCCTCCAGCTCTTTCGGGTCGTAGGGCAGCTTCAGAAGTCCGTTCATCACGCCCGCGCTCCTTATCTTGCGCGTCAGGAAGCGGGTGTCCACGCCCTGCAGGCCGGGAATGCTCTCTTCCTCCAGCCAGTCGTCCAGTTTCTTGGTCATGCGCCCGTGGCTGGGCTTTTCGCACAGCTCCCTGACCACGAAGCCCTCGACTTGGACATTGTCCGACTCGAAACGCTCCGGCGTTATGCCGTAGTTGCCTATGAGCGGGTAGGTGGGCATGAGGATTTGATATCTATATGAAGGGTCGGTGAGGCATTCCTGATAGCCGGCCATGGAGGTGTTGAAAACAACCTCCCCTTCCGCGTCTTTGAGGGCTCCGAAGCCCCCCCCCTCGACGACCGTGCCGTCCTCTAGAATCAATGCGCCCTTTACCATCAACCACCCACTCGACACGCAGCGTCGCCGCTACACGTTGAGAATTTATTTAATTTAGAAATTTGAGATATAAAAGGCTTGTTTTTTAATTTTCATCTTGTAATAAGCGCGAGTTGAAAATGCCCCCGAAAGGCAAGCATCCGATAACGAAACACCCGGACATAACCAGCGCGGCACTGCATAGGCTGAAAAAGACTCCTAAACTCCGCGAGATAGGCCCGGACACGTACTTGCACGAGGGCAGGCCGGTGAAGATGGTCGTCCACACGAACGTCGGAGTCATGCCCGCGACCGCCAAGGAGATGAGCGGCAGGGCCAGATGGCTTGGGAGAGATAAGGAGGGCCACGTGTATGTTTACACAGCCCCCCATCTCATGTCGCCGGACAGGCATAGGATACCCGTGGAGCGGGTCATGACGGCCGAGGAATTCCGCGCGCATGTGGGCGAATAGGCGCGATTAATTCGCAAAAAACACTTCCCTGCCTTCGTTATCGACAGGTTGCTCTCCGTCGAAGACCTGATTTCCTCTAACGAATGTGCCCTCCACCTTGCCCTTCACGTTCATGCCCTCGAACGGGCTCCAGCCGCATTTGGTGAAGAGCCGCTCGCTCGAAATCTTATATTCTCCCTTCAGGTCGAGCAGCGCGAAGTCCGCGTCATAGCCCTCGGCTAACACGCCCTTGTTCTTTATCTTGAAAACCTCGGCCGGCTTGCGCGCGCAGGTCTCGACCAGCCCCCGCAGATCCAGTATCTGCAGCACCAGCGGCAGGCGGGTCTCCACGCCCGGGACGCCCCCCGGCGCCTTGCCGAACTCCTGCTCCTTCTCTGCGCGCAGATGAGGGGCGTGGTCTGTCGAGACTATGTCTATTATGCCCGCACGCAGGCCCTGCCACAGGGCGGACTGGTCCGGCTTCGACCTCAGCGGCGGGTACATCTTCAGGTAGCTACCCCTCTCCGCCTCGTCGAACTTGTTCAAAAACAGGTGCTGCGGGGTCACTTCGCAGGTGAACTCCTTGTTGAGCTTCTTGGCCTGTATGACCTCTTTCAGTCCGACATCGCTGGTCAAATGACAGATGTGGACGCGGTTGTTGTGCATGCTGCGCGCGACGTCCTTGATGGACATGGCCTCGCATATGGTGGGCCGGATGTCCGAGAAGTACCTGAACTCGTCCTTCTTGTACTTCTCCAGCAGCTCCCGTTTTTCACAATGGCATGCGGCCAGCATTCCCTTGGCCCGGAGCGCCTTGAAGAACGTGGATAGGTTGGTTTCGTTTATCAGCAGGTCGCCGGTGCTCTTGCCCAGGAAGAACTTGACTCCGGCGACGTTCTCCAGCTTCTGGATTTCCGCCAGGCTGTCGTTTTCAGCGCCGAAATAAAGACCGAAGTCGACTATGCTCTTCTTGCCGGCGATCTTCCTCTTCTCCTCCAGCCGCTTGGCGGTGTTGATGCTCGGCTTGTTGTTGGGCATGTCCAGGACGGTAGTCACGCCGCCCGCGGCCGCGGCCTGAGAGCCGGTCTTCCAGTCCTCTTTGTGGGTGTCGCCCGGCTCGCGGAAGTGCACGTGCCCGTCTATCAGCCCCGGCATCACATAAAGGCCGCGCGCATCCACCACCCTGTCCGTCTTGACGCTCTGCTTGGTGATTCTGGATATCTTGCCGCCCTCGACCACGAGGTTGGCCTCGACTATGGTCGCAGGCCCGACGAGTTTGCCGTTCTTCACCACCAAATCCGCCATCAGTAGGTTTTTATGGGTTTGTATTAAAATATACGGGATGGCAGGCAGGGTAGAGAAATACTTGAACGACAAGAAGAAGGATGAAGGGGCGCTTTTCTTTGCAGTGATAGACCCTCTGGACTATTCTAATCTAGAAGGGGCCGTCAAGGCGGCCCGCGGGGCCTATGAGGGCGGAGCGGATTTGATTGTCGTGGGCGGTTCGACCGGAGTCCAGGGACAGGCGCTCGATATCACGGTCTCCGAGATCAAAAAAGCTGTGGACGTCCCGGTCAATCTGTTCCCGGGCAACATAGCCACGGTCACCGCCAAGGCCGACTCAATCTACTTCATGTCCATGCTCAATTCACGCAACCCCTACTGGATAAGCGAGGCGCAGACCCTTGCCGCTCCGGTGATAAGGAAGATCGGCATCGAGGCTCTTCCCGTAGCCTATCTGGTCGTGGGCGACGGCGGGACCGTCTCGTGGGTGGGCGACGCCAAGCCGATACCGCTCAACAAACCCAAGATTGCCGCCGCGATGGCCATGGCGGCAGAGATGATGGGATTCAGATTCGTTCTCACCGACGCAGGCTCGAATCCGCCGGAGCCGGTACCGGCTGAGATGGTCAAGGCAGTCGGCTCCGTTCTTGACCCGAAGACCTTCTACGTGGTGGCCGGCGGCATCAGGACCGAGGCTCAGGTGCGCGCGGACATCAAAGCGGGCGCCGATGCCGTTCAGGTGGGAACGGCCATCGAAAGCGCTAAGGACGCCAAGGAAAAGGTCTCGAAGCTGGTCAAGGCGGTCAAGGAAGAGGGGAAGAAGAGGTAAGCCCACAAGGACAGATTCAATACAATAAGATCTAGCGTTAGGAAATTCACAAAAACAGAGAATCGGCTTACTTGGAGCTGTGATGGTGGTGGTGCTTGGCTGCCGGGGCCGCTGCCGGACCCACTGGCGCCGGAGCCTCCTCCACGACGATGACGTCGCTGATGGCTCTCACGGCCTTGAAGGGGACCACGAAGTCGCCCCTGCTCTCTTTCGGGAACCGGACGTCGTCGGCAGTCTCCGCATCAGGCTCGATTATTATGGACTCCATCTCGCCGGTGGTCTCGTCGACTATGATGTCGTCAATCCTGCCTATCTCCTTCCCCGTGGTTGTGATGGCCCTCTTCCCACCCAACTGCCTCGCAACAACGAATCTTGCCATTTTTGACCCTTTTTTAAGAATGATATCGGAATTGTTAACGACTTAAAGTATAAAAACGCGATGGTTTTCGGACAGATTTTATGTCCCTAAAAAACCCATTTTTCTACTATAAATTTCAGATTACAGCCGATGCCTTCCGAGGATGATGCCGAGAATGGGAGTATTGAAGAGTCACTGATTCCGGAGGAATTGCAGAATCTGCTGGTGAAGCAGCACTACCATCTGGTGGGCAGGCACTCCGCTGTGAAAACCTGCGAGTGGCTCAGGCGCAGCCTTATGAACAAAAACGTCTGCTACAAGGAGAAGTTCTACGGCATCAAGTCCCACCGCTGCCTGCAGATGACCCCGGCAGTCGCCCACTGCACACAGAAGTGCGTTTTCTGCTGGCGCCCGGTAGAGTGGACCATCGGGACGGAGCTTAGCGAATGGGACGACCCGGATTTCATAGTCGAAGAGTCCATAAAGGCCCAGCGCCTGCTAATAAGCGGCTACGGCGGACTGAAAGACCGCATCGACCAGAAGAAGTGGGAAGAGGCCCAGAACCCGACTCAAGCAGCTATCAGCCTAGCTGGCGAGCCGACAGTCTACCCTCAGATTGGCGAGCTCATAGAGAGCTTTCATAACCACGGCTTCGAATCGACCTTCCTGGTGACCAACGGCACGTTCCCGGAGCGCCTACGCTCCATCAGCACGGAGCCCACCCAGCTATACCTGAGCCTCGAGTCACCTGATAGAAATCTTTACAAGCAGCTGAACAGGCCAATCGTACCCGACGCTTGGGAGCGCCTTAACGAGACAATCGACATCTTCCCCCTCTTCAAATGCAGGACGGTCATACGCATGACGATGGTAAAGGGATGGAACGACGACCCGAAGCTCCTGCCCAAGTTCGCTGAGCTGATAAAGAAGGCCGACCCGGACTTCGTGGAGGTCAAATCATACATGTGCGTGGGCTATTCCAGAAGGCGTCTGAGCCTTGACAACATGCTGTCTCAGAAGGAGATAGAGGAGATAGCGAAGCAGCTGGGCAATCAGATAGGTTTTGAACTGGAAGACAGCAAGAGCGAGAGCCGCGTGGCCCTTCTGAAAAGCCGCTAGACGCCCAGTCGCCCTGGCCTGTCTGTGTCACACTCCGTGCACGTCAGCTTGAGGTAGAGCGCCAAACCACCCAGCATCGCCCCCACTGCTATGCCCAGCATCGCCGCATCGGCGAATATGCCAGGGTTGACGGCAGGGTTCGAACGGGCGAGAAGGACGAAGGCCTCGGCCGATATCGCGAATATGATGACGGCAAGGAAGCGGGTCAAGAAGTCGCGCGCCCTCTCCTGCGCATTCTTGAATTTGGTCTCGGCTATCTGCTCGTCCATTATGGATTTCGTCAGATCCAGGACGGCTATGCCTATGACTATCATGCCCAGCCCGGTTATCAGTATGCTGGAGGGAGCCTCCTCGAATATCTCGGTGGTGCTGAACATAACGCTCCAGCCCCGGACCAGCTCGACCAGCCCCAGGACTATCAGGCTGAGGCATATCACAAACAGTATGACTGCGACTACGGTAAGAGTGCTCTCCAGCATTCTGTCGAACCATTTGAGGTGGCGCTCACTTTCCAGGGGCATCTTTCCAGGGTTGGTTTTAATTTACGGCTGTTTTAATTAATGGCCACTCTTTTAAAAATGATTAGGAAAGCCCTCTTTTGCGCCCTGCTGTCAATATTCGTGATTTCATCGGCTGCCGAGGACATAAGCGTCGCCCCCTACGATGACCTGCTCTCCGACATAGAGCAGAAAGAGGCGGCTTTGGGTGATGCGAGGGTGGCGGGCGATATAGACGCAATCATAGCCTTGACAAAAGAGCTGGATTCCCTGAGGCAGCAGCTGGCGACACCCCGGATGAGGTTCCTCAAGAGCTACCGGAGTCTGCAGACTGCCCTGGCCGAGTCTGAGAATCTGCTTGCTCTGGCCGAGTCGAATTTGGGGCCTGAGAACATAGAACATGCCCGGCCCTCGCTTGACGCGGCAAAGCAGAGCCTCATATCGCTAGAGTCGGCGTATGGCTCCCAGAATTATACCCTGTCTTTGGATTTGCTTGGCGAGTTCCACGACAACGCCCTTCTCCTGCCCTCGACAATAGTTTCAGAAGCCGCAGAGGGGGTTGACAAGCTGCGCAACCGGTTGGAGCGGACCTCGCAGGTTACGCCGAGCATGACCTCCATGCTCGAGAACGCGAAGGAAAGATTTAGAATATCCAGCAACTTGTACAAGACGTTCGCAGTACAGGCGAAAACGGACCTGGAATCCTCCCTGAAATCTCTGGAAGAGGCCCGCTCCGTCGCGACGCAGGCTTTCGGACTGGTGTCCCGAGCCAAAGAGCAGAAGAGCGACATCATGGACCCGATAAAGCTCATACTGATATTCGTCCCGTTATGCTTGATAATAGCCTTGCTGCTCTATTTCCGATTCCAATTCAGCCGCTCTGCGATAAGGTGCGACATCTCCAAGAACACTGCTCCAGGAGGGCGGGAAAGCGAGATAGAGAGGACGATTACCGTAATCAACATAGAGAAAGAACCCGCCCGCATGAGGGTTTTCGACTCCCCCCCCAAGGCCCTCTCCGCTTCGGAGTTCAGCATACGGCTGGCCAAGGTGGCGGGCAATGACATCATCTGGGATTTCAGGCTGGAGCCCGGCAAGAGGCTGCTGATAACCTACAAGCTCAACATCCCGAGCCTGGACGCGGGGTGGAAACTGAGGGTGCACGGGGCCTCACTATCTTATACTGTGGGGGGCAAGCAAAGGAAGTTCATGGGCAAGTCGGCGGAGATAAAAATAGTTTGATCCTCAATTGCTTTGTTGCATAAATCGAATTTAAGTCCATAGTCCGGTTGGTGTTGCACCAAC
>CAZINR010000008.1:22421-31965 GCA_964540655.1 uncultured archaeon | reverse complement strand
CTACGACGTGCTGGTGCTCCCCAACCTTTACGGCGACATACTCTCCGACCTCTGCGCCGGCCTGGTCGGCGGCCTGGGCGTCGCTCCCGGCGGGAACATAGGGGACGACTACGCGCTCTTCGAGCCGACCCACGGTTCGGCGCCGAAATACAGGGGCATGAACAAGGTCAACCCCTCGGCCATGATACTCTCGGGGGTCATGATGCTCAGGCACTTGGGTGAGAGGGAAGCTGCCTCCAGGGTAGAGGGGGCTTTCGCCAAAGTGGTCAGAGAGGGAAAAGATGTAACCTACGACATGAAGCCGGACCGGAACGACCCGGCCGCGGTGGGGACCAGCGAGATGGCCGACGCAATAATAAGGGAGATGGTCTAACGCTTCTTGCACACCCCGTCGTTGAGCCGGTTGAGGGCGCTCAGGAACTCGTCTTTGAGCATCCGCTTCTTTTTATCAGTTATATCCAGCTTGCCTATTATCCCGAAAAGCCTTTCCAGCTCATCCCTCTCGGTCTCCGATTCAAGGAAGCCCTTTATCTTGTCCACCGACTCCTCTAAGCGCTTGAGCCATCTGTCCACCTGCGTGAGGACGTGCTTGTTCCACGTGTATTTGGCGTCCAGGTTGACCGAGGCGAAGTAGGTCTTCTTGCGGTTGTCCTGGAGTATCTTGACGAACTCCTCTATGTCGTACTCTATGGCCTCCCTGCCCAGGCCCATCTCCCTGAGCGCGGGATTGGCAGTCTCGGCCATGTCCCTCATCAGCTTGTAGAGGTCTCTGGCATAGGAGTCTGCCTCTACCACTGCTATTGCTATGCGGTCGTCCCTCTCCAGAAGCCCCTCTATATTGCCTCTTATGTCCTGGCTGGCCTTCTTTATGAGCTCCAGCCGGTGCTTGACGCCGTCGTACTCCATTAGTCTAATATCTCTATGTCGGTCGAGGCGTTGAGTATCTGGCTTTCGTTTCGGTAGAGGGTCGCGTGGAACTGGAACACGCCCGGCTCTATGCCCGAACAGCCGTAGCAGCTTGGTACGTTGGTCTTGGTCTCTATGACGTTCTTCCCCTCGGTGAGGGCCATCTCGAAGAACCGCTCCACCTTGTAAGCCCCGTATTTGTTCTTGATTCCGAAGAGATGTATCCTGGTGTCGTTCATGTCCTCGGGCGCCTCTATAGTTATCTCTATCTGGACGTCGTCTCTCGAGTAGTAGGTGTAGTTGTCGGTTGAGACCGACATCTTATACTTTCCCTTGCCCTCTTCTTCTGCCGCCGGCACGTATGCCTGAGGCTCCGGGACCCCGTCCGTGCCCTCCGCGGCGCCGGGGCCGCTCGGGAGGAAGAAAAGCACGCCTATGAGGACGAACACCGACAGAACCCAAATCATGAGCGGAACGTTGATTTTCATCCTGGAAGTTAGAGATTGGTCGTATTAAAGTTCGGCCTCGTAGAAATCCCTGACGTCGTTGGAGGCTATGGCGAAGTTGAGGCCCTCCACGTCCTGGTAGGCCCCCCCCTTCCGGCCCTTGCTTATGCCGAAGGAATTGAGCCCTACCACACGGCCTGTCTTGTCTATCAGCGGGCCTCCCGAATTGCCGTGGGTTATGGCCGCGTCCGTCTGGACCACGGTAGTGCTCGAGCCCAAGTCCAGCTCCAGCCCGACGTCGTCCTTTATCTGCTTGACCGTCCTCACTGCGCTGACTATCCCCTCGCTGGCCGAGAATGCAAAGCCCTCCGGAGCCCCCAGCGCGAAGACCTTGCTGCCAGAGGAGAGCTCATCCGAGTCTCCGAACCCCAGGTATGACTCGTTTTGGAGGTTTACCTTGAGCACGGCCACATCCACGTCATCGTCCCTGGCCTCCACCGACGCTATGTATATGTCGCCGTCCCGCATCTTGACCCTCACGGTCTTGCCGTCGAAGCGGTCCACGACGTGGTCGGCGGTGAGCACATAGCCGTCCTCTGAGACTATGAACCCCGAGCCGATGACAGACTCTTTGTCCGTCCAGATTATGAGCACCACCGAGTCCATCGCCTCGTCTATGGTCCCGGTGTAATTGAGCTCCGACAATATGCCCCGTATGCCGGCTTGGCTCTCCTCGCCGACCCGGACCACCTCCTCGCTTAGCTTCTCTATCAAGAGGTTCATTATCCCTATGCTCTGGGCGTTCTCGTCCAGGCCCGTGCCGAGAGAGGTGATGTTATAAGATATCTGCTGGAAGTTCTGCGAGGCGCTGGCCTCGACCCTCTTGAGGTCGGTGCGGAGATCGCTGACCCTGCCGCTGACGCCGCCTATTTGGGATGTGAGCATCGCATACATGGTCACGAACATGGCCAGATTGACGCCTATGGCGACTATTATCAGGAGTTGAGCCCTCTTGATGTGGTGTTCCATCGGGATAATTTACCGCATGGATTTTAATAAATCCTATTTTTGCGCATATGCGCATTTTTATAGGAGTAATTTCTAAATCTGCATATGGGAAGGTTCAGGAGGGGTCGCGGAAGGCCTAAATCGGAGCGCATGGTCTCTCTCGAGCTCGGAGCAGACTACTTCAAGCCGGCGGGCATACCGATGCCTGAGCTGGAGACTATAATCATGACGGTCGAAGAGGTGGAGGCTCTCAGGCTCGTGGATTTCAAGGGCCTTGAGCAGGAGGAGGCCGCCGAGAAGATGGGCATCTCCCGCAAGACCCTCTGGAGAGAGCTGCAGTCGGCCAGGAAGAAGGTCGCGGACGCTCTCGTGAACGGAAAGGCTATTCAAATCGAAGGAGGCACGTACAAGATGGTCGGAAGAGGAAGGATGGGGGGCTATGGTCTTGGCCCCGGCGGGAGCTGCGTATGCCCCAGTTGTGGATACACGCAAACACACGGCAGGGGACAGCCCTGCTACCAGATGACCTGCCCCAAGTGCGGGGCTAAGATGACGAGAGGTTAAACAGGTGAGCTAAAATGCCAGGAGGAGACGGAACAGGCCCCGATGGTAGGGGCGGATGGTGCACGCCTCTGTGGACGAGCGGCCAGATACCGGGGCCCATGGGAGGCATGGGATTCGGAAGGCCCGCGTCTGGAAGAGGCGGATACGGAAGGAGGGCCCCCGGCACAGGCGGCAGAGGCAGGGGACGGATGAACATGTTCTATGCCACCGGACAGCCGGGATGGGCCAGGACGTGGCCGGCGCAGGCCTCTGCGACTGTAACTCAGCAGGCGCAGACGTTTACAGCACCTGCGGCACAGACGGCACAGACGGCAACAGAGGGCAAGGAGCAGAAGATCGAGCTCCTGGAGGAGCAAATCGGCTCTCTGGAGCGGCAACTGGAAGACGCAAAGAAGAGGTTGGAGGAGTTGGATAGAAAATGAAGATTGCAGTTACTACGAACAAGGGCGGATTAGAAGACGACATATCCGCAGTGATGGGCAGATGCGCCAAGTTCACCATAGTCGAGGTGGAAGGCCAGGAGATAAAGAAGACCGAGGTCTTGGACAACCAGCTCGCGTCCGCCATGGGCGGTGTTGGCATCCAGGCGGCTCAGTTCCTGGCCAACCAGGGAGTCGAGGTCGTGATATCGGGCAACTTCGGCCCCAACGCCTTCAACATCCTGAACCAGGCGGGAGTGAAGATGGTCCAGGCGCAGGGCAATGTGAAAGAGGCCGTCCTTAAGTATGCCAAAGGAGAGCTGAAACCGCTTGATTCTGCAAGCGTGAATATGTTCGGCGGAATGGGCGGCGGAACCGGAGGGACTCCGGGAACCGGCATGGGCCGAGGGATGGGCCGGGGCGGATTCCGGGGGGGCCGAGGAGCCGGCCACGGCCGCGGAGGAGTATGAAGGTGGCAGTACCCTCCTCCGACGATTCGGGGCTGGACTCACAGGTCTTCCCGCACTTCGGCAGGTGCCCCTTCTACACGCTGATGGACACTGAGTCGGGCGAGGTTAGCATATTGCCCAATAAGAGTTCGCATTTCGGCGGCTCTAAAAGTCCGCCGGAGCTCCTGTTGGAAGAGGGCGTCTCGGTCCTTATCTGCGGGGATCTGGGCAGGAAGGCGATAGCGCTTTTCCGGGACGCCGGCATAGGCGTGTACATCGGGGCAAAGGGCTCGGTAAAAGAGGGCATCGAGGCCTGGAAAAACGGCGGGTTGGAAAAGCCACTCGATGGGTACACGTGCAAGTAAAGACGGGTTATCTTAAATAAGAGCATCAAAGGAGGTGAAGACAAAATGCCAGACAGAGACGGAACAGGACCCAGAAGCGGCTCGAGAGGCCCCAGAGACGGCAGAGGGCAAGGCAAGGGAAGAGCCGGCGGAAAGGGAGCTGGAGCAAAAACAGGCGGAAGGAACGGGAATTGCTGATGGCAGCCCGGCCTTAACTGGCCGGACATTTTGCCATCCATCCATGAGTTTAAGAACCGTAAAGAACTGAAGAGAAAATGAATTTCGTATTTGAATTACCCATGCTGGTGGCCGGGATAATATTCGCATTCAGCTTTGTATTCTGGCTTACCTCTAAAGAAGAGAAATGCTGGTATAGGAGGTATATGCTCCCGCTGATGGTTGTTTCCCTGGCGGTTGTCCTGCCCAGCTGGTGGGCAAAGCTGGCTATGGTAATCTCAGCAGCTCTGATATACGACGGATACCAGGGTTATGGAAGGAGGATCAGGGATGAGGAAGAGGAAAAGTACCGGGACTATGCCAAATGGCTCAAGGACGAGGAAGGGGGAGAGTTAACAACATGAAAAGAGCGGTGATAACCGGGGGCAAAGGCGGCACTGGGAAATCCACGTTCGCCATATTGCTGGCATCCAGTCTGATGAAGCAGGGCAAGAAGGTCGTGCTGTGCGACGCCGACGTCGAGTGCCCCAACGACCATCTGATGCTGGGCGCGGAGCTGAAGAAGCCGGAAACAATCTACCAGGACTTCCCGGTCATAGACGGGGAGAAATGCACCCGGTGCGGCAAGTGCGTCGAAAACTGCCGTTTCAACGCCCTTTTCAGGATCGGCGACAAGGCCCCGGAGGTTGTCAAGAACCTCTGCTGCGGCTGCGGGCTTTGCTGGGGCATATGCCCCGAGGGCGCGATCAGCCCGAGAAAAGAGGGGTGCGGCGAGTCTTTCACCAGCAGGATCTCCGACGGATTCTGGCTCGTGACCGGCAGGTCGCTTGCCGGCGTGGAGGAGACCGGCCCCATAGTGGCGGAGGCCAAGAAGAGGGCCATTAAGTTGGCTGAAAAGGTCGGAGCGGACTACCTGCTCGTCGATTCGGCGGCGGGGACCCACTGCAGCGTGATAAACGCCCTTACAGATGCCGAGAAGGCATATGTCGTGACGGAGCCTACGCCGCTGGGGGCTCACGACTCCAGGCAGATAATCAGGCTTCTGGACATCATCGGCGTGCCGGTCGAGCTGGTGCTGAACAAGTCCGGCGTGGCGAGGGACGAGATAATAGAAAATGTCGCTAAAGAGCTCGAGGTAGAGATAACGCACAGGATACCATATTCCGAGGCTTTGGTCGAGGCCTATTCCAAGGGAAGGCTGATGGGTTTTGAGATGGGTGAAGAAGGAACGGAATGAAGATAACGATATTGGCTGAGGACACTGCAGAGCCGCAAAGCGGGCTGAGGCGTGAGCACGGCTTCTCCGCCTTCGCCGAGTTCGGGGACGAGAGGATACTCTTCGACACCGGGCAGTCTGACGCCTTCATAAGGAATGCGAAGAGGCTGGGGGTCGACCTCAGCCGCGCGGATTTCGTGGTGATAAGCCACGGGCATTACGACCACACAGGCGGCCTGCCCCACCTACTGGAAAAATTCGATACCAAAAAGATGAACTTCGTGTCGCATCCCGGGATTTTTGACGAGAAGCTCCACGGCAGCAGGAATTACATAGGCTGCCCTGTCAGCAGGGCCGAGGTGGAATCGAGCTTCAGGAACTCCGTTTTCGCTACCGGCCCCATGGAGCTCACGCCAGGCGTCACCTTCCTCGGCGAGGTTCCCAGGGCTTATGAAGACCCTGGCACGTGCGGAGACCATGTCGTGGATGGCCGGGAGGAGCCAGACCCTGTCCTTGACGATTCCGCCCTCGCGTTCAAGACCGGGAAGGACGTCGTGGTGCTGACGGGCTGCTCGCATTCGGGCATACTGAACATCGCCAGGGCTGCTGAGAAGCTGGGCAAGGTCTATGCCGTAATCGGGGGCTTCCATCTATGGGGCGCGAGCAGTGAGAGGCTGGACAAGATAATATCCACCTTCCGGCAGATGGGCATAAAGGAGCTCCGGCCGGGCCACTGCACCGGCTCCGAGGCCATCGAGAGGATGGAGCGGGAGCTGGGCGCCAAGAGGCTGAAGACCGGGGAGGTAATAAGAATATGAAGAAGATGAAAATCGCGGTTGCATCCGGCAAGGGCGGTGTCGGCAAGTCGATGGTCGCTTCGGCCCTGGCCATGCTCTTCGCGGAGGAGAGAAAAATCATCGCTGTGGACTGCGACGTGGACGCGCCGGATTTGGGCATATGGCTTGGGATAGGGAAGCTCGGCAAGGGCGAGAAGATATCCACCTCGGAGAAGGCCGTAATAGACTACAGCAAATGCATAAGATGCGGCAAGTGCGCGCAGGTCTGCAGGTTCGGCGCGATGACCTTCGGAGGACCGAAGACCCAAGACCCAAAACCGCATCTCCTCTCCTATCTCTGCGAGGGTTGCGGTGCCTGCGAGGTCTTCTGCCCGGTCGGCGCGATACACCAGGAAGAGGTCAAGAACGGCGAGATTATCACTAGGGAGACCGAGCACGGGTTCCCGCTGGTGACGGGCTTGCTCTATCCCGGGGAGACCGGCTCGGGCAAGGTCGTGACGGAGCTGAAGCGGAGGGCCGAGAGCTTTGAGCACGACTTGATGATACTGGATTCGGCCGCAGGCATAGGCTGCCCGGTCATCGCGTCGCTCAACGGCGTCGACTATGCGGTCCTGGTGACCGAGCCGACGCCCTCGGGTTTCTCGGACCTGCAGAGGGTCCTGGAGATAGTACGCCATTTCAATGTCCCCTACGGAATCGTCATAAACAAGTGGGACATCAACAAGGATATGAGCGCAGAGATAGAGGAATGGGCGGGAGACCGCCTGCTGGGAAAGCTGCCCTTCGACAAGAAGGTCTTCCTTTCTATCTCAGAGCTAGAGCCAATAATGCAAGGCGACTCTTCAGTAGCGTCCGAAATGAAGAAGA
This sequence comes from uncultured archaeon, assembly GCA_964540655.1. Taxonomy (GTDB): domain Archaea; phylum Altiarchaeota; class Altiarchaeia; order JAFGQM01; family JAFGQM01; genus CAZQBY01. Next base: position 24,772 of record CAZINR010000008.1, on the reverse strand, counting down.
TATTCGAGTCGCTTGTTGGAAGGCTGGATACCAGGGCTCCATGAGATGAGCTATGTGCCATAATTAGAGAACGATTTGGGTTTAAGAAAAACCGCCGAAAAATACGGATTGCCTAGCTAGGTTAAGATGGATGGAATCGAGATTCTTCTATGGATTTTGGCCGTTACCTTTATCGACGGTCTGGCCGCGCTTGTCGGGATATTGGCCCTTGCAATGGGTGAAAAAACCTTGAGAAGGATAATCAACGTCCTAGTCGCCTTTGCTGCCGGCACAATGATTGGCGGGGGACTTTTGCATCTTCTGGCCAAATCTCTTGAATCGCTGGATGCCGATACCGCGTTTATCATGTTCATTGCCGGATTTTCCGTGTTTTTTCTAATAGAGAGGATATTGCATTGGCATCACTGCCACGACCTGGACTGCAAGGTTCACGAGTACAGCTACCTTGTTTTAATCGGTGACGGGATTCACAATTTCATTGACGGGCTGGTCATAGCTGCCGCATTTTTGACAAACATACAGTTGGGCGTGGTGACTTCCATCCTGATAATAGGCCACGAGATTCCGCAGGAGATCGGCGATTTTGCAGTGCTTCTGCAGGGAGGAATGGAGAAAAAGAAGGCTGTGGTATACAACTTCATATCGCAGATTACTGCCATCCTCGGGGGGGTAGTGGGGTTCCTCATACCAAGTGAGGCCTTTAAAACCTATATGCTACCGATAGCTGCGGGCGGCTTCATCTACATAGCTGCGTCCGATCTGGTCCCTGAATTGCACAAGGAACCCAGGCTCAGTAAAGCCCTCCTGGCATTTTCCTTCTTCCTCATAGGGGTCGTATTGATGCTTATGATAAAAGTCGCTTTTGCGGGATGAAGGATGTTGTTCAAGGAAGAGCCTATAACGATTCTATCCCCTTTTTTACGCCTTTGTACCACTCGTAGACTATCTCCTCCATCTTTGCCTTTATTTTGTCCCTTTCAGATATCCTATAGAGGTAGGTGTAACCGCCCTTGGGCAGATTCCTTCGGACCCGTTTGATAAGATGTTTTTTGAGGAGCTCTTTTACAGCCTTCTGGACGGTCGTTCTTTCCAAACTCATCTCCTCACCAATCTCCGATGCCGTCTTCTCCTGCTTCGCCCTCAACAGGAACACAAAGACGTTGTATCCCGTCTTGTTCAAATCGAAGGAGCACCTGACTAGCTCCTCATGGGTTATCTTCTTGCATGCGAAGGTGACATTCCCAATGTTGGAGTCCCCTCCCAGACCATCAACGACGAAGCAGGCATTGCATATGGCCGTTATATTGTTTTTTTTGCAGAGTTCTACAGCCTTTTCCGAGTCAGAGCCGGGTTGCATCCATATCCTGTCTATTCCAGCCTTCTTGCATTCGACCACGACCTTTTCCGTGATATCCGGCGGCACGGTGGTTATGGCCACGTCTGCTTTCTCCGGCAACGATTTCAAATCCGGGTAGCATACATCATCGCCTATCCTTTCGTGCTTCGGATTTATCGGATATACCCTAAAGCCCAGTGATCTCAGGGTATGGAATATCCTTGCCCCCCACTTCTCGGGATTGGATGAGACGCCGACGACCGCGATAGTGTTTTTCTTGTCTAAAAACTCGTCAGGATTCATTCTTTGCCTCCGAAAAGCCTGCTGAAAAAGGATTTCTTCAGTCCGAGCATCTTTTCAATGTCATCCCTTACATTATCCTCCCCGGCCGCCCCGGCCCTCCTGCCTATCTCGTTTCCTTGGCCGTCGAGGTACAATATGGTGGGGAGGCTCCTCACGCCGTATTTCGAGGACAGTTCCTTCCCCTCAGGGGTTTTCACCCTCACCTTTTTGTATGTCAGACCTTGCTCGCCGTATTCCGGTGCGACCGTCTTGACCGCCCTCTCCGACTTGGGGCAGTGCGGGCAGTTCGACGAGACGAAGACCAATATCCTCATGTTTCCAACACCCCCCCTCTATTCATCGACATTTTCTCCGACAAATTGCTCCTGCCCTCCGCTCCCAGTTCGCCAAGAGCGAAGCAGATGGCGTTCAGTATGAGGGTGTTATGCCCCAGTATCACCCTTATGTTTCTCAACGCGTCTCCGTCCCAGAAATAATCGGAATGGAGCGCGAAGTCGAGGAAGCCCGCCAAGCTGGTCGGGACGCCGCTCAGTAAAAGTGCCCCTTTAGGGCAGTCCTTGCCTATGAACAGATTTGCTCCCTTCTGGACGTCGTCGCTCATCATTAGGACCGTGACCTTTTTTGATTCTTTTGATGCCTCACGCTCGATCCCCTCCATGTCCTCCCGGTCGAGGTTAATCATCAGCTCCTTGGGCTCGAAGCCGTACTTCAC
>CAZINR010000008.1:0-22411 GCA_964540655.1 uncultured archaeon | reverse complement strand
CCTCGATTATGTCCATCATCTCCAGAACGTCCCGGGCAGCCTTCTCAGAATCGCCATATTGCGTTCCCAGCTCTTCGCGGTATTCTTTCGCCTCCTTGACCGTTCTTATCTCCTTGTCCGAGAGGAACTTGACCAGGGGGAGGGGCTCCGGTTTGGTCCTCTTAGTACCCGCCTCTTCAGCCAGCCTGATTTTGGTCCTCGTAAGGCTCCTTAGCTTCTTTATCCCCTTTATCACGTATTTGTCCACGGCATTTTTGTTGCTAATTACAAAAAAGCGACATTGAACCTTGTTTCTTTCAATCTTCACCCTCAATACATATGGCCCTGTTCTTGATTGCTCGCGCAGTCTTATAGACAAGCAATAATATCAAAGCGTTCAGAGACGCAAAAATCGTCCAAGATGCAATCTTAAAGAACTCCGAGCCGGTCTCGTGATACATTAACAGCGTCGCTATCGACAATGCGCTCATGGGGAAGGAGTATGCCCACCATGAGAGGTAAAAGCGCAGTTTTGAAAACATCTTGAACTGGAACATGACGAGTATGAACATGAACGCCCCAAAATAGTACAGCATATTGCCTGCTATGTTTAACCCGCCAAGAAGCTTGGTCAGGGCAATAAACCCTATCAGCGGCGGTGCAAAGAGTATGAAGAACGTGGGTATCAGCTTGTCTGAGATAGGGTGATGGAAGATTATCCTGTTTATGACCAGTGTAACCAGTATCATCCACCAAAAGGCTCCTGTGCTGAAAAAGAACCATGAAAGGTCCGGTGAGAAATGCTGGACCCCGGCTATCGGTATTATTATACAACCCACCACCGGTATGAACCATGCCGGGTTTATGTGGTGTATCTCAAATTTCTCATGCCTTATCCAAAACGACATTATGACTATCGTAAAGATGAACTGCAGTATTACTCCAATCCACCAGAGATACGCCGACACAAGCATATCTATCGAGAGGAATATTATGCTTGCTATGAGGAATATCTTGGCGATTATCGGATAGAAGTTTATCTTAACGGGGTTGTTGAACTCCCTCTTCACCTCCTGCGGGTACCTTACTAGCTTGAGCACATACGCTAATGAAATCCCGACCATCGCCGCAACTGAGATATAAAGCAAAGGCATAGTGGCGGAGACGGGCAGTCTGAGGATATCCTCGGCCTTCTGCCAGGCCAGGGTAAAACCTATCAGGCCTAGTGCCACCGCAAGGAAGGAGATTGGAAAGTTCTCCAGTCTGTTGAAATTATACCTTTCTATTTTTCGGTTTGACCCCCTCATCATCGCTTTGCCCCCTTGTATCTATTTATGGCATCCCTGCAGGATCCAACAGCAATTCCGCAACAGCCGTACATATGTTCAGGTAGACCTTTATGGCCTTCCCTTAGATATTCCGCAATGGATGTGACACTTATGTCCTCAATATCCTCCACGTTCTTTCCGACTATCAGCGAGGTCATAGCGGAGCCCGAGGTAACGGCTCCAGGACAACCATCCGTGGTGTATTTCGCATCCTTGATTATGCCGCCCTCTATTTTTAGGTAAGTGTCTATCTTGTCGCCGCAACTACCAGTAAAAGAGCCCACCACATCCGCGTTGTACTCTTCCGGGCTAACAACCAAAAAATTTTTCCTATACCTAAAAAATTCAAGTGCCTTTTCAGAAAAGCCCTCCTCCCTAAGACCTGCCATGACAGATTCTTCCACCAACCTCAGTCTGTTCGTTTCCTCAAGCTTTTTTTCACATTCCTTCAGCTGATTCCTGATATCATCCTCTCCCATCTCTTTTACCCCCGTTTAGAATTATTGCGTGCCTCTCGGTTTTCCCCTTTTCCTCAAAAATCTCGTTGATACTCCTCTCGATTATCCTTAAGGCATCATCGATTTTTGGCTCCCTTACTATAACCAAGACAAACCTTCTCTTCAATCTTTCGACATTGGGGCCCATCATCTTGCCCACCAGAACATCGACACCCGCTAAGACGGAGGCGGTTGCCTCGGCTTTTTTGTGGTCGCCATGGACCCTCCCCCCCTCCTCCACATATTTGGAGTTTTCTCTCGTCCCCGCAAACTCTATCTTTCCTTCAGAATAATCCCATATCTGGAAATATTTTGACATCCCGACATGGTCATCCTCTTTTATAACCTTTCCGTTATCTGTCCCGATAGCTATTCTCAGTTCTCCTTCAATGTCGCTTATCGCCCTTTGGGGACAGTTCTGTAGGCATATCCCGCATCCAGTGCATCTATCCCTGTCGATTACGGCAATCCCCTCTCCGCAGTCCACGGAAATGGCCCCTGTTGGGCATTTACTCTCGCAGATTCCGCACCCGACGCATTTATTGCTGCTTATGTTTATCATGCCCTCTAACCTCCCAAATGATCCCATCCGCCCATATCATCCCTCCTTGCTCACGAACAAAAAGCAGTGGCAATGCCCCTGCTCCTCTATCTCCTTTTTGTGATAGGCGCACGGGCACACCGTTTTATCATTGTGCTCTAGCCTGCACGGGCAATATCTTTTCCCGAATTTTTTCTCGTTTTCGAACATGCTCTTAACAAGCATCTCGACTATCTTGCGGTCGGGATTCAGTCTGAATCCGTTCTCGTCTGCATAATCCTCGTATTCCTTTATCGCCTTTTCGATTTTTTGGTCCATTTTTATCCTGTATTTGGATTTTTGACAAGTGAGGACGGGTCGGGCGTGGATTCCGGCAAGCTCTTGGTCATCTTAATCGCGCCCGTGGGGCAGACATCCTGGCACAGGCCGCAGAAGCAGCATTTGCCCATGTCTATCTTCGGATATCTCCTTACCCCGCCGCCTTCCTTGACCCCCACCATCTCTATTGCTTTGTTCGGGCATACTCTCGCGCAAAGTCCGCAGCTTCTGCATTTCGATTTATCGAAGCTCTGCTCACCCCTGTAACCGTCACTTATGGCCTTTGCCTCTTTCGGGAACCGTACGGTCATCGCTTTCCTGAACAGGTTTTTCATCAGCTCCCCCAATATGCCGAGTTTCATTTTTATCGTTACCGGTCTATCTGTCCATGTCCGCAGGGCAGGGATTCAGGCTCCAGTATATCGCAGGCACGTCCGCAATCTGCTGCCCCTTCAGAAGATGCTCCAACACCGGAATCATATGCAAGAGCGACGGCCCCCGTATCTTGCACCTGTAGGGCCATTCCCCGCCCTTGCTGACCATGTGGATGCATGCCTCGCCCCTGGCAACCTCGTTTCTGACGTATGCCTCCCCTTCAGGCATTCGTCTGAAATCGGGTTTTACTGGTTCTATCCTCCCGCTCGGCATGCCCTTTAGCGCCTGTCTTACGATGCTGATTGATTCTTCTATCTCCCGGATTCCGATAAGATACCTCGCATACGAGTCCCCATCATTCAGGACGGGCACGTTGAAGTCCAGCCTGCCGTAGACCTCATAGGGTTCGTCCCTTCGGACATCCGTCTTCATGCCGCTGGCCCTTATCACCGGTCCGGTGGCCCCCAGCTCCAAGGCGTCTTTTAATCTCAAAATCCCTACCCCCTTAGTCCTTCCGGACAGGGTGGGGTTCTCCAGCCTCTCTATCAGCGCCATCTTGTTCGCCTTGTCCAGCACCTCGCCGATTCTTCTCTCAGTGTTCTCGGAGATGTCCCTCCTGACCCCTCCCGGGCATATGTAACCGGTGGGGTACACCCTGCCCCCAGTTACGGCTTCAAAGACATCAAGCACATAGTCCCGATAGCCGAATGCGATTTTAAAGCCGGTGTCAAAGCCGGTGCCCATCGACATCCCCCCATACCAAATAAGGTGGGACTGTATCCTTGAGAGCTCGGCCAGTATGACCCTTATGTATCTGGCGCGTTCGGGGACTTCAAGGCCCGCCAGCTCTTCAACAGCCTCGGCATGCAGGAGGTTCCAGTTGAGTGGCTCGAACACGCATACCCTGTCCGACAACACGGCATTCTGCATGGGGGTCCTGTACTCCATCAGCTTTTCGAATCCCCTGTGGAGATAGCCCGGGTCCGCCCTGGCCGATATCACCCTTTCCCCGTCGAGCTTCAGTTTGACAGAGAAGTTCCCCGGCCCGGGATGTGCAGGCCCGAACAGCAGCTCATACGGTTCCATGCCCGGCAGGGATTTGTTTTGCTTCATTGTATCACCTCGAAATAAGCTCTTTCACTCTCCAGGTCCTTGCGGTATTTCCTTCGCACGTAGTCTCTCCAATAGAAGTTCTTCCTGAAGGGCGGTTCCCCCTTCCAGCCCTCCAGGAAGAGGGCCGACAAATCCGGGTTCCCCTCGAACTCGACGCCGAACAACTCATGCAGTTCCCTTTCGTGTATCTGAGCCTCTTTCCACAGACCTGAAACGGATTTTATAATGGGGCCTTCCCTCGGAATCCTGGCCCTTATGACCAGCCTGGTTTTGCTTTTGTAAGACCACAAGAAGTACAGGAGTTCAAAACACCCGTCAATTATGAGATCGGTGACGGAGACCATGGACAGGTGCTCGAATCCGTTCTCTTTCGCATATCTGCACACATCGAGCAAATCGTCGCTTCTTGCCTCTACCCACGTCCCCCGCTTCCTTTTTTCAGCCTGGAGCCCGAACCTTCTATTCAGCTCGCCCTTAAACCCCATCTCATCCGTTTTTCCCATCCTCCTGCTTCTCAAGTATCTTGGCGATGCCCTCGAATATCGCCTCAGGTCTCGGAGGGCAGCCGGGGATGTATAAATCGACAGGAAGGTAGTCCGATATTCTTTTGACGGTGTTATAGCTGTCCCAGTACATGCCCCCGCTCATGCTGCAGGAGCCCAGGGCGACTACTATGGCCGGTTTCGCCATCTGCTCGTAGATCCTCACCGCCCTCCTTATCGATTTCTCTGTTTGATAGCCGCCTATGATGAGGCAGTCCGCGTGCCTCGGGCTGGCGACGGGAATCAGGCCGAACCTCTCCATGTCCCACCTGCTGCCGACGACCGGGAGCAGCTCTATGAAACCGCATGAGTTGAACCAGTTGAAGACCCATATGCTCTTCACCAGCCTTTTTAACCCCTTTGATTCGTCCATCTTAGCATCAAAATCGAAAATCTACCGTATTCCCATATCTATCATAATCATCATCAACCCCAAGAGCGATATCATCGTGGCATGGAGCCAGTAGACCCTGACCACCCGGCTAATCCTGAACCTGGCCGTCGCGACCCCCATGAGGACAGAGCCCACGAAGATTATGCCAAGCAGCTTTAGGAGGAAGAACAGCGCATCCCCGGCTATAGCCCAGATACCGCTTAATCCCAGAAACGAAGAAACCCCGAAAGGCAGGAACAGGCCTATGATAATCGAGGCGAAAACGATGTTCCCGACCGCCTCTGCGATATAGAACAAAGCCAGATTCCTGCCGGAGTATTCTGCCAGCACACCGCCGGCTATCTCCGTGTCGGCCTTTGGGGCGTCAAACGGTGCCCTACCTGTCTTGCCGGGCATCACGAACAGCACTACTGCGAACAGCATTAGAAGGCCGGCGAAACCCAGCGGGGAGACCGAACCCCATATCGCATTAATGGTCATGGAAGAGAATGAAAAGGCCGCGGCACCGGGGCTTACCTGAGACAGCAGCCAGGCGATGGAGACTATGGCTACAGCTAGGGGGAACTCATAGCCTATCATCGTGATAATCTCTCTTCGGGCCCCCAACCCGGCGTAGGGCGACCCGGAGGAGAGCCCTCCGACAACCAGGGCCAGAGACGGCAGCAGGAGCAGGTAAAGCACCAGGATCAGGTCCCCGTGGCTCCCCAGAACGGGCGGGAAACCGCCGAGAGGAACATACAGCAGAAGAACGAGGGAGCTGCCCAGGGCTACCACCGGCGCCAGATTGAATAACCATCCCACAGCCTTTCTGGGCACGATGCTCTCCTTCACCAGCAGCTTCTTGACGTCCCTGAACGGTTGGGTGATGGGCGGCCCCACCCTTGACTGCATTCTTGCCGCCAGTATCCTGCCTATCCCGCTGTAGAGCAGCCCCAGGGCTATGCCTATGGCGGAGACTACAGGCACAATCAATACCGAAAACAGCGATTCATCCATCGGAGAGCCCCTCCTTGACTATTTCGTCCATGTTAAACCCCCATCATGATTATCGTCGTTACGACTACAGTCAGAACGAACCAGTAGACATAATCGTTTATCATCCCCGAATGCAATCTCGACATGGTTCTGTAATATCCCTCCATGGCTTCGAGGAAGCCCCAGTAGAAGTTGCCGATCCCTCCCCCCGCGACCAAATCGCCGGAGAAGAATGGCAATGTTTTGCAGCCCTCCTCCCTGCAGTCCTTTTCACCCGACCGGCGGATTATCCAGACGATTATCCCTACGATTAGGATGGAAAGCAGGAATACTGCAGGGTTCCAGTTTCCGGTCGCGGATATCATATGATGCCCCCTATGTAGCCTTGTGAGTTGACTAAAGCGCTTATCGCCGGATGAACCAGGCGTTCCACTACTGCTTGGGGGAAAAGCCCCCAAAGGACTATGAAGAGGGCCAGGACAAACGCCATGACCATCATGCTCAGGGGGATCTCCCTTCTTACCCCCTCATATGGCTCGCCCAGAAAAATGCCGTTGAATATCCTGATGAGAGCGGCCAGCATGAGGATGCTCCCTAGGATTCCTACCACCGCCAAAAGGGGGTTCAGATGGAATACGGACTCGTATATCATCAGTTTGGAGGCAAAACCGTTCAGAGGGGGGATGCCGGAAATTGCGAGAACGGCGATCAGGAACAGTCCCGTCACCAGCGGAAGGCTGTGGCCCAGGCCTTTCAAGTCCTCCAACTCCTCCTTTTTTGTGTAGTAGAGCGCAATCCCTACAGTCAGGGACAATAAGCCTATGCCCAAAACGTCGTTCATCATATGGAATAGTGCTCCCGACAGGGCGGACAGGCTGAAGGCGTCGGGCTGAGGCATGCCTGCCAGCCCCACTCCTGCGCCAAGAGCGATGTATCCGATCTCCGCTATTGCCACATAGCCTATCATCCTTTTTAGGTTCGTCTGAACCAAGGCCATCGTGGCTCCCACGAATATCGAAAGCCCCCCCAAGAGCGCTATCAGCCATCCAATTGTATAGGCCATGCTCGGGAATACGGAGAACCCTATCCTGAGAAGAACGTACAAGTTTACGGAAGAGGAAGCCATGAATATCAAAACGACGGGCATCGACATTTCCTGGAAGGCATCAGCCTTCCACATATGGACGGGAATGGAGGAACTCTTCAATAATATGGTGGACACCACTAGGCCCAGGGCCGCTTTGTCCAAAAACGAGAGGCTTTCGGAGACCCCTCTCGCTATGGCCGCCATGTTCAAAACGCCGTGCTGGCTGTAGAGCATCCCTATGCCCAGCAAGAGGAACAGCGTGCCCACAGATGATAGAACCAGATATTTGAAAGCCGCCTCGGAGGAGGCCCCCCTCTTAAGAAACGCTATTAATCCGGCCGAAGATATGGAGACCACCTCCAAAAACACGAAAAGCGTGAATAAATCCCCGGTGAAACACAGGCCCACCATGCCGGCAGCGAGTATCGATATTAGGGCATAGAACTTATCCAGATTTTTGTGCTCTCTCATAAACCTCTGTGCATAAACGCCCGCGATAAAGATTATGGAAATTGCCACCAGGGAGATCAATGCCGATATTTCATCTACCACCAGGATTATTCTGAACGGGACATCTGCAGAGGAGATTAGACTGGGCAAACTAGCCCCGATTTCATAGGTTCTCATGCCTTCGGCCAGGGTGTCAAGATAAAGCGAACCGATTAGCAACAACTCTGTTGCCAATGCGAGAACGACAAACCAAATCCTGATTTTTTCACTTCTTCCCCGAAGCAAGACGGTGATGAACCCGGCCAGCAACGGCAGACCTATGCATATCGCGGGGAGATGCTGCATCATCCTCTCAACCTCCTTTTGATGCTATCCAAAGTCCCGTAGTGCTTATATATGGCGATTGCGAAAGAGAGCAGCACAGCTGCCACGGCCAGATTTATCACTATGTTGGTCAGGGTCAGCGCCTGGGGGGTGGGGGAGACCATCTCCAATGTCGGGGCGTGGGTGAATATCGGCGCTACCCCCCCCTCCCGATAACCAAGCGACACCAGGAAGAGGTTCACTGCGCTTCCAATCACCTGCAGGGCCATGACTATCTTGATCAGGTTCCTTTTGAAGAGCAATGCGAACAGTCCCAGACCGGCCAGTATGACTGCCATTAGAAGCGTAAGACTAATCATCTCCTCCCCCCCATATCAGAATTACGATTAGCGACAGCGCGGAGAAGACCTCCAGACCCACGGCGAGGTTCATCAGGGGTATCGTACCCCCTGTGCCCAGGAAGCCGGGGTTAATCCCGTGAGCAACGGCGTTGCCGAACGGTCCTCCCGCGCCCGAAAGGAAATTATGGAAAAAACTGCTGGAGATTCCCAGGAACGCCAGAAGGGCGAATCCGATCAATGCGGCACTCTCTGCCATAAAAAAGAGTCTTTCATTTATGTTCTCTCTTACATCCTTGCCAAAACCGACAAGCAACAATGCGATGAGCGTGGCCAGAATAGCCCCTCCGGGGAATCCCCCTCCGGGGGTGAGGTGCCCGTGGGAGATGACATATAATCCGAATATGACAATGGGGACCGACAGTACTATACTCATCTCCCTTACGATTTTTGATAGTCCTCCGTCCTTCATTTCTCAGCCCTCCAAAAGAGGATGGATATGACACTGACAGCAGCGAATAAGACGGTCGCCTCCCCCAGAGTGTCCATCCCCCTGTAATCAAAGAGTATCCCCGCCACCACATTGTTGCTCCCGGTCTCCTCTTGGCAGTTTTCGATAAAATAGTCGTCCATCTTTCTCTCCCCCCGTTCCCCCAGTCTGCTCATGTTCACCGCACTGACTAAGAGCAATAGTAGCAATATGGCGGCAGTTATTATCTTAATCCCTCTTTCCATTCTCCCACCTCTCGGTTTTGTTTATGGCTATGACATAAATGGCCGTGGTCAGGCCAGCTCCGATGGCTCCCTCCGCAATTGCCACGTCGGGGGCCTGCAACAGGTAGAATTCAACGGACAACAGCAGACTCATGCCCACCAGAAGTATAACGGACATCAGCAGATCCTTGGATTTCAGAGCCGCCAATGCGAAAATCATGACCCCGGACAAAACTATCGCTTGTATCAATTCAATCATTCTGCCCCTCCAAATTCATCTATGACCGCCACCTTCGGCTTTATCCCGTGCTTGTATACGCCCCTGGATATGGCATGCGACCCGGTGGGGCTAGTTATCAGGACGACCAGTGCGACTATGACTGTATGCATGCTGAGGATAAGGTAATGCCCCTGCCCTTCCATAGACATGAGAACGCCGTAAACTATGGCGGCCCCGTAAATGAACATGGCTCCGAAAGCAGTGCAGTTTGTCATACCCTGCAACCTGGTGTAGACGTCGGGGAACCTGTGCAGGGCCATCACTCCAAAGAAACTGAAGGCAAGCCCTATGCATAGGCACAGGTAGGATATCCAGATCATTCTTTATTCTCCTCCAGATATTTTGAAACATACAGGGTGCAGACAAAAGACAGCATAGCATAAACGATTGCCACGTCCACGTAGACTACCTCCCCAAAGGCCAAGCTCGAAAGCACCAGAATGCTGACCACCAAGGCATTTATGGCGCACACAGCTATCATCCTGTCCGCTATGGTGGGGCCCAGCAGCACCCTCGCCATGCAGGCAAAAATCAAGCCGGACAGCACCAGCACTGCGTATATGAAAATCATTCCGTTATCCTCCTTACCCATTTGGAAAAGGTGCCGTATACCTGTTCTGGGCTCGGCCTCTTGTCCCCCACGTTAATCCAATGGACGTACAGGTTTCTATCCTTGTCCACATCTAGCGTTATGGTTCCGGGAGTCAGCGTTATGGAATTGGCCAACAGGGCCGTGCCGAAATCGGTTTTCAGTCCCGAGGGCACCTTGACTATGCCGGGGTTTATCCTCTTGGTAATCACCCGGTATGCGACATCCAGATTGGCCTTGGCCATTCGGAAGAAGAGGGGTCCGACGACATAAACGGCCAGCAAAGCCCATCTTATCGGATTCAGCCAGCCGCTTCTTGTTTCAGCACCGACTGCGGAGACCAGCCTTCCAACTAAAACGGCCGTGATAAGGGATAAGGCCACTCCTGCGACCAGCTCTTCAGGAGACCAAAACAACAGGTCCCCGGAGTATATCGACAGAGCTAGATACACTAAAAAAGAAAACACGAATACCGGTAGCTCTGCCCTCATCTTATTCCCCCTTCATCCGTCCGTCTCTTACCTGCTTATTGCTCCAACCGGGCATGCTGATATGGCATCTTCTATGCAACTGGAGTTGGCATCCTTTACGACCGATTTTCCCCCTATCATCTCAAAGCCCTTGGGGCATACCGAAACACATGCACCGCAACCCAGACATCTCTCTTCATCGACTTCTACCATTTTTATCACCTTTTGAACATCAGACCCATGGTTCAGCCCTGTTCGCCCAGATTCCTGTCAAGCCATTGTTTGACCGAGGTTTCCGGCAATGCCCCAATGAACTCGTCGACCATCTCCCCGCCCTTGAACATCTTCACGCAGGGTATGCTCATGATTCCGTATCTTCGGCTCACTCTCGGGCTTTCATCGACATTCAGCTTTGCCAGTACGAACCTTCCATCATATTCTTCCACAAGCTTCTCGAGTGTGGGGCCGAGCATCAGGCAGGGGGCGCACCATGGGGCCCAGAAGTCGACGACCACCGGCACCTTCTTCGATTGCTCGAGCACCTTCTCATCAAAACCATCATCCTTGACTTCAATCTTTTTCTCCATCTTATTTTTGTTCAGCCTTTTGCCCAATTCCTTCAATTTCCTTTTCTTAATCTCTTTGAGACTTTCCACGATATCGCCTGTGATTAAAATAATCACTAGTGCCTTTTCTTATCACTACTGAGTTAAAAAGCTTTATGGAGTCGTGATTTTGCATGGGCAAAATAATCACCATCCCTCTCTTGACTTTTAATAACATACGAGCTAGATTACGGTGATTAGGGACATGGCGAGAATACTGTACGAACCCATAGGCGTCATACACTCTGCGTTCACGGAATCCAAGGGGACGCCCATACAACCCACTGGTGCCAAGGGCAGCGAAGGCAGAGTCGAGGTGTTCCCGGAATATTCCGAGGGGCTGAAAGACCTTGAGAGCTTCTCCCATATAATCTTGCTATACCACTTTCATTTGTCCAAGAAAGCGCCTCTGAGGGTGAAGCCCTACATGGACGATGAGGAGCACGGCGTCTTCGCGATGAGGGGGCCCAGCAGGCCGAACCCCATCGGCATGTCGACAGTGCGCCTTGTCGGGGTCGAAGGCAACACCCTCCGCGTCCGTGAAGTGGACATACTGGACGGCACCCCCCTTCTGGACATCAAGCCTTATGTCCCGGAGTTCGACACGAGGGATGCCGTCAGGACAGGCTGGCTCGAGAAGAACGTGCATAAGCTCCCGGAAGCAACGGATGACGGAAGATTCGCGGGGGGCAGGGGCAAAAAATGAAATGCGCATTGTGCAGGGACAAGGACTGCTACGGCGGGAAGGACTGCACCTCGATAAAGGAGGAGGTCAGGAAGGAATACACGGGTGAAAACCTGGAGTTAATGAAGGCCGCCGCCGCCCTCGAGTCGGAGGGCTACATGAAGCTCACGCGCATCGAGGAGCTTATCAGCTTCTGCAAATCCATGGGCTTCAAGAAACTGGGGATGGCCTTCTGCATAGGCTTCGAGCGGGAGGCCGAGGCGATACACAAGCTACTGGGGAAGGATTTCGAGGTCCACTCCGTCTGCTGCAAGGTCTGCGGCATCAGCAAGGAGGACTTCGGATTGAAGAAGATAAGGGAGAACCGCTACGAGGCCACCTGCGACCCCATAGGGCAGGCGGAGGTCCTCAACCGCGAGGGCACTGAGCTCAACATAATACTGGGGCTGTGTGTGGGCCACGACGTCTTGTTCGCCAAGCACTCTAAAGCCCTCATAACCACGCTGGCCGTGAAGGACAGGGTGCTGGCTCACAATCCGATGGGGGCCATATACTCAAGATACTACAGGAGGAAACTCGGAATAGAATGAGCTCTGCTGAGATTAAGGGATATCTGGATTTCTACAAGACGGATTTCGGAAGGGAAATATTGAAGCAGGAGGCTGACTACGTCCGTGCGTGGCTGGGCGGGTGCGAGAGGGTGCTGGACGTCGGGTGCGGCCCGGGGGTATTCGAGAGGGAGCTGAAGGAACTAAACATAACGGGTGTGGACAGCTCTCCGGAGATGCTTGAGGCGGCCAGGGGCTTGGCGGACGGCCGGTTCGTCCTAGCAAGCGCTGAAGAGCTGCCCTTTCTCGACTCATCCTTCGACGGCTTGTTCTTCATAACCTCTCTCGAGTTCACCAGCGACTATCGGAAGGCACTCGCTGAGGCGGCAAGGGTATTGTCCGAAGAGGGCAGGCTCCTAATTTTGCTATTCAATAAGAAATCCGCATATTTCAAAGGCATGATGGCCAGGGGAGGCTACGTCAAAAAGAACATAAGTTATCCTGGCCTGAGCCCCGAGAAAATCAGGAAAGAGTTGTCGGAGGGATTCAATGTCACCGGCGAGTACCTTCTGGGCATCGAGGGGAAGAGAGTATTCCCTTCCAGCGACGCAAAGGATTGCGCTTTGTACGCGATAAAAGGAGTCAAAAAATGACATACAAGCACCTCTTCGGACCGGTACCCTCAAGGAGGCTCGGAGTCTCGCTCGGGATAGACTTGGTCCCCTACAAGACCTGCACCCTGAACTGCGTCTACTGCGAGTGCGGAAGGACCACCGACTTGACCGTGGAGCGGAAGGAATACATCCCCACCGATGAGATCCTTGCCGAGCTGGACGATTATCTGAAGAAAAGACCCGAGCTGGACTACATCACCTTTTCGGGCTCCGGCGAGCCCACCCTTCACAGCGGTGTAGGCCGCATAACAGGCTTCCTGAAGGAGAAGTATCCCGAATACAAAGTGGCTGTCCTCACCAACGGGACCCTTTTCCATGACAAGGCAATCAGGGAGGAGATAAAAGACGCCGACCTTGTCATCCCCTCTCTGGACGCGGCTTCTGAAGGGGCTTTCAGAAGCGTGAACAGGCCGCATGGAAGCCTGTCAGTCGAAAGTATGATGGAAGGGCTTATCAAGCTAAGGGAGGAGTTCTCCGGCGGGTACTGGCTCGAGGTCTTCATAGTACCGGGCCTGAACGACTCTGAGGAAGAGTTAAAGGCTATGAAGGCCGCCGTCGACAGGATGAGCCCAGACCGGGTGCAGATAAACACCCTCGACCGGCCCGGTGCCGAGAGCTGGGTCATGCCGGCGCAGAAGGCCGCGCTCGACAGAATCGCGTCTCTCCTAGGGGGCGAGGTCATCGCCAAGTTCAAGTCCAGGAAGAGTGTGAAGAGCTTCAGCAAGGACGTCGAAGAGGAGATAATCTCGACCCTCCGGAGAAGGCCCTGCACGGCCAGGGAGTTGTCTACGATAATGGGCATGCACCTGAACGAGGTGAACAAATACCTGCAGACCCTTTTGAGCTCCGGGAGGATAATCAGCGAAGAGAAGGAGCGGGGCACGTTCTTCAGGCTAAAATAAGCAAGAGAAAATGGCAAAAATACCGGAGAAGGTGAGGGATGCGTTCAACAAAGCGGGAGTCTACGTATTGGCGACCTCCGACAATGGGGCATCGCCCAACGTGGTTTACATATCCTATATGAAGCTGCTGGACGAAGAAACAATTTTGATAGCGGACAACAAGATGCACAAGACTCTGAATAATCTGCTGGAGAACCCCAAGGCAGCATTGGCTTTCATGGACGGAGACAGAGACTCTTACCAGATAAAGGGAACTGTGGATTACCATACTGAAGACGAGTATCACGAGGATGTGAGGAAGTGGTGCAAGCCCTATCTCGCCAGGAAGGGCGCTTTCGTGCTTCATGTGGAGGAAATCTATAACGGAGCGAACAGACTCGCCTGAACTGTTGCGAGTTTAGTACTCTAAAACACTAAATTAAACAATCAAAATGACCGGAGAGCACGAAGGCAGGGAGAACCTTACGGAAGAGACCAAGGACCTTGAGAGGGCCAGGCAGTCGCTCATCGAGGAGCTGGAGGCGATAAACTGGTACCAGGAGAGGGTGGAGGCGACGGATGACGCTGAGCTGCAGAAGATTCTCGAGCACAACCGCGACGAGGAGAAAGAGCACGCCGCGATGCTGATCGAGTACCTGCGTAAGAGGGACAAGACCCAGGACCGCATGTTCGAGGAGCACGACTGAACGCTTTTATCCATTTCCTTTGAAATAGGTGCATGCCACCAAAGCCCATAAGGAGGGCAGTCCTTCTTCATGAAGGCGAGCCTAGGCCAGAGCACCATGTCGAAATACATGAAGGCGAGGTGCTTGGCGGGGGCAGTCATAGCCTAGTCCAGCGGGGGTCACATCAGGGCAAGCCGGTTATTGTCCGCCGCCCCGAAAACAGGGGCAACGTGCTCACACTTATTAAGAGTCAGACCCTCAATGAACATCTGCGAAAGCATGGTTTCCCGGTGCCCGAGATGAATGCTCTTGCGCTGGTCGAGGGAGTGTCAGGCCCCAGCAGGCTCGCTCATGTCATGACCGACCTGACGGAGGGCGGCAGTCTGGACGCCATCACGATGTTCGATGACCGTTGGGAACTGATGCCCTCCGCAAAGCTATCCCCCGACGTCGAGAGGTTCAGGCAGGAGGCGCTGCGGCACAGGGACAGGGCGCGCCGCATGGGGCTGGAGTTCAGGGGCCCGGAATTCATGCTCATAAGAGACCCGGAGACCAAAAAGCCGCTCAGAATCGCCATAACCGACACCAAGGCCGTCGATGGCGAGGGCGAGCATTGGGAGAGGGTCATGGAGCGATATGTCCCCCTATACAGTAGGATATGGGGAAAGCTGCGCTAATAGGCGTTATCTCCTGACCCTCGCATACCAGTAGATTATAGCGGCCAGCAGCAGGAAGATTACTACCCAGATGATCCAGCTGTTGTCAGGGCCCTGCTCTGGCCCGTCGGCGCTTGTAGGCGCAAGCTGCTGGTCGGGCGGAGAGGGGAGAGGCTCCGTGACCTCTTCCTCCCAAGTGCAAATCAGGTCATTGAACGGATTCGTCCATGGTGCGGCGTCATAGAACTCCCAAACCACCTTCGTCCTCCCGTCAGCCTCTTCCGCAGTGTAGCCATCCGGAACGCACGATTCTAGCTCGGCCCCCTCAGGGAGCCGCATCGAGACTTTAATCCGCGGCACGGATTGTTCTGTCGGTATCTGCTCGTCTATCACAAGGTTCGTGTTATAGCCGTAGATGCGTTCAGGGACGCTCTCCTCGAACATGAGCCATATGTCCTTTCCCTCCCCCTCTGCGAAGTCGGAAGTCCAAGAATAAAGTTCATCCAGCCCTACTTCGGAATCGCCCTCATAGGCTTTTATGTTGGCAGGCACCCTCAGCGCCATGAGATCGGCTTCGGTCGCAGGCCCCGTGTTCTTGACCCCGTATCTCGCTTCGACTCTCGCCAGCGGCGCGTCTATCTCAACATCCACTTCCATATCGGTTATCTGCAATAACCCCCTGTACACGGCTTGGTCGGAATAGGCGAACTCGTTGACATAACCAGACTCCAGCTCCCCAGTAGTCATCCCCCCGATCAGCTCGAAGAATCCCTGCTCGTTGCAGTATTCCTCTATTCTATGGTCCTCGCAATACTGGGGATAACCACTCAAGTCAAAGTATCCCACACTCAAGGCGCTAACCGATACAAGCAAAAGGGATGCTACCATCATCCCAGGGATTGTAGCCCTCCAGTCCATTTTTACAGTGAGTTCTAAGCCCAAGCAATTCCGTCCCTAATCGCCTCTGCCTGCTCCTCGACGGCAGACGCGGGGACGCTCTCTGCCTTCCTTATGACTATGGCATACGGCTCGAAGCCTTCACTCTCGACTACCAGCATGCCGTCTTTGCTTAGCGAGAACTCCACAGGAGCCCCACCCTTCGATTCCTTCCTATCTGCAGTTCCCATGTAAGTCACCCGGACGTCCGGATGCTCTCTATAGTTCGGGTCGCTCGGGTCCTTTGAAAATGGGTACACTTTGAAACCGGCCCCGTCTATGGTGACGCTGTAGCCGTCCTGCACCTCGACCGCCTGGCTCTCCCCCAGATCGCTCACTGTCGATACCGCAGCGCCCAGCTCGAAGCTCCTGAGCTTCAGGTCCCAGCTGGTCTCACCCTTGGCGTTGGCGACCGGCAGGATGCTGCCGCCCCCCGCGATGGTGTACTTGTAGCTTATCCCCGGGGAGACCCCGGCGAGCCTTGCCCTCCAGGACTCTGGACTCACCTTCTCCGCTTGCACGTTGGAGGCTGAGGCGCTGGGGACGTTTGCGTACCAGTGGGTAAGCTCCATGGAAGCAACCTCCTTGCTGGTCTTCCATTCTACAGTCGCTTCCCCACCCCCCACCTCAGTAATCGTCGGCCCGTCAGTTATCATCAATTTGCCCTCTTTTGTCGTGAAGGTCCACTGGCCCATGTTGTTCTCATCCGCCAGGGGAAAGAACATGCTCTTATAGCCTATCGCGTTCGAGTCCAATCCGAACACATATTCCGAATCAGGGAACAAGCCTTCAAGCCTCACAGTCCAGACGCCGTTCGCAAGCTGTGCGTTCTCGGTCTTCCAGTCCAGCCCGCCCTTGAGCGCCTCTTCCCTGCCGGAACCTACATCCGGCATATATGCGTAGCGTATCCTGCTGGTGGAGCCCGCGTCGGCCTTTGAGATTATCCAGCTTATGGTGGCAGTGGTGTCGGTAGTCTCTATCCAGTCCTCCCTGTTGGGGTGATATACCAACAATCCGGCCAGCGGCGCGACCATATCAACACTGTATGATTCATATCCCTCGCTCTCCATCACGAGCGTCCCGCCGAAGCCCAGCTCGAAATCCACGGGCTTGCCGTTCATCGAGGTCTTGGTGTCAGTCTCGCCCAGACTGGTGTAGCTTATCACGGTTTTCATAGGTATGTCTCTAAAACCGTCGCGCGTTATGGTGAATGGTATGACCCTGAAGCCGGTCCCGTTTATCTTTAACTCATACCCGCTCTCCACCTCGACCGGGTCGCTGGTCAAACCGCCGGATATAATCGCTATCGCGGCCATCAGGCGGTCCGTCTTGCCGCCGTAGGTGTCGAATTTCCACGATGTCACGCCCGCCTCATTCGGCAGGGGCGTGTACATGGCAATCTTGCCTTCTCCCGGCTTTGTGTATTCGTACATCATGCTGATCCAGTATTCGTATTCATTATCGGGCTCTAGGCCCCTTAGAGTGGCCGTCCAGACTCCTCCGCTTTCGGAGGCGTCAGCTTCTTTATAGACGGAGGATCCTCTATACCTCACACTCAACTCGCCTTTGATCTCTCCTCTCATCCTCCAGGTTACTGTAGCTTCCGTGCCGGAAGCCGCCACCTCGGGCTCTCCTATTATGACCGGCCCCTCCAGCTCCTGTTCGGGCATCTCCATCGCGCAGGCGCAGTACTGCCACTTGTAGAAGACGCTCTTCCTGAACGGGTTCTCCCTTATGCCGGTGCCCCCACTCGGGCACTCTATCTCGCCGTCCTGGTTCTTCGGGAACCTCTTGCTGTCATTGCACAGGGGTATCCACTGCCGGCCGCTCTTGTCATAAGCGCCGTCCAGGGTCTTGTACTCGTGGAACGCCTCGTGGGTGGAGCAGGCGCCCAGTCCCGACATGAGCCTGACTTCTCCGCCACCGTCGAGCGTCTTCTTGGAGTAGACGCCCGTCTGGTAGATGTTGCCCTTGACGTCCCCGGATTGGTACCACTTGCAGTATACTCCGCTGCCCTTCTCGTATTCGTCCTCGCCGAGCATCTCGGCGCCTGCTCCATCGTCTTCCTCCTCTCCCAGGTTGCACACGACCCCGTTCTTCCCTATGTACAGGTCGCCGTCCTTCTGCTTCACGGCGGGGACGAATTCGTCGATTATGTATTCGTCGGTTATCTTGAAGGTGTCCCCTTTTTCGTCCTTGCACCCGTATATCCTGACGGGGACTATTGTCTCGTCCGTGTAATCGGGCGTGTTGACGTCCTTGAACAGTTGGAAGGCGAGGTTGTAGGGCTCAGCCGGCGCCAGGGCTCTCTGCAGGTCGAAAGCCGTCTTGGCCGATGCCATGACATAGAGCCTGCTCTTGACCATCTTGCTCGGAAGGCTGAGGAAGCCTCCTCCGGACCTCCCGAGGTCCAGCGGCTTGGCGCTCTTGTCCGTCTCGTTGCCCAGCACGACCAGCGGCTTGTGCCCCCTGCTGCCCTTTATCTGGTTAACAAGCAGGTCGACAGCGCCCTTGTCCTCCTCGAAGCCGACTACAAGGCTCTGCCCCCAGTCGTCCTTTATGCGGTATTTGAGCTCGGGTGAGTACTCGGCTTGCTTCTTCACGAGCTCCTCCAAGAACTCCATGGCGACCTCCTTCAGCATCATCGGCGTCCCGCCGGCTATGAGGACTCTCTCCCGCGGGAGATGCGAGCCGTCCCAGCCTCTGTTCGTGTCTTCCCCGCAGCTCATGTAGAACCCAGTCCCTTTGAAGAAGATGCCCGTTGAGCTTCCTGCAACCGTATCCTGAAAGAAATATTGCTTCTTCGGGTTGTAGCCGTCAGGGGAGGGGTTGTCCGGAAGCTCCAGGATGTTCTTCTCGTTCCCGTGCGTGCATACCCTCGGCATCTGGCCGCATGCCGGCGTCCAAAGCTCCACCAGCACGGTGTTCTTGCACTTGAACGGGTCGTCGTCGGAGAACTCCGACGCCTGGGTCTTTGTGGCGTAAACCATGGTTCCGATGGAACCGTCCTTCATGCCCTTCGCCTCGCTCAGCGGCACCATGCGCAGGCCAAGGCCACCGGCCTTCCAGATAGCGGATTCCTGCAGTCTGGAGTGCATATTCATGCCGATGTCGCTTGTCGACTGGTCGCAGGAGATTATGGCGACGCATCCTCCGTTCCCGACCACGGTTTCAGGCGCCCTGAGGGCGCTGGCGCTAACGGCTAAAGACAATATCAGAAGCAGACACAAAGGGGCGAGTCGTTTCATTTTGGGGGACCTGTTTGATTATAATTAGGCATTAAAGGATAAAAAACCGGCAAAACCGCGTTTTTACCGCAGTTTCTTCAAATTAATCTCGCGATTCTAGCGGCATGAAGACCTTAATCACTTCGGCGCTTCCTTACGCCAACGGACCCATGCATCTGGGGCACGTCCGCTCGACATACATACCTGCAGACATATACGCCCGCTTCCTCAGGCTCAGGGGCGAGGATGTCAAGTACGTGTGCGGCACCGACGAGCACGGCACGCCCATAGTCATAAAAGCGGAGGCGGAAGGCAAGACGCCAAAGGAGATAGCCGACCGCTACCATAAGATAATAGGCGACGAGCTCAGGGCGCTCGGCATCTCGTTCGACAACTTCTCCCAGACATCGCGCAAGGTGCATCATGAGACGGCACAGCACTTTTACACTGCGATACGCGACAAGGGCCACATAGTGGAGAAGAAGGTAAAGCAGCTGTTCTGCAAGCCCTGCAACCGCTTCCTCCCCGACCGCTACGTAGTGGGGATCTGCACCTTCTGCGGTTCCGAGGCTCGCGGGGACCACTGTGAGGGCTGCGGAAGGCACCTTACTCTTTCCGAGATAAAGGACGCGCGCTGTTCAGCTTGCGGCAGCGAGCCGGAGGTGAGGGAGACCACCCACTACTTCTTCAGGCTCTCCGATTTCTCAGACCGGCTTAAAGATTATCTCAAGAACCCGGAGATTTCATCCAACGCGCGCAACTACGCCAAGCAGTGGCTGGGCGAGCTCAAGGACTGGGACATCACCCGCGACCTGGACTGGGGCGTCAAAATCCCGGGCACGGACAAGGTGACGTACGTCTGGTTCGACGCGCCGATAGGCTATGTCTCTTTCACCAAGGAGAAGCTCAAAGACTGGAAGGACTACTGGAAGGGCCGGGTGGTCCACTTCATAGGCAAGGACATAATATACCATCACGTTTTGTTCTGGCCCGCCGTCCTTATGGCCGAAGGCGAGTTCCCGCCCCCGGCCGCGGTGCGGGCGGGCGGCTTCCTCACACTCGAGGGCGAGAAGATGTCCACCTCGCGCAACCACGTGGTCTGGATAGCCGACTATCTCAAGATCTTCCCGCCGGATTATCTGCGCTTCTTTTTGATGTCGGCGGCAGCCCTGGACCAGGACATAGACTTCTCATGGAGCGCGTTCGGGGAGAAAATCAACAGCGAGCTCATCGGCAACTACGGCAACTTCATCAACCGAGTACTCAGCTTCTGCAAGAGCAGGTTCGGCGGAGTTGTACCGGAGCTCGGCGAGTTCGACAAGTATGATAAAGCGATTCTAGCTAGGCTCGAGAAGACGCACAAGAGGGTCACAGAGCTGTTGGATGGATTTAATTTTGTGGATGCCTTGAAAGAGATAATGTCCCTGTCGCGCGCGGGCAACGAATATTTCCAGAAGAAGGAGCCGTGGAAGGGCGGCGCTGACAACGCCATACACATAGGCGTGAACCTGGCGCAGGCGCTCTCTGTGATGGCAGAGCCGTTCATGCCCTTCTCCAGCTCGCAGATTCAGCTGCAGATAACCCCCAACTGCGCGCCGGCAGGATGGGACAGCGCAGCCGGCCTCTCGATAGAGGCGGGCCACAAGATAGGCGGGGTCAAGCCGATATTCAGGAAGATAGAGGAGAGCGAGATAAAGGCGCAGATAGCGAAGCTGTGCTCCACCACGAAGAAGCGGGTGGCTGCGTGCCCCGCGAAGCAGTCAGGATTTAAACCCATAAAGAAAATGATTGAATTCAAAGACTTCGAGAAGCTGGACTTGAGGGTGGCCGATATTTTAGAGGCCAAGCCGCATCCGGACGCGGACAAGCTGGTCGTCCTCCAAGTGGACATGGGCGGCGAGAAGCGGCAGCTGGTCGCGGGCATAAAGCAGTTCTACAAACTGGACGAGCTCAAGGGCAAGAAGATAATCGTGGTGGCCAACCTCAAGCCGGCCAAGCTGAGGGGCGTCGAGTCGCAGGGCATGCTCCTGGCCGCGGGCGGGGATGACAAACTGGCCCTCCTGACCTTGGACAGGGACCTGGAGAGCGGGACGAGTGTGAGCTAGAGCTAAGTTCTGAAAAATAAGAAAAAGGGGGGTCGACCCTCAGCTATAATACCCCCAACCGCTCGGGATGCTCGGCGCGCTAGGAACCGAAGAGCTCGCCAGCGGGTTCCAAAGGCCCCACATGACCGCCCCGGCAATCAGGGCGAACAAGAATCCTATCACCAGGTACGCTACGATGAACAGTATCGTAACGACCACGGCCTTGTCCGCACCAAACCTGGCTCCGGATCCGAGGTATATCAGATAAGCGGAGTACAGTGCTGCGAGCAGCACGAATATCCAGCCCAATCCGGGTATTATGTTCAGTATGCCTGCTATCAGGACCGGGCTAGCGGCCAAGCCGGCAAGCGTGACGGCCTCTTCGTTCGAGACCTGCCTCCCGACCATCCCCTGGCTTAGAGCAGCTATCACCATTCCCGCGCCGACGACCGCTATTATCGTACCTATCCACCCTATTATCGCCTGGACCAAGGCCCATTGCAGCGGCACCTTCACGGCTACGGAGAATGGCCCGTACCCGTAAGTCACGCCGATTACGCTCAGGCCTATGACTGTCCCTATCACTCCCAGCAGCCCCAAGATTCCGACGTAGATGACCATCTGGCCTATCGGTCTTGGCTGCACGCTGCCCAGGAACTGCTTAGCTGTCCCCGGATTAGAAGCACTCATCGCATCTTGGACTAAATTCATTTTTTACCACCTTATGCACTTGTAAAAAAGTGTGGTATTAGAATGCCGCCTTCTATAAAAACATTAGTGAATCTGGACGGATTTTCAGTCCTTAGCCCCCGCCGCCGTACCGCGAGCGCCTCTCACGCTCCCACTCCATCCTGGCATCCCACCTCTTCTTCATCTGGTCCCAGTAGCTTCCCGACTGCCCGGCCTGCTTCTGCGGGAGCACTACGAATGGGGGATTGTATAAGTCTGGTGGCTCTTCCTCTTTGTGTCCGAAGATTGCCTTTATGAATCCCCACAGGCCCATTTTTATGATAGTTTATAAATTGGTTTATGAATGTATGAACTAATGCTTGACGTCAGCTCCCGATGCCCAGCCACCTCAGTACCTTCTTGGGCCCGCCCTCGCCCGGCTCGCC
>CAZINR010000007.1:20498-36272 GCA_964540655.1 uncultured archaeon | reverse complement strand
AAAATCTGTCAGAAGATGCTGGGCTGCGGGAGCGCCCGGGAGATGGCCGAGGTCTTCGCGGCCGTCGGCCTGGCGCAGAACTTCGCCGCTTTGAGGGCCCTTGCCTCCGAGGGCATCCAAAAGGGCCACATGTCCCTGCATGCGCGCAACATAGCAATAATGGCGGGCGCGGAAGGGGAGCAGGTGGATGCCGTGGCCGAAAAGATGATAAAAGAGCGGAACATCAGGATGAACCGGGCGCAGGAGATTCTCAAAGAGCTATAGTTTCTTCGACCTCTTATCTATCTCTTTCCAGTCCAGCTCCGGCGTGGTGGTGCCCTGCTCTACCGCCAGCGAACCTGCAGCGCTCGCCGCCTTGGCCGCCTTCATAACGTCGTCCTCGCCTATCATACTGGCTATGAACGTTCCGGTATATGTGTCTCCGGCCCCGAAAGGCGAGCACATCTCTACCACATAGGCCTGTATCTGCTCTCTTTTTCCCTCGCTGACGACCGCCGAGCCGTTCTTGCCCATGGTCACTATCACCGCAGCGTTCGCAAGGCTGTCGACCGGCCGGTTCAAATGGCGCGCCTCGTCTGAATTGAGTATTAGATAATCGCTCTTCTCGACCAAGTCCTTTACGACCTGGTCTTTCGGGTCGTAGTGTAAAAGGTCGTATCCGGGGTTGCAGCTCACTATCTTCTCATCCCTGTCGGCAGCGTCTATGAGTTTCGAGAAGCAGGGCGCCACCCCCGCGAAATGCACCCATCCGGCCCTCTTTATCAATCCGGTCACCCTGTCTGCGTCTATGTCATGGTAGGACCCTCTGAAGAAGTATATCCTCTCGTCCTCCTCGTCGAAAAAAAGGAAGCTGCGGGTGGTCGGCTGGTCGCTGATGTCCAAATCAAGCGTCAGGTTCTCTTGCGGATTCACCTTCGGGAAGTCGGGACCCACGGCGGAGACCAGGCGCGTCTCGACACCCAGCCGCGAGGTCGTCACGGCGGTGTTGTAAGCCATCCCGCCCAAGCTCTCGCCGTATTCCAAGACGCGCGTGCAGCGGGCTCTCAAGTCCTTGACCCTGGACAGATAATCCAGGGCTACCCCCCCGATTATCAGAAGCTCGGCCATAGTGTCTATTCTGCGGGTGGGGGCTTAAAAAGATGACATTTGAGCCGGTTTCCCGCCTCGGCGGTCGCCCCTCACATGAACGATCCCATGATTATGAAGGTGAAGACCGCTATCAGCGCCACGGTCGCGATCACTGCCCTCCTGCCTCTTGTCGCGGTTGCTATCGCCGCCATGAAGACATAGATGGGTATCAGGAAGCTGAAATTTGGGAAGGTGGATTTGGCCGAAGGCAAGAGGAAGCCTATGCCTCCGAATATGAGGAATATGACAGATATGCTCAGGAAAGTGAAAACCGCCTCGTTGTCGTCGTTGTCGCTCAGCTCCTTGTTCTTGACTATGGCGACCAGCAGGAAGAGTCCGAGGATCAGGAGAGCGGGTTCCATCATATGTAGAATATCTGGAAGAACAGCACCATCGTTATGACGATTGAGAGAAGCTGCGCGCTGCCCTTGGTGTAGAAGCTGAACATCGCGAAAAGCAGGGTGAGCGCGGGCACAAGGCTTCGGACGACCCTTCCCAGGCCGAACCAGCCGAAGCTCCAGAAGATGAAGACTAAGCCTATCACGCCGTAGGCTACCTGCCACTTCTCGTCCTTGGATATGGCAGATATCAATATAAGGACGAAGCCCAGGAAAAGCCCGGCCAAAGCGGGCGTAATCAAAGGCGTTACCATCTTGTTACCACTAATTAGTGGTTACTAATATAAAAATGCCCTTTTAGAGCAGTATGTTCAGGAAGAGGAGTATGCTTATGGCCCCGAAGACCGCCCTGGATGCCCCCCTGCTGTAGAGAGTTGCCACGGCGAAAAGGCCGAAGGCCAGCGGCATCGCGTTGAACCTGACAGGGCCCGCGCCCACCACGGTGAAGAGCGACCAGAGCGTAGCCACTATGCCCGCGAAGGCGTAGATTATCTTGCTGCCGCTGTTTTTCTGCTTGTCCGCCTGGTAGACCAGATAAAGACCCACCAGAAGCGCAAGGAATGACAGGATGTTAAAGGCCATCGCGACTTTATAAGGCTAAAAATATTTAAATGATTTGAGATGTAAAAACCCTGTGGATTCTGATTCTCTTTTGGGATACGGGTGGGAAGCGGAAGAAGAGCCCGCCGCGAACGTAAGCCGAACCGAGGCCAAGTCAGAAGGCGAGATGCCGGAGAAATCCAGCGGCCAGAAGAAGATAACGGACGTGTTCCTGGGTTCGGGCATCCTCCTCAGCGGCCTTGCCGTGGGCGCGATAGAGGAGAGGGGGATAGCGCCGGAGAGGATAATCGAGAAGGCCCGCGAGAAGAACGTTTTTTTGGTCACCAAAGAGTTCGTCGAGGAGTTCTTCCCCGAAGAGAAGAAAGAGGAGTTCTCGTTCATAGTCAAGAAAGGCAAGCCCGCCGCCGCTTCCCGCATAGAGGCCCGTCTGGAGATAGACAAGTCCAAGGACATAACCGGCGAGTCCACGTCCGAAGGGACTGTGGAGAACTTCATCGAGCTGTTCAGGGACCGATACAAGCGCATGAAAAGCATACTTATGAACCGCGTCCACCTCAAAGACGTCATCGACATGGAGAACCTGGACAAATACCAAAACCAGGAGGTCAAGGTCATAGGCATGATACGTGATATCCGGCGCTCCAGGAACGGCAATCTTCTTTTAGACATAGAAGACCCGACCGGGACGGCCCTTGTGGTGGACAGCAGCGACTCGGCCAAGAAGGGAACTACTCTAGTGCATGACGAGGTGGTCGGCGTAGTGGGGACCCTCAAAGGCGACCTGCTCCTGGCAAAAGAGGTCATAGAGCCGGACATACCCATGGCCAAGCAGCATCCGGAGTGCGAAGAGCCGGTCTCGGCGGCGTTTCTGTCGGACATACACGTCGGCTCGCTTCTCTTCAAGGAGCGGGAGTTCCAGCGGTTCCTGGATTGGCTCAATCTCAGCGGAAACGGCAACAGAAGGGAAGTGGCCGAGTCGATCAAGTATCTCTTCATAGCAGGCGATTTGGTGGACGGCATAGGCATCTACCCCGGCCAGGAGAGCGAGCTGGCGATTCCTGACATCTACAAGCAGTACAGCTATCTGGCCAGGCTGCTGGAGCAGGTGCCCAGCTACATCGAGGTCATAGTGGCTGCGGGCAACCACGACGCGGTGAGGAGGGCCGAGCCGCAGCCTTCGCTGGAGGCTTTTTTAGAGCCGCTGAAGGAGATGCCCAACTTCCATCTGGTCGGCAACCCGGCCCGGGCGAGGGTGCACGGCGTGGACGTCCTGATGTACCATGGGACCTCGATGGATGCGATGATATCGGCGCTCCCGCACCTGTCATACGACAAGCCCGAGCGCGCGCAGGTAGAGTATCTCAAGAAGCGGCATCTTTCTCCGATCTACGGCACGAAAGAGCAGATAGCCCCCGAGTCGAAGGATTACATGGCGATGGATTTCGTCCCGGACGTCTTCCACTGCGGCCACGTCCACAAGAACGGATACGCAAACTACCGCGGGGTCAAGGTCATAAACTCCGGCACGTGGCAGGCCCAGACCGATTTCCAGCAGCAGCAGGGCCACATCCCCACTCCCTGTCAGGTCCCGATACTCGACCTGCGCAGCATGCAGATGAGGCAGATAAACTTCGCCTAGTTTTTTAGCACTCTGTCCAAACCGCCTATTTTAAACATAAAGCACAATATTAAACTATGCGCGAGGAATCACTGAACTGGTGGAAGCAGGCAGAGCATGACCTGAAGGTCGCCGAGTACAACTCCAAGGGGGGCTTTCTCGGCGCTGCGGCTTTCTACTGCCAGCAGGCTGTCGAGAAGGCCCTGAAGGCGCTCTACATCGAGAAGAAGCGTGAGAGCCCTCTGCCGACCCACTCGCTGACGCGATTGGCGCGCGAGTGCGAATTGCCCAGCCAGTTCATGGGGACTCTCCGAAGGCTCACATCCGAGTACTATCTCTCCCGTTACCCGGACGCAACGGAGGACGTCCCCTTCATGACTTACGACAGAGAGGGTGTCGGAGAGTATATCAAAGAAGCAAAGGAGGCCATGGAGTGGATAAGTACGGAACTCAAGAAACCAAAGAAGCTCTGAAGAGGCTGAAGGCCGAGCTGGAGGACGTTTATGACATAGATCGCATACTGCTCTTCGGCAGCCGGGCCCGTGGAGACTGGCTGTACGGGAGCGACGTCGATTTGATCGTAGTCTCCAAAGACTTCGAGGGAAAGGCCTTCGCCGAGAGGTGCGCTGACGTGCTGGCCCACTGGCATGAAGACGTAGATTTGGAGGTCCTTTGCTATACTCCCGAAGAGTTCGCCAGGAAAAAGGAGAAAATAGGAATCGTGGGGCAGGCGGTTAAAGAGGCGGTTCCTGTTTGATGCCGCTCTAGCATATGTGCAGGATGTTCCTCCGGTACCGCTCCAGCATGGGGCTCATCTTGCGCTCGGGGGCCTTGGCCTCCTGCAGGCGCGTGGTTATCTCTTCGCCGCTGAGCTTGACGTTCAGCTTCCTCTCCGGTATGTTGACCTCGATTACGTCGCCGTCTTTTATCGCGGCCAGAGTCCCGCCCAGATATGCCTCCGGCTCGATGTGCCCGACGCACGGTCCGCGCGTTCCGCCCGAGAACCGGCCGTCGGTGAGCAATGCGACCTTCTTGAAGCCGGCGCCGCTTATGGCCGACGTGGGAGTGAGCATCTCCGGCATCCCCGGCGCCCCGGCCGGACCCATGTAGCGTATGACCACTATGTCGCCCTCCTCTATCTTCTTCTTGGATATCGCGTCCATCAAGTCCTGCTCGCTCTCGAAGACGCGCGCCGGACCCTCTAAAACCATGGCCTCTTTCTCGACAGCCGTCTGCTTTATGACGGACGCGTCGGCCAGATTGCCTTTAAGCACGGCGATGCCGCCCTCCTTGTAGAACGGCTTGTCCAGGGGCCGGATTATCTCTTCATCTTTGACCTTCGACTCCTTGGCAATCTCCAGAATGTCCTTGCCGTTGACCGTGGGCGAGCTCTTGAGCCTGCCCTCCAGGCGGTTCAGGACACCGGGTATCCCGCCCGCGTTCTGCAAATCCTCCATGACGTACGGCCCCGCCGGGCGTATGTGGCAGATGTTCGGAGTCTTGCGCGCGAGCTGGTCGAACTGGTCCAGCGTCAGCTCTATGCCGCACTCCTCGGCTATCGCAGGCAGGTGCAGCGCGGTGTTTGTGCTGCCTCCTATAGCCATGTCGACCATGACCGCGTTGTGGAAGGCGCTCTCCGTCATAATCTGGCGCGGTGTGATGTTCTTTTTGGCCAGCTCGACCGCGCGCCTGCCCGTCTCATAAGCCTGCTTGAGCTTGTCCGGGTCGACCGCCAGCGTGGTCGCGCATCCGGTCAGCGACATGCCCAGCGTCTCCGTCATGCAGGCCATGGAGTTGGCGGTGAACAGTCCGGCGCAGCTGCCGGCGCCCGGACAGGAACAGCACTCCACCTGCTTCATCTCTTTTTCATCGGCCTTGCCTGCCTTGATCTTTCCGACTTCTTCGAAAACCGATATAACATCTGCTTTTTCACCGTCTACGTCGCCCGCTTTCATCGGGCCGCCTGTGAGGATTATCGCCGGGATGTCCAGGCGCCCGGCCGCCATGAGCATGCCGGGGGTGATCTTGTCGCAGTTTGTGACGCCTACCCAGCCGTCAAGGCTGTGGGAGAGCATCATGATCTCTATGTTCTCCGCTATGTGCTCGCGGGAAGGCAGGGAATATCTCATCTCGTAAAACATTCCAATCCCATCGCAAACCGAAAGCACTCCCCAAACAAATGGCACGCCGCCTGCGTCGCGTATGCCGCGCATGACCTCTTGCGCTAACTTATCGAGGTGTATGTGTCCTGGGACGATAGTACTATATGAGTTGGCAACACCTATCCAAGGTTTCTTTAACTTGAAATCATCTTCCTTCAAACCAGTGGCTCTTAGGAGTGCCCTATGTGGTGCAGCTTCAATATCGGCTTTTAATCTATCACTTCTCATCGTGGCCTATATTCCTTTTCATAAAATAAAAAGGTCAAGTCTTCGCCCCAGATACACTCGACTTGACCTGACCCGTTAAATAATCATTTAACGGTAAAAAGCCGCCTTCGGCCCTAGGACAACAAAACGGTGTCGGTTTAGGTAACGGCGTCCTTGTAAGCCCACGGGCAGTTGTAGTGTAAGGTTTGTAGTACCTAAAAATCACACTACGAACCCGATTGCGAGCTGTGTAGTGTAACCTGACTCCCATCTCCTGGCCCCGCGCCCCTAACCAAGCATCTCAACTAGCTCTTCAGTGGAGTAGACCTTGACGCTTTTCTGCCGCTTGAGCTCCTTGTCGTTCGACCATATGGCGCACTCGAGCTTCAGCGCCAGTGCGAAATAGTCCTTGTCATCTGGGTCGGGGCTTATGGACTCGGCTTTGGGCATGAAGCGGTTTAGCTCCGGAGTAGCGAACACCTCTATACCGCCGATTTCGAAAAGCTCCTTTATAACCATCCCGACTTCATCGGGGCTGTTGTGGGATTTCTTGGCTATATAACCAGCGTACTTGGCCAATTCTTCTGACAAAAACTCTGGCGCATGTAGGCGCAACCCACCTGTCAGCAGCAGCTTTCTAGTCAGACCGTCCTTTATGGCAGCAGAGAATATGATGTTCGCGTCGACGACAAGCCTCATCGTGCGTGTCTTTTGGCCAGCGAGCGGTTAACCTTCCTGCCCAGACGTATGGCATCCTCCTCGGTGAGTTCGCTGTTCGCGAACATCTCATCCATCTTCCTTAGAAGTTCCAGCCGCTTCCTTATGGCCTGCCGGGCTATCTCCGACCAGTTCATCTCCGGGAACTCGTCCATCTTGGATTTCAGCTCCGGAGGGACGGATAGTGTCAAGCTTACCATCTTGCACGTATTTACGTTTGATATGTTTATCATGTTTAGCTATAAAAACCTCTCTTTTTGCAGATGTGCGCCCCCTGTACAAGCTTTACAGTCCAACAATATTAAAGCCGCCCCAGGTGGCTGAGCACTGAGCAGTGGCGTAGCGCAACCGCGACTGGCGTAGGTTTGTGTAGTGTAACTCCGTCTTGTATGTAACCGACCCCTCGACTTGGACTCGTGAGGGGCGGCCGGAATCAATCCTCCCTCAAAATCCCGTGCTTTCGCAGCCTCTTGACCAAGCACTCGGTGAACTCCGGGGAGGCCATCAGCCTCGCAAACTCGTCGCCGGTCGCCTCATGCATCTCCTTCATCCTCTTGGCGTCCCCGCCCCTCTCCCTGGCCCACTGCTTCAGCATGGTGTGGGCGACATTCTCCTCATGGGGGGCATAGGCCCCAAGCTCCTGGATGAAGTAGTCGGCAGCCATCAACTTGACCCTCCGCGCCCTGCTTCGCCTCGCTTCCTCAGTGGGCGCTTCGCCTATGCCCGCGAACGCTGTGTGCGTGTTCTTAAGCAGCCTCGTGTGGCCGTCCTCGTCCAGCCACCTGACCCTGCGGAGGTTCGCCAGCCAGTCTGGGTGCAGCTCGTGCTCCCTCCCGCCCAGCCGGATTACCCTCCTCGCCCTGACCATCTTATTTATCTCTTATAAACACACCATGCTCATACAGCCTGTCGACCAGCCCCCTCATGAGCTTGGCCCAGGTCTCCGGGTCGGTCTGCCCGCGGTTCCTCTCTATCCTGCCCATGACCGCGGCCAGGGCCTCGGGCGTCCTCTCCGCTGCGGGTATGACCTCGACCCTATCCTTCAGGTCCTGCACCCCAAGGTCCGCGAATATCCTTTGGAGCTCCCTCAGCTTCCTGGCCTTGCCTTCCGGGCCTGCCGAAGCCCCCTCTATCCCCGTCTGCATAAGCCTCCTCCTCAACCCGGCTACCCTTGCCGGACCCTTTCGCTTTACGGCCCCGAGATTTTTGTGCCACTCCGGGTGTATCTCGTGCAGGTCCCCTCCGAACGCCGCCTTGTAAATACGCCTGACCATTTCAACTCTGCCTTTTATTTGAGCTATCTTAATACTAAACGATAAAAAATGGCCGACAAGATAACCAAGCACATGCTTATAGGCGATGTTGCCTCGCAGTATCCTGAGACGTTCGACGTCTTCGTGCGCTTCGGGCTCCACTGCGTCGGGTGCCATGTGGCCGCCTTCGAGACCATCGAACAGGGGGCGTTGGGACATGGAATCGACGCCGACGAGCTGGTGAAAGAGCTCAACGAGGCGGTGGAGGAGAAGACCGAGGAAGCCAAGTCACAATCAAAAGAGAAATCGAAAAAATGAACCTCTTCGACAGCATACATCAGGGAGATGTTTATAAGATGCTCATCGGGGGCAAGTGGGTGAAATCCTCGGGCAAGAAGACCCAGGAGGTCCGAACCCCGATAGACGGCTCTGTAATAGCAAAGGTCCAGAAGGCCACACAGAAGGACGCCGAGAAGGCGGTGAAATCCGCCTATGAGAGCAGGGGCAAGATAGGCCAGATGGCCGCCGTGGACAGGGCCGAGATACTGGAGGAGACGGGCGAGCTGGTCTACGACTACTTTGACCTGTTCGTCGATTTGATAGTCCATGACGCCGGCAAGCCGGTCAGCGTGGCGGAGGGGGAGGTCAAGGCCACCGCCGAGCGCTTCAAATACGCGGCCGAGGAGGCCAAGCAGATTAAGGGGGAGTCGATGCTGGGCGACACGGTCCCGTGGCACAAGGAGAAGGTGGGGATGGTGATGCGCCAGCCCCTGGGCGTGGTGCTGGCCATAAGCCCGTTCAACTATCCGCTTTTCATAGCCACGGCAAAGATAGCACCGGCCCTGGCCGCGGGCAACAGCGTGGTATGCAAGCCGGCCAGCGACGACCCGCTGGCCGTCCTGTACCTCGCGCGCCTGATACAGGAGGCCGGCATCCCCGACGGAGTGTTCAATGTCGTGACCGGAAGCGGCAGCGACATAGGCGACTATTTGGCCGGCCACGAGAAGGTCAGCATGATATCCTTCACCGGCAGCTCCCCCGTGGGTGAGCATATCGCCAAGATAGCCTCGCTGCAGAAGCTGCACTTGGAGCTGGGCGGCAAGTCCCCGGCACTCGTCCTCGAAGACGCCGACCTCGACATCGCCGCCAAGCAGTGTGTGAACGGCGCTTTCAAGTTCTCGGGGCAGCGCTGCGACGCCATCAGCCGCATACTAGTGGAGAAGAAGGTCGCCAAGCGGTTCGTCAAGAAGCTGCTTAAAGAGGCCAGGAAATGGAAGATGGGCGACCCGGCCGACCCCGAAGTGAAGATAGGCCCGCTGATAAACCAGAAGGCTGTGGACAAGGTCCACTCCCTGGTCAAGGACGCCAAGCGGAAGGGGGCCAAGTTGCTGATGGGCGGCAGGAAGGGCAAGGGGCTCTATTACGAGCCCACCGTACTGGACAACGTCACCGTCAAGATGAGGATAGCCTGGGAGGAGACCTTCGGGCCGGTAGCGACCGTGATGCCGGTCGCGGATTACCAGGAGGCGATAGAGATAGCCAACCAGTCCAGATACGGGCTGGATGCGTGCGTCTTCACCCAGGACGTGGACAAGGCTCTGGACGCCGGACTCCGTCTGGAGGACGGGACCGTCAATATCAACGCCGCGCCGGCCCACGGCATCGGCAACTTCCCGTTCGGCGGCGACAAGGAGTCGGGCATGGACCGCGAAGGCATAAAGTTCTCTGTTGACGAGATGACCAAGGTGCACACAGTCATCTTCAATCCGAAGAAATAGTGCGGAATCAGAGCTCCGCCTTTCCGACCTTTTTCTTTCTCTTCCTGCCCAGAAGCTTCACTATCCAGGAGGGCTTGTTCAGCACCGAGCGAAGCCCGGTGTCTATGGCCGCGAAGAGCAGGAACGCCACTACCATCGCTTCGGCCGCGTTCTCGTAGACCGCCAGATAGACCCCGCCCAGCATTATCGCGCACATCAGCGAGACGATGAATATGTACATCCTGTGTTAATAACGGAGGGTCGAATAAAAATCAGGGCTTTCTGCGGCGCCAAGGCCCCGACATCGGCAGTTGGTTTTAAAGCAAAGACCTGAAAAAATAGCCATAAAAAATAAACGGGTTTTCCAAATGCCAGAGATTTCTGACGAATTGAAGAACAAAATAGCTCAGTTCCAGACGATGCAGCAGCAGCTGCAGATGATAGCTGTGCAAAAGCAGCAGCTGACCCTGGACAAGTCCGAGGCCGAGGCCGCGCAGGAAGAGCTCAAGAAGGCGAAGGGCGACGTCTACAAGAACGTGGGCCCGCTCCTTGTCAAGGCGGACAAGACCTCGCTCAAGAAAGAACTGAAAGAGGGGCTGGAGTCGTCCAGCAACCGCATCTCGATGCTTGAGAAGCAGGAGCAGAAGCTTGCTCTGAAGGCCCAGGAGCTGCAGAAGGACCTGCAGACCGGATTGAAGGGCCTTCAGGGCGCTTGATGACCCTTCTCCAAGATGTGGCAGAATCTGACGGCAAAGTCTTAATCCTGTCGCATCTTAACGCGGACCCGGACGCCGTAGGCTCCAGCATAGCAATACACGAGTTCCTCAAATCCAAAGACGTGGACTCCACCATGGCCGGCGCCGGCGGGGTCAACGCACTGGCCCGGAACCTGGTGAAGAAGCTCGGCTACAAGGTGGAGATAAACCCATCGCTCGAAGGCGCCGAGACGCTGGTCATAGTCGACTCCTGCGCCCTGTCGCAGCTAGCGCCCATAAACATCAGGGATTTCGGGGGAAAGCTCTTCATAATAGACCACCACGTCCCGGAAGAGGAGCTCAAGGAAAAGGCGGACGGCGGCATATTCGACGAGGATATGACCTCCGCCTCGGAGATAGTCTACAAGCTGCTTGATGAAGAGGGGTTCGATTTCACAGAGAGCGTCTGCCTCGCGCTAATCACCGGGATAGTCACAGACACGGCCCATCTTCAGTTCGCACGCTCCGAGACCTTTAGGATAGTGGCGGACCTGCTGGACAAGTCGAAGATGGAGTATCCCGACGTCCTCAAGTTCATAAACATACCCACTGAGCCGTCCCGCAAGATAGCCCATCTGAAGGCCGCATCAAGGCTTGAGCTGGAGAGAATAGGAGAATGGATAGTGGCGCTCTCCCACGTCGGCTCATTCGAGGCCTCGGCCGCAAGGGCGCTCATCAAGATAGGCGCGGACGTGTCCTTCGTCTGCTCCGTCGAGAAGGGCGAAGCGCGGGTCAGCGTGAGGACCAGCAACTTCTTCATAAAGCGCACCCATCTCAACTTCGCCAAGGACTACGTCCCAAAACTGGCGAAGGTCCTTCGCGGCTCGGGAGGCGGGCACTCCGCCGCCGTCAGCGTCAACGGAAGATTTTCCGGCACGGCCCAGGAGCTGCTGAAAGAATGCAAGAAGCTATTGGAGGAGCTTCTTTCCGAAGAGCGGGAATAGTATTTATATGCGAACCTTCAAATTAACCGGTTTCTAACATGGCTAGATATCAGGGACGGAAGGAAAGACTCAAGAAGAGAAAGAAGAAGAAGAGCGAGCTGGGCTCGGACTCCAGAAAGACCAAAATGGCCGAAGAGGGCGAGAGCAAGAACGTCCGCGGACTGGGGGGCAGCGGCAAGACCGTGGCAATGAACGTCAAGTTCGCTAACGTGTCCGTGAAGGGCAAGACCAAGAAGGTCGCCATCACGTCGGTGGGGGACAATCCCAGCGACAAGGACTTCAGGAGAGAGAACGTCCTGGCCCTCGGCGGCGAGATAGAGACCGAGATGGGCAAGGCAAAGATAACCTCCAGACCCGGACAGGACGGGGTGGTCAACGCTGTTCTGATAGATTGAACTGCCTTCCAGATTTTATCAATTCAGGATGCTTTCTTCCATAGTGCCCCTATTCAGGGGCAGGAGTCTGCTTCACATGGGCTGCAGCGACTGTGGCAATGACGAAGCGTATCTCGGCGTCAAGGTGCTCAACAAAATGGGCATGGATGTCGACGTCAAAGAGTTCAGCTGCGGCTGTGAATTCTTCGGTACCGACGAGGGCCGGATAGAAGCGCTGGCCGGCGAGAACCGGAACCTTCTAAAGGACTATTCGATGATTATAGTGGGGTGCGCAAGGTGCTACCATGTGCTGAGGGAATACTACGACATCAAGGTCAAGCACATAAGCCAGGTCATATACGAGGAGCTCCGCTCGTTCGACGGGAGGTTCATAGGCTCGGGCGAGGTGCTCTACCACGACCCTTGCTACCTGGCCCGCTTCCACGGGCTGGTGGAAGAGCCGAGAGAGGTCTTGAAGATGCTGGGCTACGAGGTCCGGGAGTTCAAGAACAACAGGGCCCACACAGACTGCTGCGGGGACTACTCCCCCATCCGCGTGCTGAGGCAGAGGGGCGCGGAGCTGAGGCTCTCACAGGCGCCCAAGAAATCCCTAATAACCTCTGCATGCCCCAAATGCACCAAGAATCTGTCGGAGTTCGCTCAGCCGGAGAAGAGTCTCGAGGTAAGGGCCTTCCTCGATTTGGTGGACCATGCGCTCAACGTGGAGATACCGGCCGTCTATTAACGGCGCTACTTTCATTAACTTATATTAATAGCAGGAAACTCAATATACGACAAAATGGAAGGATTGATAGAGCAGCCGGATAGCAGGTTCGTCAAGATAGAGTGCAAGAACTGCGGGAACGCTCAGGTGGTCTTCGACCACGCCAGCACCAAGGTCAAATGCCTTGTCTGCGATTCCGAGATAGCCGAGCCGACCGGTGGCAAGGCCAGGATAACGGCCAAGATAAACCGCTCATTCTGATGGCAGGAGAATATCCGCAAAGGGGAGAGCTGGTAATCGCGAACGTAGAGCGCGTAGTTGGCTACGGCGCGTTCGTCCGGCTCGAGGAGTACGACAACAAGCAGGGCATGGTCAGCATCGCCGAGTTCTCGCAAAAATGGGTCAAGAACCCGCGGAACCACTTGCGGGAGGGCCAGAAGGCGGTCCTCAAGGTCCTCGCTGTCAGGAAGGACAGAGGTCACATAGACCTCAGCCTCAAGAAGGTCAACGACAACGAGCGCCGCAACAAGCTCAAGGAGTACAAGCTCGAGAAGAGGGTCAACAAGCTGATAGAGCACTTCGCCGAGAAGCACGGCAAGAAGCCCGAAGACATCCGCAAGATGCTCAGCGGCCAGCTGATCGAGGACTACGGCTCCCTCTACGAGGCGTTCATACAGGTGGCCAATGAGGCGGAGGATCTGAAGAAGTATCTCCCGGACGAGAAGATGAGGATGGATCTTGTCACCCTCATAAGGGATAACATAAAGCCCATGAGGGTGAGCATCAAGGGGTACATGTCCATCTTCTCCGAGGAGGGGGACGGAGTCGGGCTCTTGAAAGAGGCCCTTATTACGGGTGAAGGCGCGTTCCCCGAGGAGGTGGACGGCAGGATAACCTATGTCGCCCCCCCGAACTACAGGATAGATATAACCGCCGACGACTACAAGACCGCCGAAAGCGCGATGAAGGACTGCCACGAGGCCATCGAGAAGTTCGCCCAGTCCAAGGGCATGTCGGCCGAGTTCAGCCGCGAGATGAGGCAGGCAGCCTAAGAACACAAAATGAAGGTGCTGATAAAGAGATGCCCCGCATGCGGGATGTACACGCTCAGCGGGCTCTGCCCCAAATGCCAGGAGAAGACGCTCGGCTCCGCACCCCCCCGCTACAGCCCGGAGGACAAGTACGGGGATGTGAGAAGGTCCGAGAAGACTGCATAAAACATCCGACCAAAAGCAAAGCTTTTTATAGAACCTCCCGTATATTAACCGCAAACTAAACCCAAACAAACAAAAAACAGGTGTAAAAAATGAACAAGAGTATACTCTTAGGATTGGGCCTATTGCTTTTTTGCGTCATAATAGGCTCGCAGCTGGCGTCGGCTCCGAACCCGGAGACAATACCGATATCAGTAAGTATTTCAAACGCGGCTCCCGAAGTCCGAGAGCTGACTTGCAATCCTGACCCAGTGACTTTGAACGAATCCGGCAGCACGATAGTCGTCTGTACCGCGACCCTTTACGACCAGAACGGATACCAGGATATCCACCGGGATTTCTCGGCCGGCGACGCCGTGGGGATACTGGTCCAGAACCAGTCAACCTTGGCAGCGTGTGATTTTTTGGATTCCAGCACACAGGACAACTCGAGCTGTTATCTCAACAACACTGACGCCACCACTCAGTGCTCGTATTCTAACCCCTCCGGCAATGAGGTGGATGTCGAGTGCTCCTGGAAGGTATGGTGGTACATGGAGCCAACCTCCGATTTGGCGGGAACCTGGACTGCATGGATACGGGTGAACGATTCGACAAACAACGAGGA
Organism: uncultured archaeon; assembly: GCA_964540655.1. Lineage (GTDB taxonomy): Archaea > Altiarchaeota > Altiarchaeia > JAFGQM01 > JAFGQM01 > CAZQBY01. Next base: position 21,853 of record CAZINR010000007.1, on the reverse strand, counting down.
TTTCAACGATACGGACATAGACGTCAGCGACCTGCTGGCCCTCAACGTCACCGACGAGATAGACTGGGGCTCCCAGGGCGTCGGTTCTGTTGCCGAAGAGATAGTACAGGTCAACAACACCGGCAACGTCCAGATAGACATAGACGTGAACGCCACGAACATGACTTGCGACTCGGTTCCGGAGACCAACATAACGCCGGACAACATCGCATACAACGACACGACTGGCCAGTGCACCACGCCTGCCGATTGCTGTAAGGTGGCATATGCGACAGGATCGGTCTGTCCGGAGTTCGGCACCAATTTCGACCTCAACGAGGATGCGACCGGCACCGGAGGAGGGCCGACAGCCAAGAACACGTACTTCACCCTGATAGTGCCTAGCGGAGTTTCGGGCACATGCACCGGGTGGATGACGTTCACCGCATCGAAGGGCTAAACGCCCTTCTCTTTTTATTTTTATTCCTTTGTTTTTTAATAAAGCGTTTCTAAATTACCTTCATCTTAATCGAACTTCATCTAATGTATAAGCAAAAATGAGGTCAGACGTGTATCTTCTGATATGTGCGAGCCTAGGCTTGATATTGCTGTCCTCGGGTTGCGCCGCAATAAGTGTGGGTGTCAGCCCCGGCACGATAAGATTCGATGAGATCCTCAGGGGCGGCTATGCTGAAGAGATCATCGTTATAAGCACGTCTTCGAAGGATGAGCTGACCGCTCGCATCAATGTCGACGGAGAAATAGCGGACTGGCTGACCTTCGAGAACACCCGATTCGACATATCCCCCGACTCGCTCTATCGTCTCAATGTAGTGCTGGAGCCCCCCGACGACGTCGCCAATGGGGAGTACAACGGAGTCATATACGTCAACGTGCGGCCTAAGACGACAGCAGAGGGCGAGGGTTCGCGGATGGGCGTGGCCGTTGCGGCGGGCATTAAGACGGCTGTGGAGATAACAGACCGCCAGATAAAGAGATATGCGTACAGCGACGTCATGGTCAAGGACATAGAGGAGGGCAACCCCATCGAAGTCAAGGTCAATACGATAAACACCGGTAACGTCAGGGTGTCTCCCGAAATACGCGTTGAGATCCTGGACCAGATGCAGCAGAACGTAGTCAAATCCATGGATTATTCTGAAACCGAACTCCTTCCCACTACTAGAGGGGAAATACTGATTGAGATCCCGACCGACGATTTGAAGCTGGGCCAGTATTGGGCCCGGGTGACGATGAGCCTGGACGGGGAGAAGCTCGGCACCGAGATAATAACATTCGACTATCTAGAGAGGGGGGCCCTGAGGGTCAAAGGGGTCCTGAACTATGTCGCATCGAACGTCTGGACCCAGGTGGGT
>CAZINR010000007.1:0-20488 GCA_964540655.1 uncultured archaeon | reverse complement strand
CTCGCATGGACGCGGTCTTCAGCAACATAGGCGAGATGGTCACCCTCGCCAAGGCCAAGTTCCAGATATATCTGGACGGTTCGCTGAAGAAGGTCGTCGACAGTGAAGAGATAAGGGTGGAGGTGGGCGACACTATGAACATGACCGCCTTCTTCGAGCCTGAAGAGGTCGGAAAGTACGAGATATTCGGCACGGTCTACTATTCGGGCAAGATATCCGAGGAGAGGAGCACAATACTCAACGTCTACGAAGAGACTGAGACGGAAGCTGCTTCTGCGGAGCCGGAGGTGCAGGAGGGCCAGGGTGGAGGAGGAGACCTCACCTGGATGATAATCCTACTTGTTATCATAGTAGCCGCCCTGTTCCTGGTGCGACTCATGAACTCCAAGAAGAGGGGCTCCAAAGGCGGCAGGAAAAGGTCCGGCCTTTCAAGGTATTGAGGCTTTCAACCAAACATTTTTATTGACGCCGCCGTTATATTCCCAGCCCTTTTGGGTGGTGGACCCATTAGTGGGTGGTAGCGTAGCATGGAAACAGGCAAGTTAGCTCAGGCTATGTGTAGTTAGACTTAGGTAGGGCTAGTGGGAGTGGTAGTGAGAAAACGGCACGTGATCGCCGGAATCTGTGTAGTCGCAATGGCACTAGTATTAGCCTACGCGGCCAACATGACCGGGGAATTCAACCCCCTGAGCATCCTCCTGCAGAGCAGCCTGACCACCGACAAGGAGGTCTATAGCACAGGGGAGCCCATCACGATAACCCTCGAGGCCCCTGACGAGGCCCTCACCACCCTCACTATCGAAGAGCCCAATGCCACCTTCACCGCCCTCGAGGGCAATGCGGGCGGGTTCAGCTACAGCTACGCGACCACAACTCCCGGCAACTACTCGGCATCTTCCGAGCTTTCCCTGCTGAACGAGAGCATGCTCCTTGTGACGGGCTTCTCCGTCCTACAGGGCGAGCCGCCGGAAGAGCCCCCGGAAGAGCCGGCGGAGAACGACACCTCCCCTGCCAACGAGACTATTCCATCCAACCAGACCGAGCAGCCGCCAGCCAACGAAACCGAGATTCCATCCAATGAGACGGAACAGCCCCCGGCCAACCGGACAATTCCATCCAACGAGACAGAATTCCCGGAAAACGAGACGGAGATTCCGTCCAACCAGACCGAGCAGCCGCTAGCCAACGAAACCATTCCATCCAACCAAACGGAGGAACCGCCAGCCAACGAGACGATTCCATCCAACGAGACGGAGCAGCCGGTTCCTAGGCAGCTCCTGGAGACTGCGCTCTCAGTCAGCGAGGAGGCCATTCTCCCGAGGGAGAGCGTTATCATACGCCTGTCCGCTGACCCCGAGGTTAGGATCAAGACCTCGATAATCTATCCCGACGGCTCGTCGCACCCCCTGGGAGCCTCCCACGGCGACACCACCTACGCGTTCGCCTCTAACGAGACCGGGCAGTATTCCGTCCAGGCCTTCCTCGCCTACGAGGAAGAGACGATGGTATTGAGCACGGGCTTCGTGATACTCCCGTCCAACATGAGCACGGCAAATGCCACAAGGCCGGCGAACATAACCCAGAACCTCACGAACCAGACCCCGCTCAACAAGACTCTGGAGATGAAGGGGCTCTCCGCCCGCCTTCTTGATTCCAGGGGCGATGAGATGGGCAGGTTCGCCCTCGTGAACAGGACCGACGGCAGGTTCGACCTGCGCATCACTCACCCCGGCGCAGCGGCCCCGGCCGGGATGATGGCCATGGCCGAGGAGGTGCCAGCAGCCCCCGCCCCGTTCAGCCTGGATATAAGGGGCATAACCGCCCTGGACCGCGAGCCCGTCATCAGGCTGGGCGAGGTCCCGGACGGCGGCATAAAGACGGACGTCGTCTATGTCGAGGAGATGGATTTCGAGGATGCGGAGGTCACGCTGCCCAAGAGGGGCAGGATAACCTCAATAGCCCGCTGCAGGGACTTCGACACGACCAGCTTCGAATGCTCGGCATGGGAGCCGGTCAGCATCCCGTTCACGGACAACGGCGACAGCATAACCTTCACCGTGGACAGCTTCTCGGCCTACGGGGGGGCCGGAATCAAGATACTGAACACCCAGTCCTACCCCAAGGCCGGGGGCAACTGGACTGTCAAGTTCGAGACGTGGGGGCGCTCGAATCTGACTGTCACCCCCGTGAACGGCACCACGTGGAGCGATTCCGACGAGTCGCAGCAGCTGAGGTTCCTGGAGGTCAGATGCGGGGACGAGGCCCTGGACTACGACTGGATAGACGATGGACCCTACAACTCCCGGGTGTTCGTGGAAGATTACGAGTGCGACGGCATCGGCTATCTGGTGAGCAAGGTCGTGCGCGCTGGCAAGCACCACCTCGAGTTCGAGTTCGGGGGGCAGACGGCCCAGGCCCACAACAGCAACCAGAACCGCTACAGGATACAGTACGGCACCGGGACCTTCACTGATGGCCAAAGCACCGACACGGCGACCCTTGGCATATCCGTGGACCAGAGCCGCGCCTTCATAGTCTTCACCCTGACGGGAGACTCCGGGGCGGCCGACGCCGCGGAGCACCTGATGAACGCGCGCTTCACGGCCGACGACACGATAACCTTTACAAGAGGAGAAACGGGCGACACCCCGAGCTGGTCCTACTACGTCATAGAGGCGCTGGACGAGCAGTTCGAGGTGCAGAGGCCCGCCCAGATGAACCTTGCCGCCTCCGCGGCCACGGACACCGAGGACATAACGACGCCGGTCGACCTGGACTACACCATGGTCGTCGGCTCCTGCACCGCCGGCTCCAGCGGTACCGCTGACATCCAGGACGGCAACGTCCGGTTCAACATGAGCGACACCGACACCGTCTACGCCGCAAGGGATTCCGCGGCCACAGGCGTCTCCGCCGCCTGCTACGCGGAGGTGGTGGAGTGGAGCTCCTCTTTCATCTCGAGAGTCTATCACGGAGTCCACCAATCTACGAGCAGCAGCTTCACCTATGACGACATAGGTGCCACCGTGGACATGTCGAGCTCCTTCGTCTACGGGACGTGGTCATCGGCCTCCAACGGGCTGGAGCAGACCTTCCCCGCAATAGCCCTGACAAGCTCGACCCAGATAGGCGCCCGCACCTATGACGCCAACTACGTCAACGACATAAGCTGGTTCGTCGTGGCCAACATCTCGGACGCCAGCGTCCAGAGGAGCTCCTGGGACTGGGACCCCGGGGCCTCCGACTACACCCGCGACGAGACCGTGACCAGCATAGCGCGCAACAAGACGGCCGTGTTCAGCTACGGCGCGACGGCGGGCGACGGGACCGCCTTCCCGAGGAACCGGTGGACCAACTATTTCACCTCGGCCACCAACCTGCGCTTCGAGTTCGAGCACCCCAATAGCGGCACCGTCGATGCCAGGCGGGAGTACTACCAGGTGGTGACCTTCCCGAACATAACCTCCTCCGGCCCGGCGAGCATCGAGTGGAACTGGACCTCCGGCGACGGCCACAACTCGACACCCGCCTTCAACACCACGACCATCTGCGTGAACGCCTCGGCGGACGTGAACTGCACGATCTTCTTCAACGGGACTGCCTATCCGAACGGCACCATCGGGACCAACATCTGCTGGAACTTCACGAACATGCCCAACGGCAACTACTCGACCATAAACGCCACATGCAACGATTCGAGCAGCAACCGGGTCAACACGACGAACGCCTGGTGGAACGTTAGCCAGCAGCCACCCACAGGCAGCTACAACTGGGCGGCCGCCAACCAGTCCACCTGGTACAACTCCACCACCATATGCTACGAGACCAGCACACCCATGAACTGCACGCTCTACTTCAACGGGACCAATTACCCCAACTCTACTGTTGGGCTGGAGTCCTGCTGGAACCAGACCAACAAGCCGACGGGCAACTACTCCACCATAAACGTCACCTGCGAGGGCAGCTACGTCCAGTCCTCCAACTCCTGGTGGTATGTGACGAACGACGACCCGCCGGTCTACATAAACATGACGGCGAAGCCGAACCCGGTATCGAGCACGCCCAACAACATCAGCGTCTCCGGAGGCGTCTCTCAGGGCGGGAATATGCAGACCAACCACACAATATGGATATGGCTCAACGACACCATGCTCAACGACACCACCCTGGTCAACGACACCGTCCACTCGCCGGAGTGGTGGAACTACACCTGGAGGCGGAGGAAGAAGATAACCATCAAGGAGACGAACTCAGAGACGAGGGCCAGAGAGCCTGTGGTCGTCAACCTCACCGGTCTGACCATATCGAATTGTTGGAACGAGCTGCGTCTCATCAACAGTTCGGGTGACGAGGTCAGGATAGACTTCATATCGGAGGACATCACCTCTGCGCAGGGCTCTCGCTCGTGCATCTTTGCCTTCCTCGAGAACATAAGCGCCAGCGGCAGCGATGACTATTACGCTTATTATGACAACCCGGACGCCACCGAGCCCAGCTATCCCGCCGTCATCCTCCACTACGACACTTTCGAGAGCTACGACCAGGGTGCCGACCTCCATTGGGCCAGCACCGGCTGGGGCGGCGGGCACTACGAAGCGAACGAGTACTCGGGCGCCCACGACAAAGGCATAAACATAACCTCCACCGGCAACCACGTATACTTCCTGGGCTGCAACGGCAGCACCTGCGGCTCGGACGGCAACAGGTGGCCATCCTTCGACATCAAGGGCGGGCACTACGACACCATGGACGACTACACCATGGATGTCCGCTTCATGAGCCTGGACAACCCGGGCGACGAGAACGGCAACATCGGCGGGACGGTGAGGTATTATGGTGTAACGGGCAACGGCTGCTACCCCGCATACCACGTCTGGTGGGACGAGTGGAACACCTACAGGATATACGAGAAATATGATGGCGGAGCCTGCCCGGAGGGTGACTTGGATTCAAACAGCTTCACTGGCGGTGAGAACGTCTGGTACCACCTGCAGGTGGACGTTGTCGGCAACAGCATCGAGGCCGACTTGGACTTCGGGACCAGTGTGACCTCCGGCTCGGCGGCCAACGTGCCCTACGGCAGCGCAAACATGTTCGCTTGGGACCAGATGGCCATGTGGGTCGACAACTGGAGCGTTTGGAACGGCTCTGTCCAGATATATGAAGTCCCTCTCAACGTGACGCAAGGGGCACACTCCGAAGAATATTATCTGCAGACCAACGGAACCGGCTACTACAATTACACATTCTCCTCCCCCACCTTCGAGGGCAACCACACCATCACGGTCAACGCCACTATCAATCCCACCGGCGAGAATTCCACCAACCTGACCGTGGACACCACCCCGCCCACAATAGACTGGAACTGGACGAACATAAACACCACCATAAGCATCAAGACCACTACAGTGTGCATAAACGCCTCGGAGCAGGTCAACTGCACATTGTTCTTCAACGGCACCAACACCGCCTCCACGGGCATGAAGACTTATGTTTGCTGGCCAAAATCCGCCTTGGGCGACGGCAACTATTCCAGCGTCAACGTGAGCTGCGACGATATAGCAGGATTTGATGCCAACACCAGCAACTCGTGGCTCAACGTGAGCTACGAGGAGCCCGTCCAGATACCCCTCTTCTTCAACGAGTCGCCGATAAGCGGCGGAAGCAACGTGGAGGTCTACGGCAACGTCAGCTATCTGGGGGCCTATGCGGAGAACCACACCATCTACATATATGTGGACGAAATCCTGCTAAATGATACGAATCTCGTCACTGACGACGTACATTCGCCCTCCTGGTGGAACTACACCTGGCACATGAGGAAGAACTTCACCCTGGAGGAGACGACCGGGACAGCGAGAGAGAAAGAGGCCATGATACTGAACGTATCGGGACTGAACATAACAAACTGCACGAAGGAGCTGCGCCTAATCAACAGCACGGGTGAGGAGAGGGCTATAGAAGTGGTCAGGCACAACGTCGAGCGTGCCATGGGGGAGAAATGGTGCCTGATAGCCTTCGTGGAGAATTTCACGGCCAGCCAGACCAAGGAATTCTTCATTTACTATAACAACTCGGAAGCTGCCGACCCGGGCTACCCCACCCTCGTCTACCACTACGACGACTTCGAGGAGCGCACAGTCGGAAGCACGCTGAACAATGTGAAAACAGGGTACGGCGGCGCCAACGGCTATTACTCCCTTTGGGGAGTCACATGGCCGACCCAGGCCGGCAACGTCACGGCATTCGGCGACCCCGGCAACCAGGTCTACTGGATGGGTTGCAACGCGGCTTCGGGCTGCGGCGGCAATTATCCGAAGCTTGTCTTCAACGGCGACTACTACGCCGATTTAGAGGACTATACGGTTGAGGGGAGAGTGTACCGAATCGACAACCCCAGCGACGACAGCGGCCATGCCGGCTTCAGCTTAAGATACAACAACGACGGGGACTGCTATGACGAGTACATAATGATGATGGCCGAGACTTATTCTGAGACTTACATATGGGAAAAAAGCGGCGACCAGCCTTCTTGTGTAGATGCTTCTGTGGACAGTGACCTGCATTCCACGACGACGGATCACTGGTACCACCTGACAGCCAAGACCATAGGCAACTGGCAGTGGGCAGCAGTCAATTTCACCGACAGCATAGTCAGCGCCACTGATACGAGCATCGATTCCGGCACGATATTGCTGAACTCCATGAACGAAGGTTCCAACTATTTCGACGACCTCATTGTCTGGAAGGGCAACGTCACCGTGAGCGAGACAGAGCCGACGCTCACGCTCGGAGCACCCATTCACTTCCTTAGCACGGACGACAGCGGCAAATTCAACTACACCTTCATATCCCCAGCTTCACAAGGACTCCACGAGGTAGTCGTCAACACGACCTACACCATATACGGCCGCAACGCCACGAACCTGTCAGTCCTAGACGAGACCCCGCCGGTCATAACCTGGATATGGCCCTACGTCAACAGGTCCACGGCCCAGAACAGCACCACCGTGAACATCAGCGTGAACGAGAATGTGAACTGCACGCTCCACGCCAACATAACCGGGGTCGAAAAGGCATACCCCAACGATACCGTAGGCACATACATCTCCTGGAACTTCACCAACCTCCCCGACGGGAACTACACCTTCAACGTCACCTGCAACGACTCGGCGAGCAATAAGGCGAACTCGACCAACGCCTGGTGGAGGGTGGCATACTATGATGATTCAGGCCCCACACCCACATGGAGCTGGGCCGATGCGAATTCGACCATAGGCGTCACCTACACTCAGCCCTGCGTCACCCTCAGCGAGCCCGGCAACTGCACGCTCCACTTCAATGGCACGGACTATGTCAACGTAACCTACGCCTCCAGCATCTGCTGGTTCGTGACCGGACTCAGCCAAGGCAACCACTCGATTGTCAACGTAACCTGCGACGATGCCCTCGGCAACGATGAGAACTCGACAAACCAATGGTTGGATGTCAGCGTTAACGACAACGTCAAGCCCAATGTATCAGTAGTCTCTCCTGCTCCCGGCTCCAACTTCTGCAGCGAAGTTCTAATAAACGTGTCCATAAACGACTCAGTCTCCGGCATATCGACAGCATATTACCGCCTCTCCAACGCCTCCGGGTGGGTCACTTCCTGGACGGCCCTGGAACTTAGCAGAGGAAACATCTACCAAGGCTACTGGAACGCCACTTTCGACTACAGCGGCATCCGCTTCGGCCGCTACAACGTGACTATAAACGCTACCGATCTGTCAGACAACCGCAACGACACCGTCGAGAGCGAGTTCATACGCCCCAGCACGATAGTGTGGGACGACCGGGATTCCAGCGGCACCGATACCATAAACGACACGGTCTCTATATACAACGAGCACCTCAATCTCACCTTCCGATTCCATAATTTCACCACAGGCTCTTCGGCGAACGGGTATCTCATCGACACCTTGCAGTATTACGGCCAGACCTTGCTGGAGAATACCCCCTACTACGACCAGGGCAAGATAAACGAGCTGGTGGATGATGGGCTTATAAACCGCAATTTCGTCTTCGGAACGACGCATGTGATGGGGGATTTAGACGACCCCGACGACTTCCTCAGGCTCTGGGCCGGGACCGCGTCCAACTACAACCTGCACACCAAGAGCAACATAACCGGTTACGGCTGCGTCCTCAACCTCTCCACCCCCAGCCGCACCATGGGTACCCAGACCCTCGGCACCCAGACTAACTTCACGGTCTTCTACAACGACACCCTCCGAGTCGTGGACACAGTCATAAACAAGGGCTCCACTACCGATGTGACGCGCCTCATTGTCTTTCCCACACCCCGGGTCCTCGTCACCACCTTCAGCGAGCCGGAGAACCGCAACAACCACCCCTATGGCCCCAACTATGTGAGGAATGTGCCCGCCGTCGCATACAGCGACGACTACATAGCCTACACCACCAAATACGGCTCGAACCACGCCGGCTCCGGGACGCTCAAGCTGGATGCCATGACCGGAAACAACCCCCCATGGGGGGACGAGACAAAGACAAACTACTATCCATCCATGTATGTTATGAACACCACGCTCGGTATGAGCTCAAACGAGGAGAGCACGGTGTCCGTGGACCTGGTGCTGGAGCAGAAGAACCTGTCGGACTATTATGCGGAATACATGGCTGAAAACGACATAAGCTTTGACAGCTTCGACTACGCCAAGATCAGGGACTACTTCACCAACCAGTTAAGGCTGGATGATTGCTTCCATAACGACGGCTTCGTTATCGCCGCCTACTACTCTGACGAGAGCTATGCGCCGGCCGGGGAAAGCGACTGGTCCAACATGCTGCTGGCGCGCTCCCTGATGGCCATGTACCACAAGACGGGGGACGATTATTACCTGGACAAATCAAAGCATTTCAACATATATTTGAACGACACCCTGAGCCATCGTGATAGGTCCACCAGCGATTACAGGTACGGCTACTTCATCGACGCCACCCGCCCCGGAGCCATGATAGAGTGGTACAAGGACGACACCGCCTACATGTGGAGCCAGCCATATCAGCTTTCAGGCCTCATCGCCGAGTTCATGGCCACCCAGAATCACACTACTTTGGACGTGGCGATGGACAACATGGAGAACGTCTTCGGAAGGGATGCTGCCCAAGACGGTGGACTGTGGAACCTCACGGAGAAGAGGTGGAAGTGGCTGATACAGAAAGGCAGCTCAAGCGATTGCGTGGGTAGCAACTGCGAGGTCGACGAGGACAACTACGACTCGCAGCTGTTCGGAATAAACGTCATGCTCCAGGCATATATGCTGACGCACAACGAGACCTATCTGGAAAGGGCGCAGAACGTCACCAACGATTACGTCTACCGCTTCATCCGCCCGACATGGCAGTTCGAGGACACCAGAAAGGTGCACTCCTCCAACATGGTCGCTTATACCGCGAAGACTCTCTATCTCCTCTACGACATAACCGAGAACAGGACCTACGAGCGCTGGGCTGAGGACTTGGTGGATAATTTCATGTATGGCTATATTTACATGGACAAGTTCCCAGAGCATTACAGCTGGCTCAAGGGCGGCGCGACTCGATTCACCCACGACTGGCAGGGCCGGGCCATACCGGACAGCAAGGGCGACTCCGGCATATTCTCCGAATACAACATGCTGCCTTGGCTGCAAGAAGGCCTAATCGCCGCCTACAAGCACAGCGGAGAGGAGATATACCTCAACTTCTCCAAGCAGATTTTGACGCACATTAAGACCAGCGACGCCATAAACGATAGCTCCAGGATGGTGGACTACTTCGAGAACGAGAACGTCACCTGGACCCCCAGCGACGGGACATCGAGCGTCGGCTTCAGCACAACGGAGAAGCAGAGGGACCTAAAATCCCTGGAATGGAACTTCACCCAGTCGGGCTCGGACAACAACCTCAAGTACATAAGCAGGCCCGTGACGGGCACTTACACTGGCGGCGGGGATAACGCTTTCGCCGACTGGGAAGAGTTCGATGATCTAACGTTCTGGTTCTACACCACCGACGTGGGCGGCACAAACTACTATGTGTCGCTGAAGAACAGCGGAAGCTGGGTGATGGACAAATACGACTTCAGCACCCAGCTCTCCAGCGGCTGGTCCTTCGTTGAAATCGCAATGGGCGCCACCTCGAGAGGCAACGTGCAGACAATAAACTTCTCCATAGACGGCAACGACTTCGGGACGGGGACGCACACATTTCTCATAGACGATCTGAAGATAAACAAGACCCGCACATCTAACCAGTCCTCCGAATACAACGCCTACACTGATTTGTGGTACGACTACGACAACGGACAGACGCTGGTGGGGAACCTCTTCGTTGTAGCCGAGCTAGGCACCATGATAAACGGCAGCCGCGTCGAGCAGAGCGAGTTAATGCTCTTCGACAAGGACACTTACATGCAGGTCTACAATGTGTTCAACAACCACACCTTCAACGCAACCCTCCACCTGCGCAGGAACTTCTCCGACGCCTGGAACGCCAACAGGTCCGAGCTCACCGCCTTCACTGACGACTTCGGCAATGTGACGATCGGCCCGAATGATGACGTCTATCTCTTGAACGCAACCTTCATCCTGGAGGAGGAGCGGCCTGCCGGGAATGACAACACCACCTATCTCTATGACGAAGTAGACCAGGTCCTCGACTCGTCTGTGGACATCTACATAAACTCTTCCACATCAGTCAAGACGGGCAGCGCACACAACCTCTCAATAGACAGCCACGCCATCAGCAACATAGTCCTGAACACGACGAAGTTCAACATGACCTTCGAGCCCTACAGCTTCAACTTCACCTCCCATAACGGCAATTTCGACGTGCAGGAGATAAACGAATGCAGCGGGCCCGTCACGCAGACCTGCTTCTCCTACGTCCAGGACGGCTCCGTCTACAACGTGACCGTCTACAACCTCACCATAGAGCCCGGGACCGGGAGCAACAACCTGACCCACGTGGGGCCCGACACAACCAAGCCCACGCTGGAGTGGAACTGGACCGACATCAACTCCACGCTCACGGACCGCAACCACACGAAAATATGCGTAAACTCGACCGAGACGATTAACTGCACTCTCCATTTCGAGGGCACCGACTACGTCAATGACACCCCCTCGATGCACGTGTGCTGGCACAGGACCGGTCTGGCCAACGCAAACCACACGCCCATCAACGTTACCTGCGATGACACATCCGAGAACGACCAGAACACCACCAATGCCTGGATACGAATCGCCATCGGCGAGCTCTCCGAATGTGCCGAGCTCGGCAACTCCGGCTGGACCTACAACCTTGTCTCCGACGTCACCAGCAAGGACACCTGCTTCAACGTGACAGCGGACGACGTCACGCTCAACTGCTCCGGCCACACGATAACGGGCGATCAGTCTGGCTACGGCGTGAACGCTACAAGCGTCCTGGACCTCACCCTTCGCAACTGCCAGATAACCAACTTCACGCGCGCAATCCACGCCTACAGCACGAACAGCAGCCTGTTCGACAACAACACGCTTTATGAGAACAATGGGACCTATTCTGCATTCTACGTCTATGGAAGCAATCACAATGCCTTCTACAACCATGAAATATATGCCAACAACGCCAGCGACAGCCCGGGCTTCTACCTCTACGCCTCAAGTAACAACACCATACAGAACGCCACCCTGGCCAACAACACCTTCGAGCCGGGCTTCGCTGGCGGAGCCCTGTCATTATACATAGCGGAAAACAATACCATAAGCAACCTGACCTTTGACAATAACACGGCAACCAGCTCGGGCATCTTCGGCGGCGGCATACTAGGGTTGTCAGATGACTGCAACAACAACACGTTCTCATCCCTCACATTCACGAACAACACCCTCGATGCCGGCAGCCATGCCGTACAGGGCGGCGGCATAATCGGCATAGAGCCCGAGGGCGGCACAAGGTCGGAAAACAACACATTCACTGACATAACCCTAATTGAGAATTCGGTTTCGTGCGGTTCTATTGCAGGAGGCGGCATAATAGGCCTCCATAAAGGCACCGCTTCCGCGGACAACAGCACTTTCACCGACCTGACCCTCCGCAACAACTCCGTCTCTGCCAATGGCATTACTGGCGGCGGCATCATAGGCATCTTCTACTCCGACAGGAACACTTTCACCACCCTCGCCCTCGCCAACAACACCGTCACGGCGACCGGCAGCATCGACGGCGGCGGCATACTCGGCCTGTACGCAGCCGATAACAACACCTTCAATACAGTCACTTTCACCAAAAACACCCCTTCAGTTGCTGGTAGTGGCTACATCTACGGCGGCGGCATACTAGGCTTAAATTCGGCAGACAACAACTCACTCTCTACAATAAACATCCACAACAACACCGCCACATCCGACGGTGATTTCTACGGCGGCGCGATTCTGGGCCTGGATACTGCAGACGATAACGTACTGACGTCTATTTCGATTAAGAACAATTCGGCTTCTGCTGCCAGCTTCATGGATGGAGGATTTGCTATAGGGCTGTATGATGACTCCGACACGAACTCCTTCACACATATGCTGCTATACAATAACACCGCATCCGCCCTAGACTTTGGCGGCACAATAGGCCTGTCCGCAGCCGATAACAACACCTTCACTAACGCAACCATCTCACTGACTGACATCTCTGTCAGTCTCCTCATCGGTGGCATATTCGGACTCATTGATTCTAATGGCAATCAGTTCTCGAATTCTACCATCTACGACAATACAATCGATTCTGGTGATGAGAACAGCACGATAGGTCTTGAGACTGTAGGTGGTTGCGGCGACAACACCTTCACCAACCTCAACGCCACCGGCGACGCAGACTACATGATATACGACGACACAGGCGATTCCTACGTCAATTATTTCACCTACTCCAACGCCCACGGCATCATAAACTGGACCAACACCTCCGACAGCGGCTTCCTCAAGAACCTCACGCTCAAGGGCAACCTCACCTTCGGGACGGTGGATGCAACATCCAAGAACATCCTCATAAACAACAACACCGCCTTCGTCAACACCTCCGCCTTCTCCCTCGGACAAATCAACTCCGAGGCCAACATCACCCTCTACGAGCTGGATGAGTGGAGCTTCAGCAACCCGGCCATACTCAGGAACGGTGTCGTTTGCGATGACGACACCACCCCCAGCTGCCACAACTACACGGCCCTGGACGCGGCCACCGTGATATTCAACGTGAGCGCGTGGTCCAACTACACCATCGGCGAGGGGCCGACCACAGAGCTCTCGGACTGCGCCGAGCTGGACCAGGCCGACACCGAGTACACGATTGTATCCAACATCGTCACAGACCACACTTGCTTCAACATCACGGCAAGCGGCGTCACGCTCAACGCAGCCGGCCACACCGTCACCGGCGACGGCGGCGAGGGCGACTACTGCGTGAACGCGACGGGGAGCCTCACCAACGTCACGGTCAAGAACTTCGCGGACATCAACACCTGGCACATCGGCGTCTACTTCAACGACGTCGACGACTCGCTCATAGCCAACAGCACCTTCACCTCCGAAATCTCCGCAGGCAGCAACGTCTATGGCATATACATGGACAGCTCCGACTCCGTGAACGTGACGAACAACACAATGTCGCTTACGCACACCGGGGCAATCGGGGACACCTACGGCGTGGGGTCCAACTCCGGGACGGGCAACAACATCACCAACAACACCATAGTGCTGACGGCCACATACGACGCAGGCGGCGTCTATCTATGGGGCACCTCCAGCTCCAACAACATCCAGAACAACAGCATCACGGTCACCGAGGCAGTGTCGTACGGCCGGGGCATATACCTGTCGGGAGCCGAGTCGACCACAGTCCGGGACAACCGGATAAACATCGACGACGTGAGCACCGCCACCGCCTACGGCATAGAGGCGGGCAACTCGCCGACCTCAAACGTCATAGAGAACAACACCATCCGGGCGGTCTCTTCCAACGACGGCGGCTCGTCAGTCAGCAGCGCGGGCATAGGGCTAATCGGCGCCGACGACTTCAACATAACCAACAACTCGATAACCGCAACGGCATCCAGCGCCAGGGCCGCAGACGTCTACCTCCTCGGCTCCGACGGCAACAACATCACCGGCAACGCCTATCACAGCGACCAGCTGGGCGCCTACGTGGGGACCACGAGCGACGGCAACAAGCTGGGCGGCACCTTTGAGGGAGCAGTGGGCGTGGAGATGAACGCCGAAGGCATGACTGCTTATCTCCACGGCGACTCCACATTCACCGGCCACGGGATAAACATCACGACGGACGACACAATTGTCGACGGCTCCAGCTACGGCATGACCGGCGACGGCTCGGGGAGCGACTACGGCGTCCATGCCAAGGCGCGGCTGAACGTCACGGTGAGGGACTTCGGCGACATAGACAGCTTCAAGCGCGGCGTGAGCTTCAATCGCATCAACGACTCAAAGATCTCCAACAACAACATGACTTCGAGCTTCGGTGCGGAGACGCATGCCGTCCACTTGACGGACTCCGACTCAGTCGATATCAAAAACAACTCGATCGACTGGACCAAAACCGGCTCTACCGAATACTCTTACGCGGTTTACATCTACATCAATTCGGGAAGGACGGCCGGAAGCAACAACATCACCAACAACACCCTGACCTCCTCTGTCGACTCGGACGCCTATGCCTATGGAGTCTATATCTATATAAGCAACGACGGCATCTCAAACTCCAACACAATCTCCGACAACGACTTCAGCTCCAGTTCAAGCGCGTATGAGGCTGACGGGTGGACCTACGGGATTGAAATATCCTGCTCAGGGACCATGAACTCCAACACAATCTCCGAAAACGCAATCTCCGTGTCCGGGGCAAACCCCACCGGAGTATCCATATATAACTCAGGGACCATGAACTCCAACACAATCTCCGACAACTTTTTCTCCGACATATACGGCGCGTTCAGCAGCTCGTACTCTTACGGCCTATACCTGTCAAACGATGGGACCATGAACTCCAACAACGTCTCCGACAACTATCTCAGCGTGACCTCCTTAGCCACAACCTCCGATCTCACCGCATACGGCGCTTTCCTGGACAGCGTAGACTATCTCAATTTCAGTGGCAACACGCTCAGTATGTCGGCAACAAACTCAAGGTCTGCCGGGATATATCTCTCCGGCGCCGATTATGGCCATTTCTGGAACAACAGCGACACCACCAGCAACTACTCCCTCTACATCGCCTCCGGTAGCGGAAACACCTTCTGGAACAACACCTTCTCAGGAGCCTACAACACCGAAATCAACGACCTGAGCGGAGCTGGGGACACCAACTATTTCCACTACCGGAACAGCCACGGAATCATAAACTGGACGTCCACGGCCTTCCACCAGGACCTCAGCACCAAGGGCGACCTCACCTTCGGCCAGAGCGACTCCAGCGCGCACAATATCATCATCGGCAACAACACTGCATATCTCGCTCCCGCCTTCACCTCCCCCTACGACGGCATAAACTCCACGGCCAACATCACCCTCTACGAGCTGGACGAGTGGAGCATAAGCAACCGCGTAATCCTGCGCAACGGAGAGCTGTGCGACGAGACCACCTTCCCAGTCTGCACGGCTTACACCTCTCTCGACGCGGACCCGGTAATCTTCAGCGTGAGCGCGTGGAGCAACTACACGATAGGCGAGAACCCCGGAGTCCTCAGCGACTGCGCGAACCTCAACGCAGCCGGCGAGTACAGCCTCAGCGCGGACGTGGAGGCCGCCACGACCTGCTTCAACGTCACGGCGGACGACGTCACCCTCGACTGCGGCGCGCACATAATAACGGGCAACCAGGCCGGCTACGGCGTGAACTCAACCGGCGTCCAGGACTTCACCCTCCGCAACTGCCGGATAACCAACTTCACCCGCGCAATCCACGCCTACAGCACCAACAGCAGCTCTTTCGAAAACAACACGCTTTATGAGAACAACGGCGATTATGCCGGATTCTACGTCTACGGCAGCGAGGACAATGCCTTCTACAACCACGGCTTCAAGGACAACGCAGGCCTCATAAGCTCCGACATCTGCCTGAACATCTCGCACAACAGCACCTTCGAGAACACCACTATCTGGAACGGTAGCGTTTCCGGCGCAAATGACCTGTACGGGGGCGTCATAGCCCTGAATTCGTCTAAAAACAACACGTTCACCAACACCACCCTCCGGAACGGCAGCGTAAGCTGCTCCAATGACCTCTATGGGGGCGTGCTCTCCTTGCGCTCCTCAGATAACAACACATTCTCCTCTGTCACCATTGGTGGGAGTTCGGCAACGCCATCCGCGAGCATTTACGACGGAGGCGCGATACTGGTACTCTCCCACTCAGACCTGAACACTTTCAGCAACACGGTCCTAAGTAATAACACGGTCGCGTCGGCTCTTGATTTCAACGGCGGCGGCATCCTCGGCCTGCGGACTTCCCACGGGAATGAGTTCACTACGACAACCCTCCATAACAACACAGCGCGGAATACCGGCGGTTCTATCTACGGCGGCGGCATCTTGGGACTTTACACAGGCGCGGACAACAACACCTTCACAACCGTCACCCTCACCAACAACTCCGTTTCTGCAAGCGGCACCATCTCAGGCGGCGGCATCCTCGGCCTTTACACGGGCGCCGACAACAATACACTCACAGGCCTCACCTTCACTAACAACACGGCCTCGGCAGACGGCTACATCTACGGCGGCGGCATCCTCGGCCTGCGCAATGAGGTTAATAACAACACCCTGGCTACAGTAGTATTCACCAACAATTCCGCGTCTGCGGGTTCATTTTTCTATGGCGGACTCATAATGGGCCTGTATTTCAAGTGCTCCAACAACACGTTCTCGAACCTCGACTTCAAGAGTAACGCCGTGTCAGACGGCAACGGCTTCGACGGAGGCTCCATGCTCGGGATAAGCAGCGGCGAGGCCGATATCCGCAACAATAGCTTCACTGATGCGACCTTCGAGAACAACTCTCTCTCCATGTCGGGAACGGTAACAATCAACGGCGGCGGAATGGTCGGAGTTACCGGCTGCAGCCCACCAGGTGGCTGCAAGCACCATTCCTTCACCAACATCGTCTTCGAGAACAACACCGTCTCCGACGCCGGCACCCTGACAATCAACGGCGGCGGCATCCTGGGCGTGAGGAACTTCAACAACGCCACTTTCAGCTCTATTGCCATGAGGAGGAACACGGTTGACGCGGCTGTCCTCAAAGGCGGCGGCATCCTCGGCATATTCAGTGGGCCGGACAACCTGACATTCAGCACAATCACTCTCGACGGCAACAACGTAACTGTCTCATCCGACCCTAATGGCGGCCTGGTGTTGGGCATATACGGTCAGTCCAACAAAGCCAATAATAATGTCTTCACCCATCTGACGATAGCCAACAACACCCCCGAGACCACGGCAGCAGCAGATGCGGTGCAGGGCGGCCTGTTGATAGGCATACAGGACTCCGACACTAATACCTTCCTGAACGCGACCATATACAACAACACCGCAACTTCCGCTTCCGGCGAGTTCGGCATAAGGGGCGGCGGCATCCTCGGCTTGTATGGTCCGGCGGAAAACAGCACATTCACGAACTTCACGGTCTACAACAATACGGTGCTGGCGGGAACCGGGGAGAAAAGTATGTTGGGGATTGAGAGTAGTGTGGATAACAGCACCTTCACCAACCTCAACGCCACCGGCAACACAGAATACATGATATACGACGACACAGGCGATTCCTACGTCAATTATTTCACCTACTCCAACGCCCACGGCATCATAAACTGGACCAACACCTCCGACAGCGGCTTCCTCAAGAACCTCACGCTCAAGGGCAACCTCACCTTCGGGACGGTGGATGCAACATCCAAGAACATCCTCATAAACAACAACACCGCCTTCGTCAACACCTCCGCCTTCTCCCTCGGACAAATCAACTCCGAGGCCAACATCACCCTCTACGAGCTGGATGAGTGGGGCTTCGTCAATCCGGTCGTGAAGCGCAACGGAGTCACCTGCGACTCCGGCACGGACCCCAGCTGCCACGCATACACCGACCTCGACGCGGACCCGGCAATCTTCAACGTCAGCGGCTGGGGCAGCCCGTCCGGCAACTTCACCGTGGCCGAGGCCACCCTGGAAGTCCACTCCCTCCAGGCGACCGACCCCGTCAATCTGATAGCTGAAGGATACAAGACGGTCTGGTGCAACGCCACCGCCACCGACCAGAACGGGTGGCAGGACGTGGACGAGGCCAACGCCACATTGTTCATAGCCCCGGCCGCCCACTCCTCCGCCGACGACAACGACGACCACTACACCAACTCCAGCTGCACGGTCGGCGCTGGATCCGGTTATAACGCTCCCATAATCTGCTCTTTCCGAGTAGCTTGGCACGCCGACGACGGCGAGTGGACCTGCAACATAACCGTGAACTCGACAGGCGACAGCGGCTGGGGCAACAAGACCGATATAACGGTCAATCAGCTGCTTTCACTCAATGTCACTGATCTTTTGGACTTCGGCTCTCTCAGTGTCGGCGAAACCTCTGGAGACGAGACTTTGGAGGTTAACAACACCGGGAATGTCCAGATAGACATCCAAGTCAACGGCACCGATATGGACTGTCACTCGGGCACAATCGATGTCTCTCAGATACACTACAACGAGTCGGATAGTGTTGCATGGGCCAGCATGTGCGAGCTGACCACGGCCCCCGCCGACACCTGCCCTGCGTTCTCAAGCAGCTTCAATCTCGCCGATGGCGCTGCTGCCAGCAAGGAAACCTACTGGAAGCTTCAGGTTCCGGAGTCCGTGGGGGGCTCCTGTTCCGGTTGGCTGACTGTCCAGGCGACGGCCGGCTGATTCCAAGCCCATTTTTAAAGACCCAAACATCTATTTAACATCAATTACGGGAGAATGGAACTGAAGTTAGTGTTTACGATTTTAATTGGTACTCTGCTGTTGGCCGTTAGCTCACAGGCCCAAAGCCAAATGAGTGTGAACATAACAAACACACCACCCAGTATAGACTCCATCACTACATATCGTGATTATGTCAATATGACTCATAACAATGCCACCACATCTTTTTCCACATATAACGACACTCGAGATGTTCATATACAAGTTGTTGTGACCGATGTCAACAGCTACCATGAAATTGGATGGGTAGCAGTCAAAATAGTCTATTGGAACACCTCCCACGAAGAAGAGTTCCCCCGATTCGGCCCAGATTACGTGAATGCTACATTCGAGTACGGGACTTTGACACAGGCGGTATATGCCTATAACTTCACTATGCTGCCCAATGACAGCTCCAGATTGGGGATGGAGGACCCACCTCTCTATTACAGGGTCAAGGCCAGAGTTGCTGATGCCAAAAACGTAACTACGAGCGACACTAGCGACGCCGAGAACGCCGACTATACTTATCAGGGCAGTGTGCCTTCCTTCAATATAGACATAACTCTGGAAGAAGATACTCGCTATGTGAGCCAGCCGGTCACCGCCATGGTAAACATAACCAAATTCTTGCCACCATCTCCGAAGAATGTCAACATAACCTATGCTCTTGTGAACCCCTTTGGGAACATAACCGATTCATATACTGAAGAGGTTACGATAAACTCCACACTTAACCGCAGCTCAGTTTCATTGACGCTCCCTTCATCTCCGGACGGGACATATTATTTCAGAGTAACTCTCACCTATCCTGAAGGCTTCACTACTAGCCAGGAGCCCATAACAGTATCCTATCCGCCGGAGGATGATGGCGGGGGCGGAGGCGGCGGAGGAGGCGGAGGCGGCGGAGCCTCACAAATAGTCTCCGAGGGAGTTGACCTCCCTTACATGTATCTCCTGGAGATACTCAATCTGCCCAAATCTATAAGTGTCCTGCCCGGGGAGACCAGGATGATGGCGTTCATAGTCGAGAACATAGGCGACTCGGACGTGCCGAACCTTGCCCTATATCTTGAAGGCATAGTTCCACCCACGTCCATAGAGCCCGAAAAGATTGATCTCCTGCCGGAAGGGGCCGAGGACTACTATGTGGTCGAATTGGAGATTCCCGAGAATCTGGCCCCCGGCAAGTACAGGTACAACCTCATACTCCGGTCCGAAGGCTTCCAGGTCCTCAGAAAGACCATATACTTGGATGTCCAGCCCCTGAAGGAGGCTCCCGAGTTCAGGGAATTCGAGATACTAAAGAGCGAGCTGAACGGGCTTCTTGAAGTGCTGAGGAACCTGAAGACGTCAATCCTGAGGCGCCAGGCAGAGGGGGTCCATGTCGGCGACATACTCGACATGATCGAATCCGCCGAGCGCTACATAAGAGGCCAGCTGTTCGGCTACCTCAACAACCACGA